>JBBIVA010000094.1:0-15258 GCA_037439945.1 Marinilabiliaceae bacterium
ACTCTATGCTTTAAATTTTATTACAAAATTATTACATCGAACTCACGTTAAATATATAACAGATGCACAAAAAGCCTCTGTTAAATTGTATCTTCGCAATTATTATTATTTATTAAAACAAATAATTGTGAATAAAAACCTGATTATTATTCCCACTTACAATGAAAAGGAAAATATAGAATCTATAATTGAGGCCATTTTCAAACAACCAATCGATGAATTAAATATTCTCATTATTGATGATAATTCACCAGATGGGACCGCGTCTATAGTTCATAAATTACAACCAGCCTATTCAAACCGTCTGCATATAATTGAAAGATTCGGAAAATTGGGACTTGGTACTGCTTATATTACCGGGTTTAAATGGGCCTTGGAAAATGATTTTACATATATTTTTGAAATGGATGCTGACTTTTCCCATGATCCGAAGGATTTGGTAAAACTATTTCATGCCTGTACCATTGATGGAGCTGATCTTGCAATTGGATCGCGCTACAAATCAGGAGTTAATGTTGTAAACTGGCCAATAGGCAGAGTACTAATGTCATATTTTGCATCGGTTTATGTAAGACTTGTTACGGGAATGGATATTATGGATACAACTGCTGGATTTAAATGCTACCACAAGAACGTGTTAAGTACCATTGATTTTAATAAAATTAAATTTAAAGGTTATGCCTTTCAGATTGAAATGAAGTTTACAACATGGAAATACGGATTTAAAATTATTGAGGTTCCCATTGTTTTCACTGACAGGAAGCAAGGTTTTTCAAAAATGAGCGGTGGGATTTTTAACGAAGCATTATGGGGAGTTATTAAAATTAAATTTTCAAGTTTTTTCAGAAGCTACAAATCAAAAGGAATTTAAATTTAAACCTATAATCACGAAAAATTCAACCGGTACAATTTGATTAGTTTAAACATACAAAATCGAACCAATACCCAAAAGGTTCAACGACATACGCATAGAATATCCAGAAATCAGGACCTATTAAAATATATACAAATGAAACGAGTATGTTTGCGAAAAAACACAACCTTCCCCTACTTTTCGGTAAACACAATAATGACAAAATAAGCAACATGGGTATTCCCCCGAAAAGTCGGGGAAGTCAATCATTCCTTTTAAAAATAAGTTTGTTATGATAAAAAATAAGTTTTTGGGATTAATTATAGTCCTGTTTTTTGTTTCAGGATGTGTAAAAAAAAATGAAAAGAATGCTTCAACAATTAATAACCCAATTGTAAAAAAAACTAATGCCGGCAATCTGGTGGCTGATACAATTATTTACCCTGTAACAATATTTAACTTTGATTCATCGGATGAATGGAATGAGTTCAGATTAAGGAAGGTTCAACGGAAGAAATTTGTAGATGGAATTTTTGAAGCCATATACTCGGGTGATTTAAAAGTATATCACTATTATTCAGGAGTTGAATTAACCATTGACGACATAAAATTATTAGAATTATCCACCGACTTTTCACGTGATAGAATTGAAGAAATTCAATTTGTTGAAACATGGCATTTCTCGACGGAAACAAAGAAGTTTAATAAACAGGTACACTCTATTGTACTTGCCTATTCCATTTTTAATGATGATGGTGAAAGACGTGGTTTAAAAGCTGCGTTCAGGATAAAAACTGACCAACAGGAATAGCTTCATTAGTTTGTTATTTTAAAATAAACCTGGCAACCTTTCGGGTTGTCTGCGAATCAAGAACCTCCCTACCCTTAATCATATCATTAATGGCTTCCCTGGTATATTGCCTAATGGTCAAAAGTTCTACATTTTCATTATAACGGACTGAGAACTCCTTGCTCAACTCCTCTAAAATTTCTTTTGTAACCCTTTTATTATCAAATGCGGCCGAAAAATTTAAAGCTGAAATTTGCATCAAATTCATTCTTACTCTGAATTTTCTAAATATTGAAATAATATCAATCAGTTTTTCTTCCATTATAAATGAAAAATCTTTTGGGTAAACCGTAACAAAAATCTGATCCTTTTTTAAAACAAAAACGGGTATTGGCTCACTTATACCAATACGAGAATGAATTACCGTGCCCGTTGCAATAGGATCAATAAATGACTTTACAAATAGGGGTATTTCTTTGTTCTGAAGCGGTTTAAGTGTCTTTGGATGGATTACCTGGGCGCCATAATAAGTTAACTCAATAGCTTCATTATACGATAACTCGTTTATTTTTATAGCATTCGGATACCAGCGGGGATCTCCGTTTAAAACACCTGGTACATCTTTCCATATTGTAACGTTTTCAGCATTTAAGATATGGCCCAAAATAGCAGCAGTATAATCTGATCCCTCTCTTCCCAGTGTGGTGGTAAGAGTTTTATCAGTTCCACCAATAAAACCCTGTGTCAGGTACATTTTTGTGCCATTAAAAGTAAATGTTGATAAAACACGGGATTCTGTAATTTTCCAATCAATATTTGCATCACGATAAACATCATCAGTTTTGATAACATTCCTTGAATCAACCCACATTGAATCAACTTTTGACAGTAATAAGAAATCGTTAACAATTTGTGTTGACAAAAGCTCGCCAAATGAAACAATCTGATCATACTCTAAATCGTATTCACCTGAAGGTGGTTGTAACAATCTATTCTCCAAAATCTTAATCTCACGATTATATCCATCTGATCCTCCTGATTTTCCAAATAGACTGGTGATAATTTCTTCATGAAATGTTTTTATTCCATTTAATGAATTGGTAAGATCATCAATTCTGCCAAAAAAATAAGAATCCAAAAGGATTTCAAAAGCATTTGTCATTTTACCCATTGCTGAAACCACAACCACTAATGGTTCTGAAACCTCTCTTATAATGTTAACCACATTTCTTACACCATTGGCATCTTTTACAGATGCGCCCCCAAATTTATAAACTCTCATATTTAAATTTGTTTTGCTTACAAAATTCCCAATTTATTATTAAACCAAAAAATGGTTCAACAAGTATTTTTCAAACCTGCAATACCTGAAAATTTTTTATACCTCATGCAGAATTGTTCATACCCGGGTTTAATTCCTTTGTCCATATTGTATTTATCAAAGGAACTATTTAAATCAAAAAATAACTAATTTTGACCGAAAAAAATGGGTCAGGCAAGTGTTCTAATATCAATATTCAATAAACATCATAGAATACAAGAAATTAACAAATGGTTCTCCGAAGGCAAAGGAGTAATTAACCTACAAGGAATATCAGGTTCAATGGTTGCCCTTTTAGCAACTACCATAAAAAATCAGCATCCTAACCTGATTATTGCTTCCGACAAAGAAGATGCCGCATATATTTACCATGACATATCTCAGTTAATTAGCGAACAATCAGTATTCTTCCTACCATCATCATACAGGCGATCGCCGGAGTTTGGTCAACCCGACAGTAATAATACAATTTTAAGAACTGAAGCCCTTCAAAATATTTCTAAAGCAAAACCAGGTCAGTTTTTTATAACCTATCCTGAGGCATTAATGGAGAAAGTTCCGAACAACAAAACACTTGAAAACAACACAATAACAATTAAAAAAAATGAAAAATCAGATCTCTCTTTTATAAAAGACCTTCTTAAAGAGTTTGGGTTTTCAAGGGCAGATTTTGTTTATGAACCGGGTCAGTTTTCGATCAGAGGCTCAATTCTGGATGTTTTTAGCTATTCGTTTGAGGAACCTTTCAGAATCGATTTTTTCGGTAACGAAGTGGAAAGCATACGATCTTTTGACATTGAAACCCAGCTATCCAAAACTGATTACAATGAGATTAATATAATACCTGATTTAATGTTGTGGCATGAAAATGATATAATTCCGCTCCCCGAATTTATTCCATCAAATTTTAAAATCTGGATGGACACTCCTGCCATTATTGTAGATAAAATGGATATTATTTTTAATAAAATTGATTCAGAATATACTAACGAAAAGGATAATTCAAGAATACCAAAAAAAAACCAGGTAATCGGTGGATCGTTATTTTCAAAGCTAATTGAGAAATTCCCATTGTTGATCTGGTCAAATCCACAAGGATGGCAAGTTAATGAAACAATAATATTTAATTCAACTCCCCAGCCCCTTTTTCAAAAGCATTTCACGTTGCTCGAGCAAAATATTAAGGAAAAACAGGACGAAGGATATTCTGTATATGTTTTATCGGGTAACAGCCAGCAGCTGGAAAGGCTGAATCAAATATTTTCAGACAAAGGTAGTAGTATTGTGTACGAAACAGTTAACCATGCCCTCCACGAAGGTTTTGTTGATAACGATATTAAAATTTGCGTTTATACCGATCACCAGATCTTTGACAGATACCATAAATTTACACTTAGAACCGATAAGGGGCGTGCAGCAAAACAAGCAGTTACATTGAAGGAATTAACACGACTTAATCCGGGTGATTATGTAGTTCATGTTGACCATGGCATAGGTAGGTTTGGTGGATTGGTAACTACCGAAATAAACGGAAAAAAGCAGGAAGCTATAAGACTTATTTACAGAGATAATGATGTTTTACTGGTAAATATACATTCCCTTCACCGAATTAGCAGGTTTAAAGGACAGGAAGGCGAGCCCCCGCGTATAAACAAACTCGGTACGGGTAGCTGGCAAAAAATGAAAGAGAAGACCAAGAAAAAAGTTAAAGATATAGCACGTGAACTAATTAGTCTTTATGCACGCAGAAGGGCTGAAAAGGGATTTGCTTTCTCGCCTGATTCATACCTGCAAAAGGAGCTGGAAGCATCATTTATGTATGAAGATACTCCTGACCAATCAAAAACAACTGTGGCAGTAAAAAAAGATATGGAAGCATTTCACCCTATGGATAGGTTAGTATGCGGAGATGTTGGATTCGGAAAAACTGAAATTGCTATAAGAGCAGCTTTTAAGGCCGTTTCAGACAGTAAGCAGGTTGCAATTTTGGTTCCTACAACAATTCTTGCCCTTCAACATTATCGAACCTTCAGGGAAAGACTAAAAGAATTTCCATGCAATGTTGAATATATAAGCAGATTGCGCAAAACATCGGAAGTAAAAAACACCATTGACCGGGTAAAATCAGGTAAGGTTGATATTTTAATCGGTACGCACAGAATGATAGGTAAAGATGTTATTTTTAAAAACCTTGGGTTATTAATAATCGATGAGGAACAACGTTTTGGGGTTTCGGTTAAGGAAAAACTTAAAGAATTAAAGGTAAATGTTGACACGTTAACTTTAACTGCCACCCCTATTCCGCGAACCTTACAGTTTTCGTTAATGGGGGCCCGTGATTTATCAATTTTGAATACACCACCACAAAACAGGCATCCAATAATTACAGAAGTTCATATTTTTAATGAAGAAATTATAAAGGAAGCTATTTTATACGAGGTTGAAAGGAATGGACAAGTGTTTTTTATCAACAACAGGATTCAGAATATTAATGAAATTGAAACCTTAATAAACAAAATACTTCCCGGGATTAAAACAGTTGTTGCCCACGGCCAGATGGACGGGACTAAATTGGAAAATATAATGCTTGATTTTATTGAAGGTGATTACGACGTTCTGATTGCCACAACAATAATTGAATCAGGACTCGACATCCCAAATGCCAACACAATAATTATTAATAACGCCCATAATTTTGGATTAAGTGAACTTCATCAATTACGGGGAAGGGTTGGGAGATCAAATAAAAAAGCTTATTGCTATCTGCTGGCCCCACCAGTAACCTCCCTAACCAATGATGCCCGAAAACGACTTAAAATTATTGAGGAATTTTCTGATTTGGGAAGTGGTTTTAAGATTGCAATGCAGGATTTGGATATAAGGGGGGCAGGAAACATACTCGGAGCTGAACAAAGCGGATATATCTCCGATATTGGCTATGAAACATACCAGCGCATATTGCAGGAAGCCCTGCTTGAGCTTAGAGAAAGTGAGTTTACCGGAATTGAAGATAAAACTGCCAATTTGAAAGCCGATACAAAAACTTCAACCGTTTTTGTTGCCGACTGCCAGATAGAAACCGACCAGGAAGTGCGTTTCCCTGAAGAATACATAACCAATATTTCGGAGAGGATGGATTTATATCGCGACCTGGATAATATAACCGATCAGGAAGAATTGGAAAAATTTAAACTTAATATAATTGACCGTTTTGGGAACCTTCCTTTTGAGGCCGAAGGCCTGCTCGAAATTGTCAGGATTAGGATTACAGCCCGTGAAATGGGTATTGAAAAACTGATTTATAAAAACGCGGTAATACGTATTTATTTTGTTGGTAACCCTTTATCTCCATTTTATAAATCACGGTTGTTCGATAATATTTTAAAATGGATACAGGCAAATCCGGGAAAGGCTAAAATGGAAGAAAAAATGGAAAAACTTATATTAAAATTAGCACCAGTAAAACATCTTGAAAAAATATTGATTATTCTGAATCAAATGAAACAATCATAATTCGTTGTGCTCTATTTTATGCCCTCGTTGTTTAACAGTCACTGTTTTAAGGCGACAGGTATGAAAAACTAAAATATCCAAAAATAATCTGAGAAATGTTTTAGATAATACTTTTAATCAAAATAAATACTTCTGCTATCTTTTTTTTAAAAAATCCTGGTTTTTAACACTTTAAAATCTGTATTAATCCTTCTTTATGCGTGAAACAAGCATTAAACCGACAAATCAGATAATACCAATTGAAGTGCATCACTATTATTAAATCTTATCCATGATCCATTAACCAGTACTTTTATCTCCTTACCATTTAACCCTTTAAAAAATGCTTTAAACCTGGGTATTTTTTTCCCCACTTTTGGCTTTTCCTTTAAAATACCTGAAATGGAATCAACAGATAGACTACCGGCAAATTCAACCAGCGGCAAGCCAATAATATCTTCAATATAATGCGAATGAAGAAGTTCCATTGCACTCAAATTCAAATATTGAATACGACTATCATTAACAATAATAATAGGAACAGGAGAGTCTGAAATAAATTGTCTGAAACCTTGCTCGCGTCTTTTCTGGTCCAAATCAACTTTATGTTTATAATATGCCAGATCAATTGTTATTCCCAGTTCTTTTTTTTGAACCGGTTTCACCAAATATCCGTAGGAGTTTGCCATAATTGCCCTCTCAACTACACTGTTACTTGTGTCGCTTGAGACAAAAATTACAGGAATTTCATAATCACGTTGTAATCTTTCTGCAGTCTGGATACCGTCTATTTCACCCTCAAGATGAATATCCATTAAAACAACATCAGGACGTTCCCTTTCGCAAATCTCAAGAGCTCCCGTCCCGCTTTGACAGCGGGCAATTAAATTATACCCCAAATCTTTCAGGAAAAACGAAAAAATTGCTGAAATAAACTTATCATCTTCAACTACAAGGATTTTAAGCATAATGTGGAATGGTTTCAGAATTAAAATGACAAAAAAAGCATAAAAACAAATGAAAATCAAATAGAATTGATAAAATGGCTAAATTTGTCGGTGGTTATAAATTATAATGGCTGACTATTTTTATGATTAATATAGCAATTGACAGAGGTAACAGTTATATAAAATTAGGTGTTTTTAAGGATAATGATTTAATTACTTTTGAAAATATTGATTACAATTTTGATATAATCAAAAAATTATTAGATAAATTCAACCCCGATAATTTAATAATTTCTTCCGTAGTAAGTGACAATTATAATCTTACCGATTTTTTAAATAAAAAAGTAAATAAAATTATATTTCTTGACCACACTACCCCTTTACCTGTTGTTAACCATTACAAAACCCCCGAAACACTGGGCAAAGACAGGTTGGCTGCTGTGGTTGGAGCCCAGTTTTTATTTCCGGAAGAAAATATTCTGATTATTGATGCCGGTACTGCTATAACATATGATTTGTTGCTAAATGGGATCGATTATATTGGAGGGGATATTTCACCGGGAATCAACATGCGGATTAAGGCCCTGAATCAATTTACCAGCAGGTTACCATTGGTAAACAAAAGCAATGATATTTGCTTTCCTGGCAAAAATACAATCGAGGCAATTTCATCAGGTACATATAATGGAATGATTTTTGAAATTGAAGGCTACAGAACCGTGTGTAATAATAAATATGGATCAGTCAAAACTATTATTACAGGTGGAGATGCACTTTTTTTTGAGAAAAATTTAAAAAAACCCATCTTTGCAGATCAAAATTTGGTATTAAAAGGATTAAACCGTATAATGGAATACAATGTATAATAAATGTAAGCATTTTTTTTTAGGGTTATTGATAATATTTCCTTCAATTACTGTAGTTTCCCAAACCAGGACTTTTTCACCATTTACAAGGTATGGAATAGGCGAAATAAACCAAAAAGGTTTTGGAAGAAACGCGGCTATGGGTAATACAGGAATTGGTTTAAGGTCTCCATACAATTTAAACCCTTTAAACCCTGCATCATACACTGCAATAGATACTTTATCGTTCTATTTTGAGTCGGGCATAAGCGGGTTTTCGCAGAATATTAATCACATGGGGGCTACCAATAGTTTTTCCGAGATAGATTTTGATTATTTTGCATTCGGTTTTCCTATTACACGAAAAATATTTACCTCCATTGGTATAAAACCAGCATCAAATGCAGGGTATAGTTATGGGACCATTTCAGGTGAAGGGACCAGCACATCTCTCCAAAAAGCCATGGGATTAGGAAATATAACCAATTTATATGGAGGAATTGGTTTTAAAATAAACTCATCCTGGTCTGCGGGTTTAAATGTTTCTTATTGGTTTGGCAATATTAACCATACTTCATTTTCTGAATATATTAACGACCCCGATGCCTATAAATATGGTATAAAGCATGAAATACATTTAAATGATGCCTTTATTGGTTTTGGGCTTCAATATTCCAATATTGCCGGTAAAAACAATAAATATACAATAGGGGTAACTTTTAGTCCCAAAACAGCTATAAGGGGTGAATCATCCATGTTAATAGCCCGTGGAACCATGTACGATGTTGATGGCAACCTTTTTATAACGAATGACACCCTGCATTCCGAAAAAAACAAATGGAGCAAAAACACCTTTGAATTACCATTGGGTTTAGGACTTGGGGCATCCTACACATTTAATGACAAACTAACATTTGCAGCAGATTTTTCAACCCGCAGTTGGGCCGATGCGAATTTTCCTGATGACAAAACAGAGACAACCAATGCAAATTATTTTAACTTTGGGGCTGAATGGATACCTAAAGAGCGGACAGCAACAAATTACCTGCACCGTATTAGATATCGTGCCGGGTTACATTATACCCAGGATTACATTAAGCTTAACGGATACCAGGTTAAAGATTTTGGCATGAGTTTTGGGATTGGTTTACCATTAAAAAGAACCAATACATCTGTAAACCTGGTATATGAATTTGGGTCAAGAGGAACATCAGAAACAAATCAGGTTAAAGAAACGTACAACAGGTTTATTGTAAATTTTACATTACATGAATATTGGTTTGTTAAACGTAAATTTGAATAGTTTTAATTTAATAACAATAATAAGGTTTTAGATGTAAGAATTTAATATTATTAGGTTTAAACACATCAAAAATCTAAGGAAAACAAAAAAATAAGCCATGAAAGCTTTACAACTAACTGCAATAGCGTTACTTATAACTTTTGCAACAGCTACTGCCCAAAAAGGGGTAACAACCGGAACACAATACGGAAGTGGGGAAGACAGCATCCGGTGTATTAAACATCTTTCATTATACAACGAAGATTTTAAAAATAAAAATCTTGATGAAGCCTTTAACAGTTGGATGGTAGTATTAAACGAGTGCCCCATGGCAAATCTTAACGTTTATATTGACGGTCCGGTACTGGTAAAACACAAAATGGACAAAGCTCCTGATATAGCTAAAAAAGAGGAGTTTTACCAGCTTTTGCTCAAGGTTTACGATATGCGCATTCAGTATTTTGGGAATAACAGGCGTGCCCCCGCAGCAATGATTAAAGGTTTGAAAGCAATTGAAATGCTTAATTACAAAAGGGATGAAGCCTCTGTTCTAAAAGATGCTTACAAATTACTGGATGAATCGGTTAAAGGTATAGGGCGTAATTCAAGAATTGATATATTAGCCGCTCTAATGCAGGCATCCTTCAACCTTTACAAATCATCAAATATTGATGCTGCAGCTTTTATTAAAGACTACACTGTTGTGGCCGATATTATTGAATTTCAGCTAAAAGAAAAACCAGGAAATTCGATTCTTGAGCAGGTTAAAGGAAGTGTTGAGGAACTTTTTGCTTCAAGTGGAGCTGCCGATTGCAAAACTATTGAAACAATCTTTTCACCACAACTTGATGAAAATAAATTCGATCTGGCATGGTTAAAAAGAGTTAGTGGCCTGCTTGCCAGAAATCAATGCGATGAAGCTGATTTATTATATAAAGTTTCAGAATTTCAACACAATATTGAACCATCATCCTCATCAGCATATGGATTGGCGAGAATGTACCTGAAATCAGGTGATACACAAAGGGCCCTTACTTATTACCAGGAAGCAATTGATTTGTCGGAAGACCAAAATCAGAAAGGGACTTACTTATATTATATGGCACTTATACACCTTTCCCAGTCAAACTTCCAGGCTGCAAGAACCTTGGCAATAAGGGCTGCAGATGCCAAACCAAACTGGGGCGCACCATATATCCTGATTGGTAAAGCATATGCAAGTTCAGCAAATATTGTGGGTTCCAATGAATTTGAAAAGAAAGCTGTTTACTGGTCTGCAGTTGACAAGTTTATGAAGGCAAAATCTGTTGACCCAACAACGGTTGAAGAAGCAAATGAACAAATTAGACTATACTCTGCTCATTTTCCTCCAAAAACTGAGATATTCTTCCAGGGATTAACAGTTGGCGGAAACTATACAGTGGGTGGTTGGATTAATGAAGTAACTACCATAAGGGAGAAATAAACCAAATGGAAACCCTTGGGTTAAACAGGAAATACAGAGTTAATATAAAGGCAGGCGGTATAATTATACTGCTTGCTTTTGTAATTTTGGCGTGTACACCAAATAAACCCGAAGAAATTAAAGCATTAACAAACAGTGAGGAATTACCCAGTCTGACAATTAAAGAACTAACAACCGTAATTACCGATTCAGGAAAGATTAAATACAGGTTTGTTTCTCCGCAACTTCTTCAATTTGACCAAAAAGCAGAACCAACAATTGAATTTCCGGGTGGACTGCATCTTTTTATTTTTGATGTTAATGAGGATGTTGATGCCCAGATTAAATGTAAAGAAGCGGTTTATTATCAAAACACTGAAATTTGGGAACTACGTCAGGATGTTGAAGCTATTAATATGAAAGGTGAAGTTATAAATTCCGAACTTTTGCTCTGGGATCAAAAAAAACGCTCTGTTTACTCCGATCAGTTTATCAAGATTACAACTCAAAGAGAAATTATAACCGGATATGGTTTTGAATCTGATGAACGCCTAGAGAACTATAAAATAAAAAATATAAGCGGAATTCTTGAAATTGAAGATAACCTAAGTCCGGCTAAAAATAATTAATCAAAAATTGTTATCTTAACATCTTACATCTTCAACGCTTAATAAAGAAATGACCATATTAACCATTATCATAATAACCTTGATTTTATCAGCATTTTTCTCGGGTAGTGAAATGGCATTTCTTTCAACCAATAAATTGATGAACGAACTAAACCGGAAAAAATATCCCCGGTTTTCAAAACTTACCGATGTTTTTTTAAAATCGCCAGGGCTTTTTATTTCTACAATATTAATTGGAAATAATATTGCACTGGTTGTTTACGGATTGTATATGGCAAGCCTGATTGAACCAAGTATTAGCAGGTTTATAAGCTCAGAAACATCAATTTTGTTAATTCAAACAATATTTTCAACAATAATTATTTTAATTACTGCCGAATTTCTTCCTAAAATAATTTTCAGAATAAACCCATCGTTTTCGCTTATTATGTTTTCGGTGCCATTAACATTTTTTTATTGGCTGTTTTTTCCCATCTCGAACCTGACGCTTGGATTTTCTAATTTTTTTATCCGTAAAATTCTTAAAGTAAATAATCCACCCCCAAAGAAAAATATTGTTCTTGGCATAATTGATCTTGATAATTTAATTAGCAGGCAACAAAGCAAAGCCCATGAAAATTTTCCACTTCCCGAAGAAGTAAAGTTTTTTAAAAATGCCCTGTATTTTTCAACCGTTAAAGTACGCGAGTGCTCGGTACCACGAACCGACCTTGAAGCTGTTGAAATAAATGAAAGCATCGAAATATTAAGATCAAGATTTATTGAATCAGGATTTTCCAAAATATTAATATTTCGGGAAACAATAGATAATATTGTTGGGTATGTACATGTTTCACAAATGTTCAAAAACCCCAAAAACCTTCGTAACCTGATTAACCCAATATCCATTGTTCCTGAAACAATGACTGCTAATAAGCTCCTTGATATATTTACAAAAGAAAATAAGAGTATAGTTTTGGTTGTTGATGAATTTGGTGGTACTTCCGGAATAGTTACATTGGAAGATATTCTGGAAGAAATATTTGGTGAAATAGACGATGAACATGATATTTCCGACTTTATTGAAAAACAGGTTGATGAAAACACATACCTTTTCTCAGGCAGACTTGAAGTTGATTACCTTAACGAAAAATATAATTTGGAATTACCCGTTTCTGATGAATATGAAACATTAGCCGGACTTGTACTTTACAACAATAAATCTATCCCAAAAGAACAAGAGGTAATAGAAACAGGAAACTTCAAAATACATATACTCCAGGCCACAAAATCGAAAATAGAGTTACTTAAAATTACAGTTAAAGCGCCAAAATAACAGTTTCGCTAATATTATCCCTAATAAACAAAGATTTCTGGTACCTGATTAATAAAAATAATTTTTTTTCTCCTGCTTTAACAATCAACATGCTGATTTCAAAATATTATTTGTTCAGATAATTACTCCTTTTTGATTTAATCAACCATCCTTTTGAAGTTTATATAATTCAATTTTTGTATATTCGTGCCTGTTTTTAAAGCATAATTTTAATCTGATTTTCGAATGGCAACTTTAGAAAAAATAAGAAGTAAAGGGGGCGTGTTTGTAGCAATTTTTATTGGATTCGCACTATTTGCCTTTATTATGACGGACCTTATGAGTTCCGGTGGTTCGTTTTTCAACCAATCTGGCATGGATGTGGCTAGCATAAACGGCAAATCTGTTTCAATACAAGAGTTCCAAAATAAGGTAACCGATATGGAGGAATTCAATAAATTAAACCGTAATATTTCATCCCTTTCTGAGGAAGAAACTTACATGATGCGCGATCAAACGTGGAATCAATTGATTAACCAGACTTTACTTGGCGAAAAATATGAAGAATTGGGATTAACAGTACCTTCCAATGAATTAATGGATATGGTGGCAGGTAAAAACGTTCATCCGTTTCTTCTTCAACACCCACTCTTTGCAAACCCAAACACAGGAGCATACGATCCAACCCAGGCTCGCAATTTTTTGGAAGCTAAAAAGACGGACCCAACATTGTCGTTTTACTGGAGAGTTCTTGAGGAACAACTTATCAATGAAAGGCTTTTCAATAAATATAAGAACCTGGTAAAAAAAGGCATGTTTATACCATCCAAATGGGCATCGGAGGAATCTGAAGCCCGAAACAAGATGGTTGATTTTGAATTTGTAATGGCAAGGTTTGCTACTATTTCGGATAGTTTAGTTACCGTTTCTGATGCAGAAATTAAAAAGTATTACCGCGATAACGAAAAGCTTTTTAAACAGGACGAAACACGTGAAATTGAATATATAACATTTGATATTGAACCTACCGAAGCCGATAAACAGGCAATTTTGGATGCTATCACGAAAATGAAAAATGATTTTTCAAAACCTGAAATAGATCCGGTTCAATTTGTAAATTTAAATTCAGATGAGTCATATACCGGAATTAATCAAAAAGCATCAGAATTTAACACACCAATTGAAGAATTCCTGAAAAATGCTTCTGTAAATGAAGTTTTTGGACCTTATTTTGAAAATGAATCATACAAAATAGCCAGAGTTGTGGCAATTAAGCAGGTGCCTGATTCAGTTAAAGCCCGTCACATTTTGATTCGTGAAAATTCACCTGAAGCAACTAATGCAATTGCAGATAGCCTTATGAACCTTATTAAGAAAGGTGCAAACTTTGTGGATTTGGCCAGGAAACATTCAACAGATCAGGGTTCAGCAGTAAATGGAGGTGATTTAGGCTGGTTTACCGAGGGGCAAATGGTAAAACCTTTTAATGATGCCAGCTTCAACGGAAAAAAAGGTGATGTTGTTAAGGTTGAAAGTCAGTTTGGGGTTCATATAATTAATATTACTGACCAGGGCAAACCAACAACAAAATACCAGGTGGCAACACTGGCGCGTAAAATTTCATACAGCTCAAAAACCTACCAGGATGTTTATTCACGTGCAAATAAATTTGCTTCAATAAATAATAGTGTTGCTAAGTTTAATGAAGCTGTTACCAAGGAAAACCTTACCAAGAGGTTTGGACGTGAATTGCGCAAGAACGACCGGAATGTTGGCAATCTTGAATCTCCCCGCGATTTGGTAAAATGGGCATTTGATTCAAAAGTTGGTTCTCTGTCAAAAGTATTTGAATTTGGCGACCAGTTTGTAATTGCACTTTTAACCAATGCAACAAAAGAAGGGGTGCAGGCAATGGAATTGGTTAAACCCCAAATTCAGAGAGAATTAATAAATAATAAAAAAGCTGAAATGCTAGTCGACAAGTTCAACCTGGCGGTTAAAGAAAACGGAACCATGACAGCTATTGCCAAAAAAATGAATTCAACTATACAAATTGTTCAGGACATAAGTTTTGGTTCACAACAGGTTCCGGGTGCAGGTATTGAGCCGGCGTTAGTTTCTTTGGCAGTTAATTCACCGGCAAACCAGGTATCTAAACCCATAAAGGGAAATAACGGAGTATTTGTTGTTAAAGTAATCAATGTTGAAAACATTGGTGTTAATCCTGAAGATATTCGCCAGGAATTAACCCGTAATATTGACATGGGAATTGACTACCAGTTAATTGAATCAATAAAGGAGAATGCTGAAATTGAAGATAATCGTTCAAAGTTTTATTAGAACATAATTTTTTGAAAAGAA
>JBBIVA010000095.1:0-15242 GCA_037439945.1 Marinilabiliaceae bacterium
ATGTTGTTGAAAATATGGCTATTGTAAAAGCTGCTTAAATCGAACTCACGTTATTCTAAATGTATTACTTAAACAAAGCTTTAACTTAATCCATCCTAAAAAAACAGAAATTAATTACATTGCCAGGTTAAAATGGACAAAAATGCCATGTTCACTAAAATTGTTTGCTGAATAGTTAATACTTAACACTTTATCATAAAATGTAACCAGGTCCAAACCAACTCCATAACCTATTAATAGAGAGTTGGCCATAAAATTTCCCGGTAATTTATTTTTGTTTACCACATATCCTCCATCAAGTTGCAGTTTTAAATAAAAGGCATAGTGTATTTTAGAGAATTGCTTAATTGGTATAAAGGTCAGTTTTTTTTCTTTGCGGGGAACCAGCTCGAAAAGCAGTTTATTTTGAACTGAACTAAATGAAGAGCCATCAATAACCCTAAATTCAAATCCATTTAAATATTCATTATAACCAAGACCGGTTTTAAAAACGTAAGGAACCTCTTTACGGTCAATTCCTGAAAGTGTTACCTGGGTACTTCCATAAAACCTGTTTAACAAAGGAATATGCCATGCAGTAATTATCTTTCCCTGGAAAAAGCCATTATAATCAGATAACAAACCTATACCTCTCCTGGTAATTTCAGCTTCGTAAAGGCTGCCCTCAAGGGGATAGACTTTTGAGTCGCGTGTATCATACTGGTATTTATAACCTAATTCTATTATTTTACTTTTGGTGCTCCCCTTTGGCAGGTAATCAGGTTTAATCTTCTTCAGCGTATCTGCAATCCAGTAATCAATATATTGGGCAGTTAACCAATGCCTGTGATCCAAATTATGCCTGTAAAAATATAGAATCTCAACATTTGCCTGTCGGGTAATTTCTTCTCCCAGTGCTTTTAAAAACACCTGCTTATCATCATTTGTTGTATATGGTACCTGGTCATAAACAAGCCAACCCAAATTTACTCCCCAGCCCGAACGGTTATTATAACCGGGATTCTCATAGCCTAAAACCAATTGGTTCTTATGTCCTGTCACCATTCGTAGTTTCAGGGTTTCATTCCTGCCCCTGAGATTATCATGTTTAAAATAAAGTCCGTAATTGAAATATGATCCATCATTTAATCTAAGGAAATCACTAAAATTTCTCCCCTCCTGTTCAAATATTGGAAAAACCCAAATATACCAGCGCTCCTCCACTTTAATATCAAAAATGACATCGTTATCGTTTGGAAACCAATAGTTAACAGAAACATAATTAAAAAGAGTTGTATTTAAAAGGTTCTCCCGTGCTCGTTCGGATAATGATTTTATGCTTTGAGAAGACACAAACGAACCCGCTGTAAAAGGAAGCTCGTTAATAATTACTTTATGTTTTGTATGATTATTACCTGATATAAAGATTTTCTTTACTACTCTTATTCCCGTTTCAGAAGTGTCGTAACCTGATATTTCTTCGGCATTAATATTAATTGAAAAAATAAAAACCGCAATACTTATTATATTGAACCACCCCAACTTCATCCCACAATTATTTTTTCTAAACACTTAAATATCTAATTAACGACTCGTAGTTTCTTTTTACGGTTTCATCTACAATTATCTCTGACCCATAAACTGCTCTAACCTGGTATCCATAGCGCTCAAATGCATTAAGTACCGGATTTAAATCTGTTCTATTCAATTTAATGGTAAGTGACAAAGTTCCGTTATCAGGAATCTGGGCAATATATAAACTTAAAATTTTGGTGTCAGAATCTTCTACAATCCTTGCAATTTCAGAAAGTGCGTAGTCCCGCAATCCTACTTCAATTTGAAGAATTCCTCCCGGTGTGTGTGCAGCGATTAACTCGCTGAATTTATGCATAAGGTCGTTTTGAGTAATTACACCCAGAAACTCTTTTTCAATATTTAAAACCGGTACTACACTTAGTTTTAAACGTGATGAAATTTCAATAACATCGTAAATATGCTGATGATTATAAACATAAGGTTTCATTAATGACAACCTGTGATTACCCAATGGTTCATCAGCAGAATTTAAATCATATATGTCAACATCACTTATTAATCCCAGGAAAATTAAGTTATTAACAATGGGCAAATGAGAAACCCTGAAGGCCTCCATCCAATTCAGGGCATCCAGACCGGTGTCGGATGTTTTGAGTGATGGTATCACATCTGATATTAAATCTTGTGCAAGCATAAAACGGATTCAGGAAATACTTTTAACTTTGTCTCCTTAAAAACATAGTACGGTTAAATAATATTAATCATTTGTTAAGCCATAAACTATTAAACTTAAACAAATATTATCAATTTCGGTTTAACCTTTGATTTTTTACTACAAATTAAATACCCAAAATGACAAAACTGAGTGTAAACATAAATAAAATAGCAACATTACGCAATTCCAGGGGCGGAAACATACCTGATGTAGTAAAGGTGGCTATTGATGCACAAATTTTCGGAGCCGATGGAATTACTATTCACCCGCGACCGGATGAAAGACATATTCGCAATAAAGATGTTTACGATTTGAAACAGGTTATTCGTACAGAGTTCAATATAGAGGGATATCCGTCGCCCAAATTTATAGAATTAGTAAAATCAGTTAAGCCCCATCAGGTAACACTTGTACCTGACCCACCGGATGCCATTACTTCAAATGCCGGATGGGATACTATTAAAAACCTTTCATTTTTAAAAGATGTAATTGCAGAGTTTAAGGAAGCAGGAATAAGAACATCAATATTTATTGACCCAAATCCTGAGTTTATTCTAAACTCAGTGCAAACCAATACCGACCGTATTGAACTATATACCGAACCTTATGCAGCACTTTTCCCTGTTGACAGGGAAAAAGCCATTGCACCGTATGTTAACGCAGCCAACATAGCTAATAAGGCTGGATTAAAAATCAATGCAGGGCATGATTTAAATCTTCAAAATTTACGCTTTTTTAATGAAAGGATACCCTTTTTAAAGGAGGTATCCATAGGCCATGCTTTAATTGCTGATGCATTATATATGGGACTTGAAAAAACAATTGTATTATATAAAGATCAATTGATAAAGTAATTTTTAATGGAATTGTTTTGCAGGGAAACAGGGACGGGAAACCAAACCATTATTATTCTTCATGGATTATATGGTTCATCAGATAACTGGATGCCAATAGCCCAGGCCCTTGCAGTTAATTACAGAATTCTAATCCCGGATCAGCGTAATCACGGACAAAGCCCCCACCAGGGTGATCACACATACAATTCCCTTGTTTTGGATTTATTGGAATTGATACAAGCCAAAGAATTGGGAAAAGTAATTTTATTGGGGCATTCGATGGGTGGCAAAACTGCCATGCGATTTGCCCTTGAGTATCCAAACCTGGTTGATTATTTAATAGTGGTTGATATTGCCCCCAAAAAATATGGGCCCTTTGGTAACTATGCAAAAGAAACTGCCAACCACAGGCAAATAATTAATTCAATGTTATCTGTAAACCCAGGGCAGTTTAAAACCAGAACACAAATTGATGAAGAACTAAAAAAATATTTACCTGATAAAACACTAAGGCAGTTTTTAATGAAGAATATTTACAGGCCACTCAAAGAAAATTATAGGTGGAGATTAAACCTGCAAATTCTGGAAAAATATCTGCCCGAAATTATGGATGGTTTTTCTGAATATGAAAGTAATAATAAAATAAGCCAGGCTAATATACCTTCTTTATTTATAAGGGGCGAACAATCGCCATACATACTAAATGAAGACACTTTTGCTGTAAATAAGTTCTTTCCTGGAGCTCAGATTGTTTCAATTCCAAATGCGGGACATTGGCTACATGCCCAACAACCGGATTTATTTATAAAGACTGTTCTTTATTTTTTGGAATAAACCGGTTTACCAGGTTTTAGTAAATATTAATGAAGTTGAAAATAAGCAGGAAAAATGCTTAAGCTTTTATAAAATTTGATTCCCTGATTATTGTCTCACCTTTAAACCTCAGAAAAAGCTGAGCTGTTGCAAAAACATCCTTTTCACAATATCTTACTATTCTCTCCAAATTTTTTTCGATGTAATAAACCGAGGCTACCTGGCTACCATCAATATCATCCTTGGGCGAAGGCACACCCATTACTTTGGTTAACAAGGCCAGTGACGTGTAATTTTTGTAATCGCCGAATTTCCACAAATCCAATGTATCGACAAATTTGACCTCCCACGGTTTTTTCCCTGCAATATTAAGAACAGGAGGTAATGCAATACTATTTATTAACATACGACGGGCTATATAGGGAATATCAAATTCTTTAATATTATGTCCTCCTATACTGTTTCTGGAGTCGTTGCAAAAACTATTTAAAACCCGGCTAAAATCATTTAGGATCTGAGGTTCATCATCGCCATAAAACGATTTTACCTTAAAAAAACGATCGCCATTTTTATTGAAATACACACCTGCTGAAATACATATAATTTTACCAAATTCGGCATATATTCCTGCCCTTTCGTAAACATCCTCAGGGGTTTGGCCTTCTTTTCGAAAATTGATTGACTTTTTATCCCATAATTTTTTAAGATCCGGTTCCAATTCATTAAAACTATAATTACCCGGAACAGTTTCGATATCAATAAATAGTATATTTTCGGGCGGAAATTGCTCAAGCATGGTTTTTATTTTAAGATTGTTGGCTTAACACACGAAGAATATACTTTGTTAAAATATCAATTGCAACATGATTATTACCTCCCTGGGGGACAATAAGGTCGGCATATCTCTTTGTAGGTTCAATAAACTGCAGATGCATAGGTTTTACTGTTTCTTCATAACGCTCAAGCACTTTATCAACAGTTCTGCCTCTTTCGGAGATATCTCTTTGTATAACCCTAATCAACCTTTCATCAGGTTCAGCATCAACAAAAACTTTTAAATCCATTAGTTCCCTTAAAGCAGGATTGCAAAGTATTAAAATCCCCTCAACTATAACTACTTTTTTAGGTTCAACTCTTACAGTTTCTGGCATCCTTGTGCAAGTAAGGTAAGAATAAACAGGCTGGTTAACCGGTATGCCCTTTTTTAATTGAATTAAATGCTCAACAAGCAGGTCAAACTCAATAGAATCAGGGTGATCAAAATTCATTCTTTGACGTTCTTCAAGTGGAAGATGAACATTATCACGGTAGTACGAATCCTGGGGCAAAACCGCAATTTCATCAACGGGAAGTTTTTTCATAATTTTTCGAACAACGGTTGTTTTGCCCGAACCGGTACCTCCAGCTATACCAATAACCATCATAAATAAACAATTTTCTTATTTTTGTGCCAACCAACAGATTAATTATACAAAGAAATTCATCTCAAATTAACAAATTTTCTATATATGATAAAACATGTGGTTCTATTTAAATTCAAAAATGACTTAAATAATTCCCAAATGGGCTAAAAACTTGAATCGATAAAAAAATCTTTGGAGCAATTAAAAGATAGCATAGATTGCCTGCAACAGATTGAAGTTGGGATTAATACTAATCCATCTGAATCTTATAATTTATCTCTAATCACAGAATTTAATTCATGGGATGATTTAAAAAGCTATGCTAACCACCCCGAACACCTTAAGGTTGCAGGTGTAATACGTGAAATACTTGAACAAAGGGCTTGTGTTGATTATGAATTAACTACATTAAGAATTAATTAACCCAAAGTGAAAAGCCCCCGTTTTTTCAACAAACAAAATACCATTTTCTTTTAAAGGGATATTCATTCTCCTGTACTTCTTTTTTTGGAATTAAATCAATTGACATATTTAAAAGTATCTCAGCACCTTTTTCTCCAATTCGTTTGCTGAACTTTATCAACTCTGTCCTGTCAAACGGTGGTTCATGACGAAAATAAACCTCCCCACAGAAGTATTGCCAATATGGGTTTTCTACCCAACGCTCAATAACGCTCTCATCACTCTCGTTAAACATGCGGCGTAGAAGCAACATCCCGGCTACTGTTCGAATTGGAACGCCGGGCCAACCATTGTCCAAACAGTAAAACTTGCTTAGTTCAGCTTCCAACCAGTCCCAATTTATTCGCTTCGAAAGCAATATGAGCTTATGTTATTCTCTAATGAAATGTTGCAGAGGTGTTTTAAACATTTCCAATTGTGGGGCCTTGTCAGGTTTTTGAACCATTTCTACCGGGTTTTTTCACAAGTTCGTTAATCCCAAGTTGAAATGATGTTCCTTTTTTAAAAGGTTATTAACAAATTGCGGTTAATTATCAAATGATTATACAAAAAAATGGCTTTTTTCACTTTCTACTAAATAGTATTAAGCCAAATGAACGATTTGTTTTTATGATATTAAGAATAGCTTTTCCAGGAAATAAAAAGTTGGCTTGTTTTTTTATTGAAGGAGGAAGAGGTGCCGAAGGATATTGGGATTCAATAATATTTGTTAATGAGAAGCATGGAAAATGGAACATTACTAATAAAATTCCAATTAAAATTTATTAAACCCTCCGCTCGGCCATTCAACAGCTTAATACGCTCCTTTCACTTTCATATCCAATAAATAAACCGATTTTGAGGCAGTAATAAAAAGCTTGTCGCGATTTTTACCGCCAAAGCACACATTTGCTGTCCAGTTTTCAGGAATGGGAATCTGGTCAATTTGGTTACCTTCTTTATCAAACACTGTAACGCCATCAGAATTGGTTACATAAATATTGCCCAGTTCGTCGAGGGTGATACCATCGGAGCCCTTTTCAAACAGCAGTTTTTTGTTGGTTAAATGGCTATTGGCCATAATTTCGAATGAGTATGTTTTACCGGCGTCAATGTCGGAAACGTAGAGTAGTTTATTATCGGGCGTTCCAATAATACCATTGGGTGCTTTCAAATTATCGGCAACGCGTATTAAACTGGTTCCTCCCGGACTTAAATAATAAACACATTGTGTATCCTGGGGTTTTTCCTTGTGGTTCCACCAAGGACGTACATAAAACGGATCAGTTATGTAGATGCCCCCTTTGTTATCAATCCACAAATCGTTGGGGCCGTTAAGCAATGAACCGTTGTAATGCTCTGTTAATATGGTGATAGTTTTATCAGGTGCAATAGAAATAAGCTGGTTATACAAATCGGCGCAGGCTATCAGGTTTCCTTTATTGTCGAAAAACATGCCATTCGCCCGGTTTGAGCCATCCAAAAAAATGGAAAAATTCCCATCTGCTTCATTCCATTTAATAATATGATTATTAGGCTGATCGGTAAAATAAACGTTTCCATCTTTATCGGCTACAGGGCCTTCGGTAAAAGCAAACGCGCTGCTCAGTAAAACAGGTTTAGCACCATTGGCTACAACGCTCTTGCTTTTTGGTTTTTGAGAACAGGATAGTGCCAGGATTAGTAAGGCTATTAACGGGTAATACTTGAATATTTGCATAAATGAAAAATTAGTAAAGTAAATAGGATAATTTCTTTCTTGTTGCTATACAGCGAGATATACAGGGTTGTATAATTAGCATCTAATTTAAAACAAAAATTGTACGTTGCTTTTTAAATATGGGCAAATTTGTTGTTTTCAGTTTCTAATATGCTTGAGTATTTATTATTAGAATTATTTAGTCCCAATAATTCACGTAAATAACAGCCAATTGTTTAATCCATTATTTTAGCATAAATTACTATTGATTTTATTATTGATACCATGGATATAATGGTTTATAAAAATATAGATAAAGAAGTGTATAAGGTTTTTTTTGATGCATTGCTGAAGGGAAACCGAAATCATTGTTCTCAAATAGTGAACATTCTGTTAAAACAAAAAACAGATGTTAAAGTTATTTATGAAGAACTTCTGAAACCTGCTATGTATGAAGTTGGTGTGCTTTGGGAGCATAATAAAATTACAGTTGCAACCGAACATATGGCATCAGCTGTAACTGAATCTGTAATGAACGAGGTATATGCAACTCTTTTGTTCAGTGTTAATTCTCAAAAAACTGTAATAATTACTTGCATACAAAGCGAATTGCATCAAATAGGCGCCCGAATGATTAGCGATGTATTTGAAATGAATAATTGGCAGGTACATTTTCTTGGTGCCAATATGCCTAATAATGAACTGGTTGATTATGTCGGAATTGTTAAACCCGATATGTTGGCCATATCAGTCAGTTTATATTTTAACTTGCCTTTGCTTGATGAACTATTACAGATAATACGCAAATTTTACCCGGCAATTCGTATAGTAGTTGGGGGCCAGGCATTTGCCCGTGGAGAACAAGAGTTTCTTTCCAAATATAAAGTAATTTTTTTGTCCGATGTTATGAGTATGGACAGCTACTTAAAAAAAGTACATTATGAATCGTGAATGGTTAATAAAATCAGCAAAAGAATTAAAGCAGCTGAAACCACAAGTTGCATCTGTTTACAGCCAGCATGCTGATAAACTTGTTGCTATTGTTAATGAGTTGTTGCTTCAACGCGCCGATTTAACAGAATTGATTGGCAAAAACAATATTCAAATGATGAAGGACAACCACGCCAACCATGCCCGTTTTATGCTATCAATAATGAAACATTATCAGCCAGAGGTTTTTGTTGATACCGTTATTTGGGTTTTCAGGGCATACAGGAGTCGTGGTTTTGCTTCTACATACTGGTCTGCCCAGTTAAATGCATGGACTAACGCCATGAAAGAGATACTTTCGCCCAATGATTATGCTGAAATATTTCCGTATTATAACTGGTTAATAATAAATATCCCAATTTTTGTTTCAGTTTCAGATGCCCAGCAAACTTCATTTGATTTATATAATTGATGTATTATTAATATGAGCGGATTATCTATTTTGGAGAGCTGGAAAAAGGAAATAGTCGAAACCTGTGCTATTAACGAATCGGTTTGTATTGCTGTTTTTAATTCGAAAAAAGAACTGGTTTATGCCAATGGAGCTATGCGTGGGCTGTTTAAGGGAGAAGCCTCAAAAAGCATAATTAATCCCTCTCTCGATGTTTTGTTGTCAAACGAAGCTGTTAAACATTTGGTGTTTAGTGGCTATATGACAATTGGCGATAACTATTCAATAAATAATTCCATTGAGGTACAAGTTTACCGGAAGAAAAATATGATTTTGATAGCAGGGGGAATGCCATTTCAACAATTTATCGAGACCAACCAATCAATGCATCGATTGAATCGTGAAAATATTGGTCTTCAACGTGAATTAATTCGCGAAAAGCGAAAATTGGAGCAAACTCTTGAACAATTCAATGCTGCTAATATTGAATTAAGGAAGCTGAATACCGATAAAGACCGATTTATTTCAATTTTAGGCCATGATTTGAGGAACCCATTTAACGGAATTATAGGCTTTCTATCAATATTAAAAGATAATTTCAGAAGGTATGATGATAATAAACTGGAACATCAATTATCAATGATTCAAAAAACAGCTCAGCAAACCTATAACCTGCTTGAGGATATTCTTAGCTGGGCACGTGCCCAATCTTCATCTTTTCCATTTGAACCTGAGTGGTTGAATTTTAATAAAGTTAGTAATGATGTGGTTAACGAGTTGGGGTCTTTGGCAATAGCTAAAAGTATTTCTATAAATTGCCTAAGCAGTTATGATGTTATGATTTATGCAGATTTGAATATGCTTAAAACAATTCTTCGTAATTTAGTATCCAATGCCATAAAATTCACCCGGTTGAATGGAAGAATTCTTATTAGTGCCAAAAATGAGAATAATAGTACTGTTGTTTCTGTTGAAGACAATGGAATTGGCATGGAACCGGAAATTGCCGCAGAGTTATTCGATTTAACCAAAAAGTTTTCAACCCGGGGTACAGCCGGAGAACATGGTACCGGAATAGGATTGTTATTATGTAAAGATTTTGTAGAAAGGCATCGAGGACGTATATGGGTAAGCAGTAAAACTGCAGTTGGAACAATTTTTTGTTTCTCAATGCCCAATTAATGAAGAATCATTATTATTTCAGATTTATCTTCCGTTAACCATGTATATACCAATTGCTTATACCATTCAAATAATGATTGAGTATTTGAGCCCCGATGCCAAAAGGATTAATCATGCACTTAAAGTATATGGGTTTGCCAAATGCATAACCGGTATTGAAAATGTTTCTCCGTTTGCTCCAACAGGGAAGATTATCATGCCGGAACTTTACTAAGAGAAACAACAGAATTTAGATTGAGAACGAATGATTTATTCACAACCAACTTTACCATCATTGGGTCTAACGACACCATAAGTGGCTATTTATCTGTTATATATGGTTATCAGCAGATTGCAACTATGTCGGCACAACTCTATTTATCAAATACATAATCCATTAGTTTTAATTAGAGTTTTTGTTTATTTTGCAAACATTAATCATAAGGTAATTAATAACATAAATTCAAGAGGAATAGGATTGCATTTAAGCACTTTAATACAGTTCCAGCCTTGGATATCTTTCTTTTTTATAACAAAGCATAACCAATACTATGCAATCATTCATTAACTTAACTTTCGTTTCCTTAATTACACTGGTACTTTGTTTTACCGGATGTAACCCCGGAGCCAATCAAAATCAGGAGCCAGTCATTAATACTTCTTATGGCGTTATTTCGGGAAGTATCGACGAAAGTATTTTTACCTTCAAAGGAATACCTTATGCCAAAGCCAACAGATTTATGCCACCACAGGACCCCGATGCCTGGGATGGAATTCGTGAGTGTGTCTCCTATGGGCCGGTTGCTAAACAAATAGTTAGTTGGATTGATGAATCAAACATGGATGAAAAGGAACTGTTCAGCGTAAATGTTTGGACTTCCGGAATATTGGATGGCAAAAAGCGTCCTGTAATGCTATGGTTGCATGGTGGAGGATTTCATGTTGGTAGCAGCAGCGACCCTATGACCGACGGTAAAGCTTTGGCTAAAAAGGGCGACGTTGTTATGGTATCAGTTAACCACCGATTAAATATTCTTGGATTTCTTGATTTGTCGGCATGTGGATCTAAGTATGCCCAATCGGCAAATGTTGGTATGCTCGACATTATTAAAGCTCTTGAATGGATTAAAAATAACATAGAGAATTTTGGTGGCGACCCATCTAATGTTACCATTTTCGGAGAATCCGGAGGTGGAGGCAAAGTTGGTACGCTAATGTGTATGCCAGCAGCAAAAGGCTTATTTCATAAAGCAATCATTCAGAGTGGTACCCTGATAAATGTAATGACCAAAGAAAAATCCGAAGCACTGGGTATTGCAGTCCTCAACGAACTGGGGCTTACTGCCGATGATGTTGATAAACTTGACACCATTCCATATCTCGACCTTGTAAAAGCAGGAAATGAAGCAATTTTAAAGATTTCTGGACCACGAAAACCCGGTTCTCCTACAATGTTTGGTTTTGCACCCTCTGCCGATGGAGAAATATTGCTTCAGCAACCTTTTAGCCCGGGTTTTGCATCTATTTCAGATAACATTCCCCTTATGATGGGAACCACCCTCAACGAGTTGGTAAATACAGCCTATGCCGAAAAAGATCTTACTTTAGAGCAAGCCAAAGAAAGGCTTAAGGAAAAATATGGTGATAAAACCGACCAATATATTGAACTTTTTGCGAAGGCATATCCTGATTGTACACCTCAAGACCTTCTCTCAATTGATCCAGTTTTCAGGCCATTTACTATTAGAACGGCCAATGCAAGGGCTTTACAATCAAAGGCTCCTTTTTATGTTTATTTTCTGGCATGGAAAAGCCCGGTTGATGATGCTACCAAGGGTTCCTTTCATGGATTAGACATCCCTTTGGCATTTAATAATGTGGATTTGAAACCAGAGTGGACAGGAACTTCATATGAGGCCTATAAGTTAGCAGATGTAATGAGTTCTGTGTGGATAAACTTTGCTAAAACAGGAAACCCCAATGTGGCGGGGAAATTGCCCGAGTGGAAGACATATACTGCCGAAAACGGCGTTACAATGCTTTTTGATAATAGTTGCACAATAGTGTATAACCACGACAGGGAGTTGATGCAATTTATTAATCCCCTCAATTAACAATGTTTAATTGAAGGTATTTTATTGGAACCAAGTGATAGTTGAGTGTTAAAAATACACATAATCTGCTTGTTATGCTTGTTTCTCGAACCTTGTTAGATTAATGAATGTTATTATATGGCAATAAAAAGAAGTTTTTATTGCCATATTAAAACTTTAAAATAACAAACACTATAATATAAATTTGCAATATGGCTGGCTGAGTATTCGCCTGACAGGCACCATCATACCTTAAAACTTTTTTTTATGATGCAAAAACTTATAACTCTATCTCTTGTATTGTTGCTTTTAGGAGCATGCAATAATAATTCGCCTCAGGAATTGGTGCTAAACGATCTGGAGTATTTCGAAACACAAGGAGTTAACGTTCTTGTTTATAGCAATCTATTTACCGGAGGATTTAACGATGAGAAAAATGCCGGCATTGAATTAATTCATCATGGCGTAAGAACTTCACAAGGTGGTGCTGTGCGCCTTTCAAACACTCCCGAGCAGTGGGATCTTGTTCCGGCCGTTTCAAACCGTTTGGTAAACCGAGAAGCCAATACTATTGAGGCAACCTTAAGGTACGAACATTACGATTTTGATTCGCGTGTAGTTGTTACAGCCAAAGGAAAAAGTGTTGAAATTTCTGTTTATCTTGACAAGCCAATTCCTGCCGAACTCGAAGGTGCTGCTGGCTTTAACCTTGAGTTTCTTCCTTCTCAGTATTGGGGTAAAACCTATTTGATGGACGGACGCCTTAATCGTTTCTCCCGCTATTTGGTTGGCAATACAATAACCAGGCCCAACAGTGAAAAACTAAAGCAATTCAAAGGGTATGTTACTTCCGATGACAGGGGAACAGGCACATTTATCGATCCGCTACCGCTCGAAACCGGCCGTAATATCCTCCTTGCGCCTGAAGAACCAGAACGTACAGTAAAAATTACTTCTCATGATGCCGATTTAATGCTTTTCGATGGCCGGATTTTGGCACAAAACGGATGGTATGTTGTTCGCAGTATGCTGCCTGCTGGAAAAACCGGCAAAGTTTTAACATGGACCGTTGAACCAAATGCCATTAAAGGCTGGATAAGAGAGCCGAACATTGGATTTTCGCAGGTTGGATATCGCCCATCACAACCAAAAGTTAGTGTTATTGAACTCGACAAAAAGGACAAACCCCTTGCAAAAGCGTCGATTTTTAAGTTAAGCGACAATGGTAAAGTAACTGAAGTATTCAGCGGCAAAATTGAGACTTGGGGCGACTATTATAAGTATCACTATGTAAAATTTGATTTTTCGGCCGTTAATACTCCTGGTATTTATTATATCCAATATGGCGACTTTAAAACCAATAACTTTATTATTGAAGATAACGTTTACGATAAAATTACCGATGCCACCAGCGACATATGGATTCCGATACACATGAACCATATGTTTGTTAAGGAAGCATACAGGGTATGGCATGGTGAGCCTTTTAAAGAAGGTTATCGCCAGGCTCCGCCAAATACCGACCATTTCGACCTTCACTGGCAAGGTCCAACTACCGACACCAAATTTAAGGCTCTGGAATTAATTCCGGGACTGAATGTTGGCGGGTTTTTCGATGCCGGAGATTTTGATATTGAAACAGGTGCAAACATTGGGGTTGTACAAAACTTTGTTCAAATATGGGAATATTTTAAACCCTTACGCGACCAAACTTTTGTCGACCAGAAGCAACGTTATGTTATGCTTCATCGTCCCGATGGAATTCCCGAT
Organism: Marinilabiliaceae bacterium; assembly: GCA_037439945.1. Lineage (GTDB taxonomy): Bacteria > Bacteroidota > Bacteroidia > Bacteroidales > Marinilabiliaceae > CALEUX01. The sequence continues at coordinate 13,828 of JBBIVA010000095.1, forward strand.
ATATTGCAGTTTATTGAGCATGGAACATTGCAATTGGTAGCACAGGCCGAAATAATCGGTCATATGGCACAAACGCTATCAAACTCTGTACTCGATAATTACCATCACTTGGGCGATGCGGCTTCAATAACCGATGGCCTTCCTTATAATCCCAAGCTTGGGCCTTACGAAGTGGCCCCCGACGGCCTGTCAAGCGGCGTAAAGGATGATATGTGGGCATTTACAAGCCGCAATCCAAACCTCGATTTAAGAGCCGCAACCATGTTTGCCGCAGCAAGCCGGGCATTAAAAGGATATAACGACAATTTGGCTGAAAGGGCTTTGTTTCAATCAAAAAGGCTTCTTAAAGAAGCAACTGAGTTACTTGCCAACCGGCCACCTCAGGAGGATGGTCCAGGCAGGATTGGCGGGCCTGCAGATATTGCTACCAACCTCCAACTTTTTATCTCTACAGGTGAGCAACAATATGCCGATAAATTTCAGGAACTTTTATGGCCAGCCCTGGATCGCAATGTCAGTTTTGTAATTCTAACCGCACTGCATGGTATACCTCACATGGATGCATCTTTTAAAGAAAAACTTCGTCCATATGTTGAAAAGTATAAAGACTACATTGAAGAGCTTGAAAAAGATAATCCATACGGTGTACCCATCGGCCTTGGCAACTGGGCCGGAGGCGGTGTTATTGTAAACTTTGGAACCACCATTTGCTTTGCCAATAAACATTTCCCGGATATTATTGATGCCAGTCATGCTTACAAAACAACTAACTGGCTTTATGGCTGTCATCCGTATCATAACTATTCATTAGTGGCAACTGTGGGCGCTGCCCGTCCAAAAGAGGTGTTTTATGGTAATAACAGAGCCGACTTTTCATTTATTCCGGGAAATGTGGCTCCTGGTTTATTATTCAGGCAACCCGATCACTTCGAAAACTTCGACGACTGGCCATTTTTATGGGGACAAAACGAGGGCACCATTGGAGGAAATACAAGCTATTTAATTTTTGGTTCGGCTTTTAAAGATATTGTAAAATAAATAATTGCTTTTTAATTTGAATTAATCTCTGAAAAGGAGTTTATTAATAATCAAAACTATGAGTTGGCTTTGGTCCGGCTCATAGTTTTTTGTTTTATAAGATGTTATCCAACATAGCCAACCGTGAAAAATCCCCGTTTTTCACCAGCAAAATACCATTTTCTTTTAAAGGGATATTCCATCTCCTGTAATTCTTTCTTTGGAAATAAATCAATTGACATCTTTAGAAGTATTTCAGCACCTTCTTCTCCAATTCGTTTGCGAAACTTTATCAACTCTGTCCTGTCAAACGGTGGTTCATGACGAAAATAGACCTCCCCAAAGAAGTATTGCCAATATGGGTTTTCTACCCAACGCTCAATAACGCTCTCATCACT
>JBBIVA010000096.1:0-15055 GCA_037439945.1 Marinilabiliaceae bacterium
AACGGTATGGTTTATGCAATTGCTGTTATATTTACCTTGTGTGCGATGGAAATTGAATAAAACCATAATTAATAAATTTTATCCTAAAATATAAATTATATTATTATAAAATATTTTTTTGGAAGCAATTTATTTAAATTTCTAAATTATCTAATGGACTAACTATCTGCCCAAAACCCCTGTTTGTTATATGGGTGTATATTTCAGTGGTTTTACTGCTTGCATGTCCCATTAGTATTTGAATGTACCTTAAATCAACACCGCTCTCGAGTAAATGCGTAGCAAAGGTATGCCTTAAGGTTTTTGTGGTTATGTTTTTTTTAATTTGTGCTTTTTTTGCAATTTCTTTAACAATATTCTGAATGCTCCGGTTACTGTATTTCTCACCATGATAACCTTCGAATAACCATTCCGCGGGCTTTTCTTTTTGAATGTACTCTCCCAATATTTCAACAAGTTTTTTTGACAGAAGTGTATATCTGTCTTTACGTCCTTTCCCTTCTTCCACCCTTATTTTCATGGTTACATAATCCAAATCGTTTAATTTTAAATTAGCTACTTCGTTTAATCTTAAACCTGTCGAATATATTGTCATTATTAAAGCTTTGTGCTTAATGTTGTTAACCACTAATAGCATCCTGGCAAGTTCTTCTTTGTTAAGTACCTGTGGAAGATTTTTCTCAAGTCTTGGCCTCTCAACCAAATATAGTTTTCGTTGGCCATACAAAACTTTTTCGTAATAAAATTTAATGGCATTAATTGCAATGTTTTGGGCCGATGTTGAAACCATTCTATCCATAACCAGATATCGTAAATATGTTATTATGTCCCTTTCGGTTAAGGCATCTATATCTTTTCTGAAATAATAGTTTATAAACTCTTCAAAACTACTCTGGTAATTTCTTATGGTTGATTTTGAGTATCTTAGCTCTTTAAGTTTCAGAATAAATTCGTTGGGGCAGTCACGATAATTGGGTATGTCAAACCTGGAAATGCGGGTAGATTTATTTTGCGGGATTTCTTCTCTAGTTTCAGTTGTTGACAAGTTTAATTCCGTGGCGATATCTTTAATATTTTTAATTATGGTGTCGGAGTAGGGTATGGTCCACCATTTGTTTTTTGCATCCCACTTGTTATAAGGAATTTTTTTTATGGCCGTTGTAAGTGGTGTACTATATGCAAATAAAAGTTTTGCCCTTCCTGTTAATGTCTTTATAATTAGCAATTCGTTTTCTTTAACCGTAATAGTTTCGCCCTTTTTTAAATTAAAATCAATTGTTTGATCTATTGTAAACTCTCCAATTCTAGTATTAAAGTATTCTTTAATTCGTTCAAGATTACCGTGGAAATTTGGAATAATCCAATGAAACGAGCTGTTATCCCACCGGTTATACCTAAATGTATTTATAAAGTTCAAATCTTCTTCGTTCTTTTTTAGTTTAATAAAAATGTTGCGGCCAATAACTTTAATATTAACTAAATTTTTAATTGGTTTGTTGTTTAGTTTTGAATATGTTGGCTCCAAATTACTTTTTAATGGTTTAGGGTTATTATCTTTTGGGTATTCCAGGTTTGGAAAAAGTTTTTTTAAGTGTGAAAAGGCTTTACCTGTATAAGGTATTAGCCACGATGATTTTGTGGCACTCCATTTTGCGCCTTCAATTTGTTTAACAAGATTAATAACTTTAGTATTATATGCAAAATCAAGTTTTATCCTGGTTTCACCTTTGTGTTCAGTTTTTGAAGCTTTCATAAAATTGCGGCTATATTAAAAAAGAGGTAGGTATATGAACATTTTTTTGTGGCAATTATTTGTCTTATTCTAACTGCTGATCACATTAACATGTAATTCTGTAAATGACCAAACTATTTTAAAAATATAAAGTAAGTTTGATTAAATCAATGGGTTATTTGAAAATAATTGAAGTTTTTTTGCATGAGGGATAGAAGTGTAAACCCCACAGGTAAGGTACTTACCGAGGAGTTGCAACGAATAGCCCGACCCTGAGGTACGAAGGGACATGCCATTAATTTTATCTCTATATTGTTTTAACTTTGGTTAAGCCGGTTAAGTTTTTTTGGTTCAAAATCTTATATTTGTGATTAATGCTTAACTTATTATTGAAAAACAGATGCAAAAATTCAGCGATTTTCTGTCGGTAATAGATTCATTTATTGGCGGTTCACAATGGTTTATATATTTTTTACTGGGAACTGGTTTGTTTTTTACTGTTTATCTTGTATTTCCGCAAATTCGATATTTTAAGTATGCTCTAAAAATTGTAAGAGGGAAATTTGATCGCGAAGGTGATGAGGGGGATACAAGTCATTTTCAGGCTTTAACCACGGCTCTTTCAGGAACTGTTGGTACGGGTAATATTGCCGGAGTGGCCTTGGCGGTTCATTTGGGTGGGCCGGCTGCTCTTTTTTGGATGCTTGTAACTGCAATGATAGGTATGACTACTAAATTTGTTGAAGTTACACTTTCGCACAAGTACCGCGAAAAAACACCTGATGGTTTTATTGCAGGTGGCCCAATGTATTACATGAAAAAAAGGCTGAACATTAATTTATCGAACGGAAAAATTATTAAAACAGGAAAATGGCTGGCCGCGATTTTTGCCATTGCAACGGTATTTTCGTCGTTTGGTACCGGAAGCTTACCCCAAATAAACAGTATTTCAAACTCAATGTGGGAGACTTTTGAAATTCCGCATATGGTAACCGGTGGTGTTTTAACTCTTTTGCTTGGTTTTGTAATTGTGGGAGGTATTCGAAGAATTGCCAAAGTAACACAAACACTGGTACCCCTAATGGCAATAATTTATTTTGCAGGCGCTTTTTTGGTAATAGTTTATAATTACGAAAATATTTTACCATCGTTAATGTCTGTAATATCAGATGTTTTTACCGGTGCTTCGGCTACCGGGGGTTTTTTAGGCGCCTCAGTTGCATTTGCCATAAACAGAGGTGTTAACCGTGGATTGTTTTCAAATGAAGCAGGGCAGGGGTCGGCCCCGATAGCTCATGCTGCTGCAAGGGCACATGAGCCTGTTTCAGAAGGTTTGGTGGCACTTTTAGAACCATTTATTGATACCATAATAATTTGTATGTTAACCGGAATGACGCTTTTGGCATCAGGTGTTTGGAAAGAGAAACATGTTAACCGGTTTCAGTTAACTGATTTGGAAGTTGTTACAGGAGTTTATGAAGATGTAACGGACGAAGAGCGCCTAATACTCGGAAATCATATAAACGGCAATGATAAACTTAATCTGCACACCGGTGACTTAATGGTTGCAAATGGTGAAATAGTTACAGAAGTAAGCCTGATTCATGCACGCTCACTTGCGTCAAACATTAGGGTAATTAAAAACAATAACGCTTTTAATGGTGCTATAAATGTTGTTAATGGAAAAATGATTTTACCCGATGGCATTGAATTGCATGGTAAATCACTATTGCACAGTGCCCCGTTAACTACTGTTGCTTTTTCGCGGAGCTGGCTGGGTATTTACGGAAAATACATCGTTTCTCTTGGAATTCTTTTGTTTGCTTTTTCAACTGCCATATCGTGGTCGTATTACGGAGGTACAGCTATGACCTATCTGTTTGGGGTTAAATCGGTTATATGGTTTAAAATTATGTATTCACTTGCATTTTTTGTAGCATCATTTATTGATACAACAATTGTTTGGGTTTTTTCGGGAATAACCATTGCCTTAATGACAATTCCTAACCTTTTTGGGCTTTTGTTGCTGCACCGTGAGGTTAAATCAGAAATTAAAAGCTTCTGGGCCGAATATGCTGACAGATTTCCGGATGAAAAACCACCCAAATATTAATAGATGATTCAATGTAGTTTAGCTAAGCTCTTTTACCCCTAAATCCCCTAAAGGTGACTTTACGAGATGCTCTGGAAATTCCCCCTTCAGGGGGTTGGGAAGAATGGGTGGCAATGAATTTTCTTAACTAAACGGCATTGATAGATGATTGCCCATTTGGTATTGTTTAAAAACTTGTTAATAAACAGTTCCAAAATATTAACCTTTCTTAAATATTTCTAATTTACTTTGTGATTGTATTCGGTTCTTATTGATTAAAAGGGAATCCTGTGAAAATCAGGAACTATCCCCGTAGCTGTAAGTCTTAAGAGAAAGTTTTATCACTCTTGCCACTGTCCTGGTTTATTAGGATGGGAAGGCGGTAAAACAGGGACAAGTCAGAAGACCTGCCGAATATAAAATATCGTAGCTTTCGGGTGAAAGGCGAGAAAGGAATTACTTCTGTAATTATTCTTTTACATTCCCGCAGGTTACCATTTATTAATTTTTAAATCATAAAAAATGAATGGTGAACTTATTTTAAAAAAAATTGTGAAACGTAATGGTGTTGTTACTGACTTTGAAATTGAAAAAATTGAACATGCCATTTTTAAAGCCATGCGAGCAGTTGGTAGTCCAAACAGGGCAAAGGCAAAAGAATTAAGCATGGTAGTTTTAGGAAAACTAATTGAAGAACTACAAACTGGTTTTCCATCAGTTGAACATGTACAAGATATTGTTGAGAAAGTTCTTTTTGAGAAAGAAAATTTTGAACTTGTTAAAGCGTATTTGCTTTACCGCAAACAGAGGGAACAATCAAGATATGCCAAAGAACTGTTTGGCAATATTGATGCTATAGATGATTATTTGGGTATGAATGATTGGCGGATAAAAGAGAGTGCAAACTCAGCCTATTCACTTCAAGGGCTAAACCAGCATATTTCTACCCTTGTAACATCGCAATACTGGCTTTCAAAGTTATATCCCGACAACATATCAGAAAGCCATAAAAAAGGGTATTACCATATTCACGATTTGGGGTTTTTAAGCGTTTACTGCGTTGGCTGGGATTTAATGGATCTATTACTATCTGGATTTAAAGGAGTTTTAGGAAAAACAGAAAGTAAACCCGCAAAACATCTCAGAACAGCACTTGGCCAAATTGTGAACTTCTTCTATACCATGCAAGGGGAAGCTGCCGGAGCACAGGCTTTTTCCAATTTTGACACACTCCTTGCTCCGTTTATCAGGAAAGACAATCTATCTTATGAGCAAGTAAAACAATGCATGCAGGAATTTCTTTTTAACATTAATATCCCTACCCGAGTAGGTTTTCAAACGCCATTTACCAATATTACCATGGATTTGGTTGTACCCGGGTTTATGAAAAACGAGCCTGTTGTTTGGGGAGGCGAAGTATTGGATGAGTTATATGCCGATTATCAGCCCGAAATTACAATGCTTAATAAAGCCTTTGCCGAAGTTATGTTAAAGGGGGATGCCAATGGTAGCTTGTTTTCGTTTCCAATACCTACTTACAATATTACCCAGGAATTTAGTTGGGACAATCCGGAATATGATGGAATTTGGGAAATGACAGCAAAATATGGCATCCCATATTTCTCAAACTTTGTAAACTCCGGTATGAAACCCGATGATGTTCGCAGTATGTGCTGCCGTTTAAGGTTAGATAAGCGCGAACTAAATAAACGTGGCGGTGGGCTGTTTGCATCAAATCCACTCACAGGGTCGGTAGGTGTTGTAACTATTAACCTTGCTAAACTGGGATATGAAGCAACATCGGAAGAAAACTTGTTTCAACGCCTTAAAAACCTCATGGTACTGGCAAAAGACAGCCTGGAAATTAAACGTAAAACGATTGAAAATTATACAGAAAAAGGGTTATATCCTTATTCCAAATTTTATTTGCGGCACGTTTATCAACGATATAATTGTTATTGGAAAAACCATTTTTCAACCATAGGTATCAATGGAATGAATGAATGCTGTTTGAATTTCCTGGGTGAAAATATTGCACATCCTAAAAGCATAGGATTTGCCATGAAAATTATGGGTTACATGCAGAACATATTAGAAGATTTTCAGGAAGAAACAGGAAATATTTATAATCTTGAAGCAACACCGGCAGAAAGCACTGCTTATCGTTTTGCAAGAATTGACACCATACAATATCCGGACATAATAACCGCAAATATGGAAGCCTTTAAAAACGGTGCAGCACCATATTATACCAATTCCAGCCATTTACCAGTAAACTATTCTGATGATATTTTTGAGGTATTAACATTACAAGATGATTTACAAACCAAATACACCGGAGGAACTGTCATGCATTTATTCACAGGGGAAAAAAACATGCCTGGCATTGCTGCTAAAAACCTTATCCGGATGATAACAAGCCAGTTTCATTTACCCTATATAACCATATCACCAACATTCAGCATTTGTCCATCGCACAGTTATATTGCAGGCGAACATTTTAAATGCCCCAAATGTGAATCAGATTGCGAAGTATATAGCCGTATTGTTGGTTATATGCGGCCTGTAAATCAGTGGAATAATGGAAAACAACAGGAATTTAAGGATAGGAAACTATTTGATATTAATACCAATGAAGTTAATAATACACCTGAAAATCAAAGTAAAATCAGAGTAAAATCAGAGTCCAAGCGGTTTGTTTAAATTAAAATTTAGATTATGGCAACAACAAAAATATCACTTCGTATCACAGTTACATCAATCCGGGTATTATTTGCCGCATTTAGCCGGTTGTTACCGCATGCTGCTAACTTTGTACCTATTGGGGCAAGGCCTCCCTTTGGAGCTGCCTGCCTCCCGCAAAATTATTTAACTTTTTTTATCCCAATTATTAGTATGTGGCTTGCCAACCAGGTTCTCAACAATGTTGGGTATCAAAATTATTTCCACCATTTCGTGTGGTTTTATCAAGGGTTTTACATGTCGTATGGGGTTTTTATCCTTATTTGCTTGTTAGGTTTTTTTGTTTTGAAAAGAATTAGTGTTCAAAACCTAATAATAGCCAATTTGCTTGCTTCCTCTATCTTTTTTTTAGTATCAAACTTTGGTGTATGGGCATCAAAAGCAATGCTTAATGATTTTAGCGTGCTTTTGACTTGTTACACCGTAGCCATTCCATTTTTTAGAAATATAATAATGGGCTATTTGGCTTATACTGGGGTTCTCTTTATTGTATTTTGGTTCGCCCAAATTAAATTTCCTGTTTTGCGATATAATACTTTTTCGCCAAAATGAAAGCCTATATTCAAGTTTACACCGGAAATGGCAAAGGAAAAACTACCGCAGCCATAGGATTGGCAGTTCGTGCAATTGGTGCAGGGAAAAAAGTTTTCTTTGCCCAATTCGTTAAAGGGCAAATTTATTCGGAAGTGAAAACTATTTTACAATATTTGCCCAATATTACAATAAAACAATATGGCTTGGATTGTTTTATCAATCGTAAGCCCAAACAGGAAGATGTTGATGCGGCCCGAAAAGGTTTTGAAGAAGTTTCTGCGGTAATTTTATCTGGCAAATATGATGTGGTGGTTTTAGATGAAGCCAATATTGCAATTTACTATCATTTATTTAGCGCTGAAGAACTCATTGGATTACTAAAAAAGAAGCCCGAACAAACCGAAATAATAATTACGGGCAGATATGCTCCCTGTGAATTAATTGAAGTTGCCGATTTGGTAACCGAAATGACAGAGATCAAGCATTATTATACACAAGGAATTCCGGCAAGAATCGGTATTGAACTTTAAATATTAATTATGCGAATAGCCTCATTGCAAAAACAAAGTTTTATTGATTGGGAGGGAAAAACAGTAGCCGTGGTTTTTACAAAAGGTTGCAATTTTCGTTGTGGCTATTGTCATAACCCCGAATTAGTATATCCTAAATTGCTTGAACAAACCGAAGATATATCGGAAAAAGCAGTTTTTGATTTCCTTTCGATAAGGAAAAAATGGTTGGATGGAGTAGTAATTACTGGTGGAGAACCAACTTTACAAAAAGGTTTAAATGATTTTATTGTGAATGTTAAAAAAATGGGATATGCCGTAAAGTTAGACACAAACGGGTCTTCACCAATGATTTTAAAATATTTGTTAAAAGCTAAATTGCTCGATTATGTCGCTATGGATATTAAAACCATTTTTGAAATAGAAACATACCAAAACATTTGTCGCATTAATGACCCGCAATTGCTCCGGAAAATTGAAGATTCAATTGGAATACTCAGAGAATCAGGTATTGATTATCAATTAAGGACAACCGTGGTGCCACAATTTCATACAAAAGAAATGATAGACAAATTAAAAAAGGAATTTGCAAATTGTAATTATCAGGTACAGGAATTTAGGGAAACAAAAATTACCATTGCGCAGTAGTAAGCGCATTTGCAAGGCCAAACGGGCCAATGCTTAAACCAACGGCTTGCAAAAGAGAATCCGGTTTCTTTGAAGGTTTAAGGATTGTAAACGCTTAAAAAAAACAAAATTAACCTGTCTGGCCTGCAGGTGGGTTTGTGCCCCGTAGATGGGTTGGTGCAGGATAATAATGACAAATACTAAATTAATGATATACTGACAGGTATGAACCAGGTCGAATATGCAAACCGGAATTCCACGCAAGCCTGTCACAGAAACGTAAGTTACAGGCTACCATCATACGGCTGCGCGAACCCGTGCAACCATTCCAGGTTGAAAGGCTGAAACAAGAACATCCCTCGTGTGAAATAGGTTGACAAATTTACATTGAGGCCGTTAATCCCTTTCCTCACTACATCGACACCAGGACACCCTAAAAATTTTTCCAGAAGCTTTCTTCAAATAATTGGGCATTAGATTTGTGTCTTGTAGTCAAAACCATTGTTTTTGTCATTATATTTCAGCTTATTGGCTATGGTAGTAATCGTTTTTGCAATATCCAAAACCCCGTTGACACTCATATTTATACGATTCAATTTCAGTATCCTTTAAAGTTCTTTGTAAATTTTGTTTGCTACAAAACAAATACAGACGTGGGCTTTTATCCTTTTGGGGGTAAAATGGAAAATCGGCCTCATTTCGAGCGTTCCCTTGGTGACCCTATATGCCCTTTCGATTGGCCACAAGCCACTTTACTGTTTATAACTTCTTTATCAGAAAACCAGGTATTGGTAAGGCATACTTTGAGACCATCCCATTGTTCATCTTGCTTGGTTTTGTTTTGTTTTGGTTTATAACAACTTTAACATTATCCGATATATTAAGGAATTTATTATATCCCCGTTTGTAGATGTTCTCTTTGGTGATATTGCCATTACGATATGCTTTCTCAAGCCGTCTTACACATTTTTACCTGTTTTAACTTTCCTTATTTGCCCAATTGTAGCAATAGCCTGCGATAAGCCTTGCCTTGCCCTTACGGGTTTTGTTAAATTCCCCATTCTGTTTTTCTAGCCACAATGCCCATGCTTTAATTTTATTGCCTTCGTTATTAATACTTGCACCCATAATGTATTTGTACCAGTTTTTTTCCCAGCTCTACCATATTCTCAGCGTTCATCAAGCCTGAATCAGCACCAGCAACAAAATCTTCCAAGTTAAACTTTATGACAAAATCGTTAACTACCGGCAGCATCGTGTGCCCTTCATACTTATTGCCTGCATGAACGGAATACACTAGGGGGTACCCCCCCATCGCTCACCAAAAGACCTAAAACGACCTGAGGCAGAGCATGCTTGCCATCTTTCGACCAACCTTTCTCTCGGAACCCGTCACCTTCGTCCGTTTCAAAGTAGAGCGTGGTTACATCATAAAACACAACTCCAATCCTGCCACCAGAAACCTTCCGGGTATGATTAACGCTAATTTCCTGTATTTTTTCTTTTTGAGTGTCGGATAACCCATCTAAAAAGCGGTTTATTTTATTCAAATCAACATCATAATCAAAATATGATTTTAAGTAATCAGCCGTTGCAACTTTGCTTTGCGGTTGACAAATACGGGACACTACCAAATGCTTCAGGACATCGTCATTTACCTTTTCAAAACCAATATTTTGGTACACAGGATTTAAAATTAGCTGTGTTCCATTAAGCAAAATGTGCTCAACCTTTTTGAGAAGTCCTTCAACAATGATTTTTCCTCTTCCTGACGGGACAGCTCTAAAAACATATCCCGTTCTCCTTTTTGCGCCAAAATCCATTTTTTACCCTGTAAATAGAGGTCATCAATTTCTTTGGCATCAGAGCTGACCCCCATTGTTTTAAGATACCGACGCTGGGAGTTGCGTTTTTCTATAACGACAACGCTGATGCTTCCTGACCTGTTTGGTTTTTTGCGTACATAAATGCTATGAAATTAGCCCAAATCCGTTTGCGACACCCAAAAAAGCGTCACAAAAATCGCATGAAATTGATTGTCAGCAATTTGAAAAAATAAGAAAAATGAGAGATAAAGCCAGGTGAAAATGTAACATTGCCGGTACACAACGGCGTGTTTATTTTATTTTTGGGGTGAGATGGTTATTGATAGTTCAGCACTTTTGGGTAACATTTTAACGAAGGGTTAGAACATTGTTACAATCCCACAAATAAAACAAACATGCGCATCGTTGTGGCCAATTCCCCCTTTTTCCACAAAAATGATTTCGTAAGCTAACGTGCGTGGCAAATTGGAACAAAATGGTCATGTACTAAATTAGGGAGCTCTTTGGGTAAGGCCGATTTTAGAACTGTTACCTCAAGTATGGGCGCTAATTATGGTTGAGATGTTTGCGGTGATTTCAGTGGGCGTCACGCTACAGGCGAGAACCCTCCCGTATTTAAACAGGACAGGCTGTTCAGAATAGTTACTATGCCAAAAGCACATCTCCTTAGGGCATTTTTTTTAAAACAATATTTTATGGTAAACCGGATATTAAGATTGAAAACGCTTAGTAATGATATTGTCTGCGAAAGCAGGGTTTGTTTTTTTTACTTTTGGAGTTGTTCTTTAATTTTAGAAATCAAAGCTTCTTGTTTAAATGGTTTACTTATGAAATCGTTACAACCTGCCATTAAGGCTTTGTTTTTATCCGTATCAGTTGTATATGCTGTTTGGGCTATAATGGGCAAACCAGGCAAAAATTGCCGTATTTGTTTGGTAGCTTCGCAGCCATCCATGACAGGCATTTTAATGTCCATCAATATTAAGTCTATTTCCTTATTGGTTTTGCATATTTCTACAGCTTCAATACCGTTTATAGCCCTAATGATAATGATATTTGAACCCGCCAACAATTCTTCGAGCAGCATGAAATTAGTATCTTCGTCTTCAGCAACCAATAGGGTTGTAATCTGTTTTATTTCTTTGAGGGAGCCGTTCCCTTCCTGTCTTTCAGAAAAGGCTTTATTCTCAGGGTTTTTATGAGAAATGGTAAAATAGAACGTTGAACCTTTCTCTACTTCGGATTTTAACCATATTTTGCCCCCCATTAGTTCGACATACGCTTTTGAAATAGACAAGCCTAAACCTGAGCCACCGTATATGCGAGCTACCATGGTTTCGACCTGACGGAAACGTTTAAAAATTTCATCGTGCATTTGGGCGGGAATACCAATACCGGTATCTTCAACAAAGAACTCAAGTGTGTTACCTTTTAAAGAATATCCGAAATTAACATACCCCTGTTTGGTGAATTTTATTGCATTGCTAATAAGATTAGAGAGTATTTGGGTTAATTTAGTTTCGTCGGTGGTTATAAAAAATTGGGTATCGGGCTCTAAAAGTTTAACTTTTAGATCAATGTTTTGTTTTGCTGCTTTGATTCGATATTGATTATATAATAGTTGAAGTTTTGAGTTTAATTCAAATTCTTTTATATGTACTTTCTCCTGACCGGCTTCGAGGGTTGCAACTTTAAATATATCATCGATAATGGAAAGCAGCTGGTCGCTGCTTTGGATTATTATATCGGTAAATTGCGCACGTTTTTCGGAAGATAGTTTAGGGTCGCTAAGAAATCCCGAAAAACCTACTATTGCATTCAGCGGGGTTCGTATTTCATGAGATATATTATGGATAAATGCAGTTTTGAGGTTGTCGCTTTCTTCGGCTTTTTCTTTGGCGACAATTAGTTCATCTACCATTTTTTTCTTTTCGGTAATGTCTTCCTTTATGGCAACAAAATTTGTAATATTGCCCTTGGAGTCAAATACAGGAGAAATATTAGCCTGAACCCAATATAAATTTCCATTCTTATTTTTATTGCATAATTCACCCATCCAATTATTACCGGCTGTTATTGTTTCCCATAGTTCTTTATAAAACTCATTGGTTTGAATGCCTGAATTTAAAAATCGGGGTTTTTTGCCAACTACTTCTTCGAAAGAATAGCCAGATAATTTAGTAAAGCCTGAATTTACATAGATGATATTGCCATTAAAGTCGGTTATATTTAATGAAACGGGGCTTTGTTCTAAAGCCCTGGTATAAAGTTTTAACTTGGCTTCGTTTTTTTTGCATTCTGTAATGTCAACATGTGAACCTAACATTCTAACGGGTTTGCCCTCGTCGTTGTAAATTAATGAGGCTTGTGTATATATCCACAGATAAGTACCGCTTTTATGACGAAACCGAAATTCGAGGTTATAATCGGGCCATGGGTTTTTAAGGTAATCATTAACTATGGACACGCATCGTTCTATATCCTCAGGGTGTACCCTGTCAGACCATTCTCTAAGTTCATCGGAAATTTCATTGTCTTCGAACCCAATCTGCTTTTTCCACTCGGGGGAAAAATATACTTTATTTGTTTCTAAGTTCCAGTCCCACAAGCCAACATTGGCAGCTTTAACGGCAAGGTTTAACTGCTCCTGATTTTGTTTTAAAATCCTGCTATGAGAGTATTCAAGTTCTATGGATTGCTTCCGAGTCCTTAAAAGCATTTCGACCCTTGCATGTAATTCAGTTTTATTTACCGGCAAAACAATCAGCTCGTCCACAGTTTTCCAAAGAAAGCCAGCAGCAATATCTACATCTTTCTTGCCTGTTAATATTAATACGGGGAGAAACAAAGGGTTTGCCCGTGATTTTTCTTCAACCAGTATATTTTTATAGCGGCTATGTGATAAGCCGTTAATAATAATTAAATCGTAATACAACGTTTCATCAGGAAATGTTTCGGGACTAATAATCTCATAATCTCTTTCCAATAACGTTGTAAGCAATTTATAATCTTGCGATTGCTCTATAAGTACCAGTATTTTACTTTTCCTGTCCATCGTTAATGAGCGAATAAATGAGTTTCACAAAATCATTCAGGATTACAGGTTTTGTGACGATTCCCTTGGCACCATAGCGCATACCATGTTGCTGGAGGGCAGCACTTGGTTTTGCCGATAATATGAGCAGTGGGATATTCAATTGATGGATTTTCTTGCAGCGTTCCCATATTTCGGCATCAAAGCCTGTTATATCCATTAATACAATATCGAAGAAATCGTTTTTTTTCAATTCGTTGTCGAGAGCTGCATAATCGCTTGCCGAATTGCAAATGAACCCGAATTTGTACAAGGCATTGCTAATTAGTTCGGCATTTTTCTGATTTTGCTCCACAACAAGAATGTTATGACCTTTCGTTTCCATTGATTATCAGCTTTTTTCAGGTTTATCGCCTATCCATTCGGGTACACCTAAAAGTATGCCCCTAAGGTTAACAAGGGGTTCGCCGACTATGATACCCTCCGAAGTAATCTTAAACTCACGCAGTGTTTCTTCGAAATTGCTCAGGCGTTTTTTAAGTACGCCAATGGCTTTACTCAGTTTTCCATTAATTTCGAGGTATCGCAAAAAGATGATATTGTCTGTTAAATAGCTTAACCGTTCTTCGGTAATTTTAAAATCGCCGGTAATATTTTCAATCTCATTTATCAGTATGGTAGTTACCCCAATACTCTGGAGGCGTTTACATAGCGCGTGCAACTTTGACACTATATCCTGCCCATTTAACGAGAGCCTGAAACCTGAAGTACTATCGATTACCACCATTGCTTGTTTGTTTTGAACTGCATTGTCGTAAACCAAATGAGAAAATTCATCGGCTGAGTAAACTAAAGGCTCTATTTTTCTTAAATCTAAATAACCTTCTGCGATATTTCTATATGGTTCAATACTAATACTTTGACACCTTTTCAAGAGCATGTTAATTTCCTCTTCGAAAGTATAATAGGCAGATTTATGATGTTGAGATGCAATACTTTTGGCCAATTGCATGGCAACAGTGGTTTTTCCCACACCAGATGGCCCGGAAATGATATTAATTGTACCCTTTTCTATACCTCCACCCAATAATTTATCAATTGATGATACACCAAACGAATAAACGTTATCAGTTAAAATATTTGCTTCCACATTGGGCACAATGCGAGGAAATACTTTAATCCCGTTTTGGGCAATTTTATATCCATGAATGCCGCTTAAATAATCGGATCCACGAAGTTTGCTAACTGAAATAAACCGGCCGTTTTCGGTGTTTGCAAGATTAATTACCGTGTCGGCCATAAACTGTAAATCATCATCGGGAGCCAACGTACTAGATTCGGTAGTAAAAAGAACGGTTGCATTATTTTCCTGCAAATAGTGCAGGAAGGACAACACTTGTTTTCTGAATTGAAAATTGTCGGTCGAGAGAAACTTGAACTGTGTCATGGCATCGAGGAACACCCGGGTCGGTTTCACTTTTTCAATGGTTTCCACAATCTGCCGTGTGGTAGGCTCCCGTTCAACCTCGGCTGGGGTAAAAATGTCGTAGGTTTCAACTTTCGAAAAAAAACCGGGTTCGGGGCTTAAATCAAGAAACGTAATATTTTCAACGTTCAACCCAAGTTGTTTTGCATTCCGTTGAATGTTACTAACTGGCTCTCCCAATGTGATAAAAAGAGAACTTTCATTTTGTCTTATCCCTTCAATTAAGAAGTGAATTCCAACGGTTGTTTTTCCTACTCCCGGGCCACCTCTTAAAAGATTTGTGCTACCGATAACGAAACCTCCGTAAGTTATCTTGTCGAGTCCACCAATTCCGGTTGATAATTTTAGTTGTGCTGTTTCCATTTTAATCGGCTTTTCTAACAAAGGTAAAAATTATTACTTATTGAAACAAACTAATATAACGTGAGTTCGATTTAAGCAGCTTTTACAATAGCCATATTTTCAACAACATC
>JBBIVA010000097.1:0-14883 GCA_037439945.1 Marinilabiliaceae bacterium
CAGCCTGTACCGACTATTCGGTAGGGTTAATCCCGGCTAAGTCATTAGTTCATTGGCTTTCTAATGACTAATCCGGGTTTAATACAAAACTAAAAAGTCTTTATTCATTAAGCTTCAGAGGGTTTCTGGTTTTCTGGGGGTTTCTTTCCGTGTCAAGAAATTTCTATCAGGAAAATCAATTTTAATGCCATTAAAAAATCAGGACCGTTTTAGCAGGGAAGGTTCACGGATTTTAGTCATTTGGATTGATTTTGAGTTCCTTGTAAGTTTTTATTGTTTTATCAAAAAACTAATAAACTACAATAGAGATGTGGCGGCGGTATTTTTTGCTTACTTTTACTCTTACATTGCTAATATACTGTACCAAATTAAAATGTTATTATATGTATAGCGAATTAGGGGGTTAAAACATTACCTTAATTTATAACAATTTGGCGGTAAAGTAAAAACAAGTCTCATTTGGTGTATCTGTTTTTCTTTAAATTTTCTCCAAACTTTAAGAAATATATAATGTTTTCTTGTGGCTAAAATAATTATTTTTGTGGCTCCAAATAAACCGGCGATTAAAAGGCAATTTTCTATTTCTTTGATATCCTTAATTATAATATAATAAAAAGCATTGGCATGAATATTTCATATAATTGGCTTAAAGAGTATATCAAAACCGATAAAACCCCTTCCCAAATAGCAGAAATTCTTACATCATTGGGGTTGGAAGTAGTAAGCATTAAGGAATCGGAAACAGTTAAAGGAGGCTTAAAGGGCTTATTGGTAGGTGAAGTTCTCACTTGTGAAAAACACCCCAATGCCGACAAATTAAGTGTTACAAGGGTTAATATTGGCAATGGCGATCCAATCCCTGTTGTTTGCGGAGCCCCTAATGTAAAAGCAGGCCAAAAAGTTGTGGTGGCAACGGTTGGTACTGTATTATATAGTAATGATGAAAGTTTTACCATAAAAAAATCAAAAATCAGGGGCGAAAACTCTGAAGGAATGATTTGTGCAGAGGATGAAATTGGTTTGGGAAAAAGCCATGAAGGAATTATGGTTTTAGACGAAAAAGCAATACCAGGAACCTCTGCCTCTGAATATTTTAATATAAAATCAGATGTAATTCTTGAAATTGACCTTACCCCGAACAGAATTGATAGTGCATCACACATAGGAGTTGCAAGGGATTTAGCAGCAAGTTTACAGCAATCAGGTACTCAGGTTAAATTAACCTTGCCATTGGTTGATAAATTTAGTGCCGATAATAATAACCTGCCAATTAAAATCAGTGTTGAAAACAGTGAGGCATGTCCCAGGTACACAGGGGTTACAATATCAGGAGTTAATGTTACTGAATCGCCGGATTGGTTAAAAAACAAGCTTTTAAGTATAGGCCTTAGCCCTATAAACAATGTGGTTGATATTACCAATTTTGTTCTCCATGAGTGTGGTCAGCCATTGCATGCATTCGATTATGACAAAATCAGCGGGAACCATGTAGTAGTAAAAACCCTTCCTTCGAAAACCATATTTACAACACTTGATGGTAAGGACCGGGAACTAAATGATCAGGACCTGATGATTTGCAACAGCCAGAAAGGAATGTGTATTGCTGGGATTTTTGGTGGACAGGAAAGCGGTGTTACAGGAAATTCGAAAAATATTTTTCTAGAAAGTGCATGTTTTAACCCGGTTTATATTAGAAAAACATCACGGCGACTAGGACTTTTTACTGATGCATCATTTAGGTTTGAGAGAGGCTCAGATCCAAATATCACAGTTTTTGCACTAAAAAGAGCAGCATTATTAATTAAAGAAATTGCAGGTGGCGATATTTCATCCGAAATAATTGATGTGTATCCTGCTCCAATTGAAAACTTCAAGGTTTTTGTATCATGGGATAATATAAACAGACTAATAGGCGCAAGGCTATCACAAGCAACAGTTAAACAAATACTTGGCAGTTTGGATATAATTACAGAAAACGAAACCGAGCAGGGATTATTGGTATCTGTACCACCTTATAGAGTTGATGTTCAGCGGGAAGCAGATGTAATTGAAGAAATCCTCCGTATTTATGGTTTTAACAATATTGAAACATCCTTAAAAGTTAATTCAACAATTGTTTATTCGGAAAAACCAGACGAACACCAGTTAAAAAATTCAATTGCAACACAACTTACAAGTGCAGGTTTTCAGGAAATTATGTGCAACTCCCTGACTAAGGCCGCCTATTACGATGAGCTGACTGAATTCCCCGGGCAAAATGTAGTTGAGTTAGCTAATCCATTAAGCAGCGATTTGAACGGGATGCGGCAGACCTTGCTATTTGGTGGTCTGGAGACCATTATACACAACCGAAACCGCCAACACCCCGATCTTAAATTATTTGAATTTGGGAGTTGTTACAAATTCTATAATGGTCAGAAAAGTGATTTGGCAAACTATAAGGAAGATCAGAGGATTGCACTTTTCATGACCGGATTACATAGCCAGGCAAACTGGATATCTCCTTCGCGACAAGTATGTTTTTCAGACTTAAAAACCCACTGTGAAAATATTCTGGAAAAATTAGGAATTGAATTAAACAGGATAAACACTGCATCATACACAGGTAAAATTCTATCTGACGGAGTTCAACTTTCCAGCAGGGACAATAAACTAATATTGATGGGTTTTGTGCATAAAAATATATTGAAGAAGTTTGATATTGATGACCCGGTATTATTTGCCGAAATATATCTTGATACCGTAATCAGACTTTCTGCCACTAAAAAAATATTATTCAAAGAGTTGTCCAAATTCCCTGAAGTTAAAAGAGACCTGGCCCTATTATTGGACCAATCCGTTCAATTTGATACAATCAAAAACCTGGCATTTAAAACTGAAAAAAATCTATTAAAAAGGGTTACTCTTTTTGATGTTTACCAAGGAGAGAAACTCGGAGAAGGAAAGAAATCTTATGCAATTTCATTTATTTTGGAAGATAGTACAAAAACACTTACTGATAGCCAAATAGATAGAATTATGCAAAACCTTATCAGGGTATTTGAAAAGGAACTTGGGGCAAAATTAAGATAGATATTTTTTGATTTTAGTAAATGTTAAAAAAACGCCGTTTAATTAAGTAGCATTTACAATAATATGAAACACCTATGTTTTTCAAAATATAAATAACGAGGAACAAAATTTACATCAGGTGTGTTCCCCCGAAAAGTCGGGACTGGTAATACGTCCTTTAAAAATAAATTTTGTGAGGATGAAGTAATAATAATATGTAGGTACACATTACCGCTTTATTCATAGGTTATTTCATCATACCTGCTCCCATTTATGAATTCTTAATTATTTTATAATTTGAGAAGTATTGTTTAGAATGGCGTAAACTGCTCCAACCTGCCATTTCTTCAAAATACCTGATTCTTTATATCGTTTTACACTTTAACCAGGCAGGTTTACTTAATTCAGAATAAAAGCTTATACAAAAAAGAAACGGGACCACCTCGTTTGGTGAATCCCATTTCTAACCTTAACCCTAACCCAAAATTATGAAAAACCTATTTTCATCTTAACAATAAATCTCTCATTTTGTTTAAAAGAGGGAATTAAAATTTCCCTCTTTTAACGAACCTAACCATTAACCTTATGAAAAAAACTTTAAATGGTTGTACAGTTTCGTTCGTCAAAATGTTACGCAATTTTATCAAAAATAACTTGTTTTACCAAACTTTTAACTCTTTTTATTTATTAGTAATTAAAAATAACAATACTTAACAATTACCCTGAATTACATAATGCAGATTTTCAGTATGTTAAATTTCATTATCATAAATCGTACCATTATATATTTAATTTCTTTTTAATTTGTTTTGGAATACTATTTTTATGTACCAATAGTGAAATGGTTTTATATTTTACAAACTGTTCAGAAGCAAACAAATAACCACTACATTTGCTGTCAGTATTCCACGAATTTTTAACTTTATAAAATTTATTGCCTTCCTTGTCCTTTACTAGTCCAACGATATGCATCCCGTGATCATCTGTTGTTTGAAAATTATCGAACCCTGCCTGCCTTAATTCTGGTGTAATAATTTTCTCTTTAACAGGTTTATCAAAACTGAAGAACATTTTATCTCTCTCCTCATTCGTACTGGTTTCCCATTTTTGTCGCTCTGAATCGCTCATTTCGGCAACCTCAGTTACCGGAACAATTGCCAAACCATTTTTATGTGAAAACCCTTTTTCACTAACATCGGTTGCCCAGCCTATGGTATATCCTTCTTTTAACGAATATTCCATTATCTCAACCATTTCGCTAAGTGAAACATTGTAAACGGCTCCCCAAAGCCAATTATCAGGAACCTCCATTATAAATTTATCATATAACGGATGATGTGTAAAAGAAGTAACCTGTATATAATCATCAGGATCTAACCCGATCACAACCTGGGCAAATGTTTTGGCATTATAGGTTTTATTATTATATAAAAACGAATGTGGTATAACTCCAAAATATGCATCCAGAATTCCTTCAAAAGCCGGCCTCCATGCGGTTGATAACTTTTTATTACTGTTTTTTATTACTCCATCAACAAAATTTTTTAAAACCCCATCCAACTCGCCATGTACATGTTTATTTTCACCATAATTTAACCCCGGAAAAATATTCTCGGGTAGGGCTCCAAAATTTTTCAAAACAAAAATTACATCATGAAAAGCTCCCCCTCCACCAAAATTTAAATTTCCATGCATTCGAACATAAAGCTCAGCCTTTTTGGAATAGCAGTGCCTAACGATAAACATTTCAGATAAATCAACCGGTTGTTTCCCTTTTCTTATCATTTCAGACTCTAAAAATGATAACCCTGCAAAACTCCAGCATGTGCCAGACCTGTGTTGATCTTTTACCTCTGTTGACGGTAAATCATAAATGGTTGTAAACTCATAACCCAAAGGCCACTGAGCCACTAAAACATTTGATACCAACACTAAAATTGATACTACTACACCAATAAATTTCATCATAGTTACAGTTAAAATAAAGGTAATGATTTAATATTCTGTTTTTTACAAAAGCTGTCAATTTCATTTTTTTTATTATAGCTTATGTATTCGGCATTAAGGTTTGTTATATATTTATACAATAACCTTTTTTGAAAATTATATAAACTATAACAATGAAATAAAAATATTATTTCAGAACCATTATTCAAAACAAAATTAAGGTAATCAATTACTAAAAATATTCAATTGCTCATTCCATTTATATTTTCAATTACATATTAACTTATTATTAACAACAATAAAGTCAAAGGATTTCACAATAAATATCCGTATTATTCATGGTTGTAAAAATAAGGGTTTCAATAACATTTGTTTTTGCAATTGGTAATTACTTTAAATAATAACAGGGTTTACCGGTTATTAATCATAAAACTAAAATTATTGTTGAGTAATAAATTTTGTAACCAAATTATGGTTATGGTAATGTTTTTACCCTGTTTTGGCATTATTTATGAGATGTTTTCGCGATTGTAAAAATTAAACAAAACAAAACCATTATGGTAGTTTACGGTTTATAATTATACAAAACTTAAAATTTATGATATTTTTTATTACTTTTTTAGGGATCCACACCCTTGTAAACCTTTATATAGGTATAAGAGGCTATCAGGCTCTGGAACTTTATCCTAAAATAAGACCTTGGTTCATTGCTTTCATGATACTAATGGTAATTGCCTATATAGCAGGCCGCTTTGTTGAAAAGATTTGGTATCACCCGGTCCCGGTTACACTTCATTGGATTGGTGCCTTCTGGTTTGTGGCCATGTTATATACCACTTTAATGATTTTATTTGTGGATATTTCCCGTATAATAAACCTTATTATACCATTTTTATCCAGAATCCCGACCCCTGGAATTGCTCATTTGAAATTTTACACCTTTTTATGTATAATGACAATAACCGGAGGAATTATTTTAATTGGTCATATTAATACGTGGTATCCAAAAATAAGCAAGTTGGATATATCCCTGCCAAAAAGCGCCGGCAATTTTGAAAAACTAAGAATTGTTGCGGCAAGCGATATTCATTTGGGAACAATTATTGGGCCTCGAAAAACCGGAAAACTTGTTAATACCATACAAAACCTGGACCCTGATATAATACTTTTCCCCGGCGATGTTCTTGATGAAGACGTTAAACCGGTTATTGCCCAAAATCTGGGTAAAAGCCTGCAAACCCTTAAGGCTCCATTGGGTGTATATGCCTGCACAGGAAACCATGAATATATTGGAGGAGGAGAGCCTTCAATTAAATATTTGGAACAAAATGGTGTTAATGTTATAAGGGACACTGCCTTGCTAATTGACAACAGCTTTTATATTATTGGAAGGGATGATATTCACCGAAAATATGCAACGGGTAAAACCCGCAAACCAATTGATGAACTTGTAAAGGATATAGATATTTCAAAACCGGTTATATTATTAGACCATCAACCTAATAAATTAAATGAATCAGAGGAAGCCGGAGTTGATTTGCAACTTTCAGGACATACCCATGACGGGCAATTATGGCCTCTTAGTTATATCACGGATAAAATTTTTGAAGTAAGCCGGGGTTACAAGAAAAAAGGAGATACCCATTTTTACGTTAGTTCGGGATTTGGAACCTGGGGCCCTCCGGTTAGAATTGGGAACAGACCAGAAATTGTGGTTATTAACCTCCATTTTCAATAAGGGAACTTTCCCTGATTAGTTCCTGCAACCTGTCAATTTGCTGTTGTTTGTTAACTTCCCTTATTCCAATGGCAGTACTGGTAAAGTATTGATGCTTGCTAATAAATTTTAATTGAAGTTTGTTCCACTCTTCCCATGTACCAATTAAATTGCGCTCTCTAAGTTCCTGGTAAAGTGTTTTTGAAACCGGGATAAAATCGGCCCGACCCAGGTAATCCAAATCTGAATCGCATATAATTTGCTCAAGTAAATCCTTTGGTTTGGGTGGCATTTTGGTGGCCATAATTAAACGGCAAACGGTTTCAATCTGTTCGTAATCGAAATTATGATTAGCAAGTTTTTGCCTGGCCATTATTGTACCATAATGTTCATGGTCTTTGTAACTAATTACATGCCCTGCATCATGAAAAAGGGCAGCAAGCTTTAACAACAAAATATTCTCTTCTGAAACCCCTTCTGCCCAGCCAATTAACTCAACTTCAGTAATTACATCAATGGTGTGTTTAATATTATGGTAAAATAAATCATCAGGTAGTTTTTGTTCCAGATAGTCTAAAAGCTCCTCCTGAATATCCATAAATTTCATCAAACCGTAACGGGTTTTGTAGGTCTGATTTGGAATGTATTGATTATCTGTCATCTGCAAATCCTTTAGAATACCATTAATCTTAAACATCCCCAAATCCCCTTTATATTTAACTGGCATCCGTCCTATTAATTCAGTCTGAAAAAATTCCTTAATAAGCTCATAGGTCATTACCGATGCGCTAATTGTGGAATCAGGTGAAGCATCCCCAATTCTGCAGGCAATATTTATACTTTCTC
The DNA here is from genome assembly GCA_037439945.1 of Marinilabiliaceae bacterium. Taxonomy (GTDB): domain Bacteria; phylum Bacteroidota; class Bacteroidia; order Bacteroidales; family Marinilabiliaceae; genus CALEUX01. Next base: position 7,562 of record JBBIVA010000097.1, read on the forward strand.
CAGAGAGATTATAGGGTGAATTTTTAATTCCGCTGGGGATTGCCATAACCGGACCTGTATGAATACCCATTTTAAGGCTCCAAAAAGGTTCCCCATCTTGTGTTTTAAGGGCATTGGCAGCCCTTTGCATTTCAATAGCAACATTAACAATATCAATTGGGTTCGTGCGGTTTTCACCTGTAAGCCCGGCGGCAAACAACATTACATCACCTATTGATTTAATTTTTACAACATTATTTACAAAGGCAATATCTTCAAGGGCGAGATACAATTCATCAAGCAAGTCAATTATCCTTCCGGGATTCTTCATTTTATATAAACGATCGAAACCTTTAACTGAAACATACAGAACAGATACCATTCTAAGCCTTTTTGCGAGTTTTCTGGCCTCGCGTGGCTTTTCTTCTGTCTCAAGCGAATATTTAAGAAGAAGGTTCTGGTAACGTTCGTTCTGGCTTTCAATAGCTGTATACCGGGTAACCAAATCCTCAATTTGAGCCTTCAGTTCTTCATTCTTATTGGCAAGCCGGGATATACGATCAATATAGCTTTCAGGTTCTTCCATAAGGTTGAATCCAATTTTTTATTATTTAATTAATTCTGGAACAATTAAATAGCCTGTCATAAATTTATAAAAGGAAAAATGTCTTAATTGTTTACATCGGCTTATTAAATCAAATTTTATTAAAAAAAATTCATACTTTTAAAACTTTTAAGGGTTACCTTTTTTATACAATTCTTCAACAAATTTTATCTCATTTTCAAAATCACCACATGGTTTAATCCAGTGTATTTTAAAACCATTGCGCTCCATTTTCCTGAACCATGTCATTTGGCGTTTCGCAAATTGATGAATTGCAATATTTAGCTGTTCCCTCATTTCGTTATAATCAAGCACCCCAATCAAATACTGGGTTATATACTTATATTCCAGACCATAATAAATTAGGTCAGCAGAAGAAACACCCTCATTTAACAATTTTTTTACTTCATCAACCATTCCATTGTCAAGCCTTTGCTGTAACCTCCCTGTAATTCTTTCCCTTCTTTTCTCCCTGTCAATATCTATGCCCATTATTAAAGGTGTAATTTCTGGTAAATCTACCTTTATCTCAGGATGGGAAGCATAATAAGCCTCAATTTCAATAGCTCTTATGGCTCTTTTTATGGTGTCAGTATCAGTTTTATTGTGGGTTTTACGAAAGCCCATAAGAATAGTTTCCAATTCGGGCAGACTTTTTTTACTTAATTTTTCACGTAACTCCAAATCGGCCGGCACATGAATTATCCTGAACCTGTTAAGCACTGCCTCAATATATAAGCCAGTTCCCCCGCACATTATGGGTAAATTACCTCTTTCCCCAATTTCTTTATAGGCCTTAAAAAAATCATTTTGGTATTCGTAAACATTATATTTATACCCCGGCTCACGAATATCGATTAAATGGAAAGGAATTTCAGCCCCATTAATAATATAATCACTATAATCCTTGCCGGTGCCCAAATCCATACGCCTATAAACCTGTCTTGAATCTGCACTAATTATTTCACCCCCTGTTTTAAAAGCAAACTGTGAGGCAAATGAAGTTTTACCGCTTGCCGTAGGGCCTAAAATTACCAGAAGGTTGTAATTATTATTCATAAAAACCACATTCAGTATCCAAGTAAATAAAAGGGCTTGAAGTTAGGAAAAGTAACAGGACAATTCAACGTGTTTATGTTATTATTGGTTTAATTTTAGGTAAAAAAGTAGTATTATAAATAACAATTTAGTTTAGATAATACAAAATTAAAAAGCTAATACTATTTGCAAATTGCGTATTTTTGTTCCGAAAATGGAAAAATAACCCCCAATTGTAAATTAATTTCGTACCTGTTGTTTGAATTTGTCTTTGCGTTTTTATGGAACAAAAAAAAAAAGACCAATCGTTAAAACTATTTTACATTGAGTTATACCTCAGGGCAAAAAACATTATAATATCCCCATCTTTGGAATGGGCCATTATTAGGAGTGAAAATAAAGACATTAATGGTATCCTGTCAAATTACCTGTTACCCTTAATTGGTTTATGCACAATCAGTACATTTATAAGTTTTTTAATAAACCTGCAGGAAATAAATTTTGAACTGGCATTAAAACATTCAGTTGTTACATTTACTTCATTTTTCGGGGGGTTATTTCTCGCATATGCAATATTATGCATAATAATCCCTTATTATTATTCCGCATCAAAACCAATAATCTTTTCACTTGTAGGTTATCCTTCAACATTAATTATTATCATTGCAATCCTGGTAAACCTGTTACCTGATTTGGTTTTTCTTTACCTGGGTTCCCTTTATTCATATTTTATTATATGGAATGGGGTTAAAAGTTTATTGGGGTTAAAACCTAATAATGCTTTAAGTATAAGTATTATAATTACTTTCTTAATTCATTTTAGTCCTTTTTTGGTTTACCATATATTTTTAAAATTGTTATTTAACTGACTATATGACCGGCAATAGAATAAATATAAAAAATAAAAGGGCCACATTTGATTTTGAAATACTGGAAAAATTTGTAGCCGGTATTGTACTTGGAGGTACTGAAATAAAATCAATAAGGGAATCCAGAGCCAGTCTTGTTGACTCATATTGTTATTTTATTAAAAACGAGATGTGGCTAAAAGGGATGAATATAGCCGAGTACTTTTATGGTACTTTTAGTAACCATCAGCCCACGAGGGAACGAAAACTTTTACTTAACAAAAAAGAGCTTAATAAACTATTGAGGAAAACAAAAGAATCGGGATTAACTATAATTCCCCTGCGATTGTTTTTAAATGACAGGGGCCTTGCCAAAATTGAAATAGCACTAGCAAAAGGAAAAAAGCAACACGACAAAAGAGAAACTCTTAAACAGAAAGATGCCTCCAGGGAAATTGACCGCGTGAAAAAAAAATATTGATTTAATTTTTATTAACGCAACCTTCTTTAAAAAACCCGTCTATTAATCAGAAACTGTTATTTTGGATCAAAGTTTGTACATTTTTTATATATTACAAACTTGGTTTAAATGTATAATTTCAACTTTGGTCCTGGTGATTTGATTTCAATCAAACCCAGTTTATTAATCTGTTTGCCCGGAACATGGTTGAAGGCTTTAAAAGCTTAAGCAAGTTCCTGTGACAATAAATGAATCAAAACATCCTGAAACTGATTTTGACAAAATTGTATTTGATTGTCAGAAAGGGGAGCGGTATGCGCAAAAGGCACTTTATGATGCCTTTGCACCGGTGATGTATGCAGTTTGCCTACGTTACACTCATAACCAGGTTGATGCTGAAGATCTTTTACATGATGGGTTTATTAAAGTTTTTACTAAAATTGGCCAATACAAAAAAACCGGTTCCCTGGAAGGATGGATACGAAGAATAATTGTAAACACTATTTTGGAAGAATTCAGGAAAAGGAAAAAAGATGACTTTGTTAACGATGATAAATTTTTTAATAATAAGCCGGATGAGCCAGATGAATATGATGAAGACACTCATTCTGATATTAACCAAATAATAGACCTGGTAAAAAAGTTACCTGATAAGTACCGCATGGTTTTTAATTTATTTGTGGTTGAAGGTTATTCTCATGATATGATTGCCGATGAGTTAAACATATCGGTAGGAACTAGTAAATCGAACTTGTCAAGGGCAAGACAATGGCTTAAAACAAGATTGGGCACCATAGTAACAAATAAACATGAAACTCTATGGTAGATTTAAATAAGATAGAATCACAATACAAAATTCACATTGATAGTGAAAAAGTTCAACCGCCACCTGATTTATGGAACCGGGTTGAAGAATCATTAAATAAAAAAACAGCCAACAATAAAATTTTGTGGTTAAAAATAACAGGAATTGCCGCATCTGTGTTAGCAATACTTTTTATGGGCAACCTGTTTTTATCTGACAAAAGTGATGAACAAATTTTGTTATCGAATAATAAGCCATTTGATATTAATGTATCTGGAAATGACAACGGAAGCTTAAACAATAACCCTAATGGGGCGCAGCAATACACCGAAACAAGCAAAACAGAAGATTATATACTTTCACAAAGCAGAATATTAAATAAACAGGAAGGGCAATATATAGCTATAAACAAATTAATTGTACGAAACCAGGATAACTTAAGAGATTTTGAATTTAACAGGCATAGTAAAATATATTCGGTTAATAATTATATTGTTACAGATAAAGTTGAAATAAAATCATTAAAGAGTGAAAATCCGGGAATTAACTGGCAGGATTTATATATAATAAACACAACTCAAAATAACCAATCAAAAGAAATAACGCGGTTTGGAAATAAAATTGAAATTGGTGGTGTTTATTCTCCGGTTTATGCGTTTAGGCAAACTTCGGGCCCGGAGGGTTTAACCGGAAATATGTTTACAGGATCAGGGCCAAATGAAAAGCCATTAATTTACACAGGCGGTGGAATAAGATTAAATGTTATGGTGGATAAAAAATGGAGTGTTGAATCAGGAGTGAGATTTGCCAGATTGGGACAGGAAGTTAATTCTCAGGTTGATGCAGGAGTTGTATTGGCCCTGAATGCTTTATCAACCGAGTCGGATGTAAGGTTGAAAAGAGTTTCATTAATAAATTCCCTGGGTTCAATTAACCAAACATCATCAGGCAACAGCACCAAAAACAATCTGTTTTATGGCACACCCTCATCCGAGTACCATTTTGGGATAAGTAATAACAATACTCAAACCAGCAGCACATTAGAACAAAATCTTGACTACCTTGAAATACCTTTAACGCTTAGGTATTATCTTGTAAACAAGGGAATGTCCCTGTCCCTTTCGGTGGGTTTAAGCACCAACTGGCTCGTGTCTAACAACGTTTATTTAAAAGAAGAATCGGGCAAAATTAAAATAGGTGAAACTTCGGGGATATCATCATTAACGATGAGTACAAATGCAGGATTGGCTTTTTCAGTTCCTGTGGCAGGAAGGTTGTCATTGCAACTTGAACCCAGGATTAATTATTTTTTAAGTGATATTAATAAAGATTTTCCTGTCTCCTTTAAACCCTATTCATTTGGTATTTACAGTGGTTTACAATATACATTTGGGAAGTAATTACAACAAAGGGTTTGAAAGGGTATTTACCATATTAAAAAGTATCCCCTTTTGTTCCAATAGTTCATTATATGTACCTGTTTCAGCTACCTTTTGCCCATCAATTACCACTATCCTGTCGGCCATTTTAACAGTTGAAAGCCTATGACTTATTATAAAAGCGGTACGGTTTTCAGTAATGGTTTGAATATATCTCAGAAGTTTTGACTCCGAATATGCATCCAATGAACTTGTTGGCTCATCCAGTATCATTATTTGTGCATTATTAAAGAAAGATCTTGCAAGTGCCAACCGTTGCCATTGCCCGGGACTCATTTGTTCGCTACCTTCAAACAATGTTCCAAGGGTGGTTTCATACCCATCAGTAAATCCATTTATAACCTGGTCAATACCGGCCTGACGGGCAGCAAATCCGATTTGATGGTCATCATGTGGTTTTCGAACATTACCAAACCAGATATTTTCACGGGCAGAAACATTGTATAGCATAAAATCCTGAAAAATTACACTAATATTATTTACCTTTTCAGATTTTTTAATTTGTTGAAGGTTAATTCCATCAACAAGGATATTTCCTTCAACAGGTTGATATAAACTACAAAGCAGTTTAACCAGGGTAGTTTTGCCTGAGCCGTTAACACCAACCACAGCCACAGTTTCACCGGCTTTAATTTTCAAATTAAAATTACGGAGTACCCACTTATTGTTTGAAGGATAATGAAAACCAAGATTACGAAACTCTATTTCATTCTTTATGGGATCGGGAAATGGCAAGTTCCCTTGTAAATGATTTATTGAGCCTGGTTCAGCAAGATTAAGAAATTCAAAAAGGTTATCGAGGAATAGTGAATCTTCATAAAGTCCTGTTAGCCTCCCAAAAAACTCCTGCAAATATGAATAGCCCCTTTGTAAAGCAAGAAAATAAAGAACCACTTCGCCAATTGAAATCTCTTTATTGTAAGCTTTAAATGCTATTAATACGTAAATAACAAAAAATGAAACCGCAGCAAGAACCTGTACTAAAACCTCAAGTTTTGTTTTCTTAACCAACATATTAAACTGGGTTTTTCTCCATTCCGACCTGTACTTATTATATCTTTCCCTAAAAACCCTTCCCAGGTCAAATACGCGCAATTCCTTGGCAAAGTCAGGAGCAGTAATTAACCTGTTATAATAATTAACTTTTCTTTCAGTTATCGTATTGTTTCGTTTAAACCTGAATAATCCGATGGCATATTTATATCTGATCAAACCCACCGGAACAGTAACCAGAAGTAATACAATTAAGACTGACCAATGCACCATTAATAATACACCACCCATTGCCAGCATTGTTATTAAATTCTGAAATACTCCCATAACGCCGTAATATATGCGTGTTGGCCGCATAGCAACTTCATTCAGAGCCCTGTAAAAAACATTCTGATATCTGGGAAATTCAAAAAAACTATAGCTTAAGGATGTTGTTTTGTCGTGAATGAGTTTATCGAAGTAATCGGAAATAGCGTACGAATGCTTTTCCTTTATTAATGCCCCCATTGATGCAGAAAGAGCATTAAATAAAAAAAGAAAGCCTGCAATAACAAGTATAACCGTAAGCCGGGATAGATCCTGGGTACCTGGTTCAGAAACAACTATAACCTGAATCTCATCAACCAAAATTTTAACAAGATATAATAAAAGCAGGGGTAATACTCCCCTTGTAAAAACCATAAAACCATTTAAAACAGATAACATGGGAGAACTCTCCCATATATATGACAAAATGGTTCGGATTTGTTTCCAGGATTTAATCACATTTTACTATTTATTTTACAAAATAAGCATAATTATAAAAAAGAAGGCAATGAAAAGAAGGATTGTTTCATCTGTAAATAATTTTTTGATTAAGGCCGGATGGCTTGTCCCGATACATCGGGGGAACTCGCCTGATGAATTTTGGCCCCGCCGGTTTTCAATTTACTACGTGGGCCCTGGATAATTTGTAAACAAAGCGGCAAAGCCAAGCAGACTTCGTTGATCTCCTATTCATCAGGGTTTTTGTTTAACTAATCATGCTCTATTCATAAGTAATTAATTTTTAAACCATTCCCGACTTTGTGATAGCGTTAACATTTTGATTATAATTATATAATAACACTACTGTCCGATAAATTTTTCGATAAGATGCTATAATGCCAACTAATTG
>JBBIVA010000098.1:0-14808 GCA_037439945.1 Marinilabiliaceae bacterium
TAGTGTTAAGTTATTGATTACATGTCTTCTATTTTGACAAATCGCTAAAGAAAAACTTAAAATTTGTAATCAGAAATGCTTACAAATTAAGTTTTTCTAAAGCAGCCTGTACCGACTATTCGGTAGGGTTAATCCCGGCTAAGTCATTAGTTCATTGCCTTTCTAATGACTAATCCGGGTTGAATATTTAAATGGTTGAATTTATATCATTTAAATACGTAGTTTTAAAACGCGCAGCATTAGAAATTTTAGAAATAGAAAATGCTGTTTTCGCTATTATATAAGGCTTACATCGTTTTTCTGAATTCATTGCTTAATTCCATTGCGTAATTGGGATTATTAAACAGCAACGGTAATGGCCGGCAATAAACTAAGCAAGTGGGAAGAATTAATGCAGATAATACATTAATTCAATCTATTGTATTGATAACCAATCAATCATTTCTTTATATTTTGCCCCGTTGGAGGCTATCCATTCCATAACTTCGGCGGGGTATGTGCCATTAACCAAATGCCAGGCTAATGGCTCGGCTAAATTTAGTTCAACTGCCTTTAGGAAGAAATCTGAATAAAACTCCCAAACAATATCTGCATTGGATGTTTTAACATTTTGCAACGACATAAATAGCCCCATGGTTTGTTTTACAACCCATTTACTCCGTAAGGATATATCATATGATTTAAAATTACGTTGTTCTGGAACGAAATCAGTCTTAAAACCATGGCCAACAAGTGAAAACTTTGAAATTCCTTTTTCTTCAGAAGCCCAGGCCTGGAACAATCTTTCAATTAATGATAATACTTCCTTACTTCTTTGGGAACCATTGTCGAGTAATAAAAAATAAAAAAGGGGAAGAACGCCTTTAAGGTTCTCACCACTTTTTACCATATTTTCTCCCAATAAAAGATGAGACTCAGCGAATGCAGGATTTGCATAAACCGAACGCAACAGATATTTTTCACCTTCAATAAGGTTATATGGTATTTTATTTCGTCCGGCATGATATAACAAAAGATAATCTCCGGGAAAAAGTCTTAACCCTTCATCCAACCACCTGTCACGCCTTCTGGGTTTGGATTGAATTTCACTTGCCAAAACACCTGCAATATAGGCATCCACAGTAACGGTTGACTGATGCTTTTGGGCATTACGGGCATAACCAATTGATTTTTCTGCATCACCTTTTTCAAGGTATATTAAAGCTAAAATCCCTAATATTTCGCCATCGCGTTTGTTTTTTTCAAGAGCTTTTTTAAAAAATATTAAAGCTGAATCGGTTTTATTTGCATTATAGTATTCCAATCCTTTGGTTTTGTAATCAATACCGGGAGTTTGACCAAAAAGAATAACTGAAATAACTAGAAAGAACGGTAAAATTGATATTTTTTTCATTCGGTTATTTTTTTATTAAGGTATCTCATGGAACTCGCCAACCAGTTAATCATCCTTGTTTATGAGTTAATTCTCAAGGCTCGTTTCATCCCGGTTTTTAATTTTCAGCTTAAACAATAATTTAATTATTCATTTTCAAAATTAATTACCAACGACATTAAATTGGTTAATCATTTCTTGTTGAAAATACACTTCCTTTGCTATGGCCTGAAAACTCAGGTGCATAAAAACATTGGACCAATGCAGGGCCTGATGATGCAGTACCTTTATGTGATACAACAACCTCGTAATTTAATGATGATTTTCCTTTAGGAAGATAATCGAAGTAAAAATTAATTCCTGCATCAGTTATAGATATATAATAGCCTAAACCTGATTTCCACGAATAGCCTGACATTTGGTTGACAGGTTCAAGAATTGATGCACGTTTATCACTCACCTCCACAAATTCCAAATCCTGGGGAACATCAATAAACAGATTAAACATTAATCTGTCACCAGGAGTTAAACTTGTGGTATCGGCAATTACTTTCCATTCAATAACCCCATTTTTAATATAACGTTTATATACTATTTTGCTCAATTTCATAAAACCACCTCCTTTTACATCAGTTTCGTTAATATTATAACTCCAGTGCATTGCAACCCATGAAGGGGTTGGTGATTTTTTGGCAATTTCAACGTTACCCAAAGCCGGTTTAACATCTTGGTTACTCCAGGTTTTCGAAAAATATCCGCTTCCGGCCATAGCCTTTACAGATTGCAACTTTTTCCCTCCTACCTTAATATTGTCGGGGCTTTGAATTTCAAATAATCCGTGTCCTGATGATGCCAATGCATATACGGCAGAAATTGTGGCCCTGGTTGTATTCCAGTTTTGCGTTCTTTTCTGTGATATAATCCACTTTTCCAGTCCTTCAATAAAATCTTTGTCGTGATTAATTTCCCGCACAGCTTCCAATGCTATAACTTGTCTTTCAATAGGTAATTGATACCAATAGGGACCTGAAGGCGATTTAAAAAACAACTCACCGTTCTCTCCTTTAATTGCTTTTTCCTTAATGGATAGTAAGATTTTTTGAGCTTCAATATTGAATTTATACCGTGATAAAATTAAAGCTACCATCGATTGGCATGAAACATCTGTTGGCCGGTAATTCATCCTTAACTTTTCAACCCAGAATTTTTCGGCATCAGTAGCCTCGGCTGTGTTGTAAAAGCTTAGCGAATAAAGAATTTTAACAGTTAACCTGTCAGGCATTATTACTGTATCCTTTTCTAATTCTGATTTTCTTTCATTGTTTCTTAATGCAGTCTCCATTGACCTGGCCAACTTATTTTTAAGCCATTGAACTCCCATTGACTGACATAATCCGGCATCCTGTGAGAGCTCAACTCCAATTTTCCTGAGGTATCCGAATCCTGCAATTATATCTGAAGTTACAATTTCGGATGCCATCATTCCACCAAACCAGGGCCAACCACCATCAGCCAATTGAAGGTTTTTTAATTGGTTAAGGCTGTTAATTCCCTCCATTTCCAAATATCCGTCATCAGCCAATGATGCAAGCCTTCGTTTGCGTTCCGTATCACTTTTAGCCTCAGTAACCCATGGGGTTGCATTCAATATTGCTCTTTTTAACTCCGGGTTTTTCTCTAAAGCTGAAAGCAATGCATTTTCATTACCTGGTAACTCAGTTCCCCAGGCTTGTAAAACACTTTTAATTTGCGGATTGCCGCTAATCACTTTTTTTGCTGCTGTTACTGCAAAAAAACGGTTAAAAACATTGTCACTGTTTTCATAAGGCCTTTCTAAAATCCAGGGCAATACACCTAAAACTTCCCACACTGCACTTTGCGTATAATTCAGGGTAAAACTTTTATGATCATATCGTTTACTGTTTAAAAGTGTTTCCATTTTAACACGGTGCTTACCCTTCCCCGATAGTGTAACCGCATTTGTTTTAGTTAACACAATTTTAACCGGTAAAACAGGCACCAAATGCTCTTCACCATCCTGAAATTCTTCAGTTGCAGCCGTTACACCAATTACAATCCCAATAATTCCTGAAGGTATTTTAATATTCCATGATGCTATGGCATTTCCTTTTCGATCTGTTTTCCAGTTAACAGGCAATTGGTTAATTCCGGTAACTTCTTTACCCGAAATAGCATCCTTAACTTTTAACCAGGCAGTTCCGGTTAATATTGTATCAGTAGTATTAATTATTTTGGCAGATATAACCACCTCATCTCCTTCACGCACAATACGTGGGATATTTGGTATTACCATAAGTTCCCGTGATGTAGTTATATATTTTTCAATATAGCCCGATACACCATCTTCTCTATGTGCCATGGCCATAAATTTCCATTTGGTAACACTTTCGGGCATGGTAAAATTTAATGTTACTTCTCCGTTTTGACCGGTTACCATTGCAGGGTAAAAAAATGCAGTCTCCTGTAACCGGCGGCGAATCATTGTTTCTGAACCATCATATGTTTTTTGGATAGGTGGCTTTGATGCTGTATCCTGGCGAGTAACAGGCATATCCGCAACACCCTCCATTTCATCTTCATTAACCCCATACGATGTGTTAACCATTGCAGGAGCCATAGGGGATGGACCGTTACTCATTTTAAGCCGGCTAATACTTCGGCCATTATAATATCCAAACCAGTTAAAAAACGGATAAGGAGTTATGAGGGCATTTTTTACCGGGATATTGTTACGGCCCGTATTTATACCTGTTCCAAAACCATTTTCTCTCCAGGGATTAATTATTATACTACTATAAAATGGATAAAACCCGAAATGGTTTGGTACAAAATAATCGAGCGAAGAATCGTACATTAATGCTAATAATTCTGCCTTATAACCCGTTTTTTTGCCATCTTCAACTTTCAGTGTCCATTTTTCATTGCTGCCCGGTTTTATCTTATCGCGAAATGCCACCAATTGAAGATTCATTTTATTTGCAGGATTAAAAACCTTTATGTTTAAACTACTTTTATAAACCCTGTTTTGTTGAACCAGAAATGCTGTAATAAATACGGTTCCTTCCAGCTCAGAGGTAACAGGTATAAAAATCCGGTTTTTTATTTTGCCGACCGGGATACAACTATCAATTATTGTTTTATCATTTTGTGAAACCAATAGTAATATGCTTCCTTTGGTGAAAGCGCTTGCAAGGCATAATTCAATATTATCACCTGTAAAAACTTCATTTTTGGCAACTGTTAACAACAATCCTTCTCCAGGATTAAAATCCAGGTTATTAAGCCCGTTTATATAAATAACCCTTTCAGTCTTTCTTATTTGATTATTTTTATCGGGTGTTTCCATTGTAATTTTATAAACTCCGGCTGGCAGATTATGATCAAATTTTATTTTATGTTCAAGTTTTCCCGGAACGTTTATAATTTCATTCAAAACAACATTTGCCGATGGCCATTCTTCCCAATGCTCTCTCTCGTTGCTATTAGTAAAAAAACTTTTATTTATTAAAATGGTATCGGGCTGTTGCCATAATCTGTATGGAGTTTTCGTTGTGGGGACCACCAGTTTTGAAATTCTGTAATTTACTTTTGCATTAACAGGTTCACCCGTTAGGTTTTTAACCAAAAAAGTAATGGGAACCTCATTTACAGGAGTTAAAAAACTGTTTTTATCCATGGTTATTTCAGGCTTTACACCTTCATTACCAATTGACAATACTATACTTCCCGTTCTTGTTTCGCCATTTACATCAGTAACATCAACATCCACTATGAAATTCTCAGGTATTTGATTGTTCCATTTTGTTTTGGAAGGAATTGCAGTAAATTGAATTTCAAAATTGCCTCTATCGCCTGTAATTGTATTTCCTGATGCTATTGGTTCGTGTTTAATAAACCTGTGATAGCGCCAATTTGATATTTGTCGTGTAATTTTCCAGGAAACCAATGCTTTTTGCAAAGGTGCCCCTGAGAAATCTTCGGCCAGGCCTGAAACCTTAACCTCATCACCCAAAATAACAACATGGTTAAAAGGATTCATAGTAACATCAAAACGGGGCCTTTTATAATTCTCAACATTTATATAATTTGACCCATGTGGGGTTTGAATGTAAAAGTTGCCTGTTAACACATTATTTGGAATTGTAAAATTTCCATTAACGCTACCAAAATTGTTTGTTATTAATGTTTGCGAAGAAATTTCCTGTCCATTAACATCATGCAGAGTTATTGCCACACTGCTATTTTTAAGAACGCGGGCAACTTCACCATTGGTCTCCAACATAATGGCTTTAAACCAAATGGTTTGCCCCGGTCTGTAAATTTTTCTGTCGGTAAATATAAATACCCGTTTATTAAGCTTTTCTCCTTCAAAATCACGGGCACCATGCAACCAAACTGAATTAATCTTAAATATGTCGCTACCATTTATTGCTTTTATCTGTAAGTTATCAAAATTAGGAGGATACTCGAATCTAACCCTTCCCGTTTCATCAGTTTTTAGTTTGTGAAGCAATTGGCTATCACGTGTATATCTGTTATACCCTATAACATCAATCTCAACTTCTTTCAATGGCTCACCATTTATCCTGTCCAAAACAGAAATATCAAATTTGCTATCTACGGTTTCACGGTAAAAAACCGATAAGTTGGTAATTTGAAAATTTGACATGGTAAACAATTCCATATCATCAATATTACTACTTAAAGGCAATTGAGTGGCAATTATGAGATAATTTCCAGGGTTAGCCGGCATTGTTATTTCAAGTTCGGCACAATGGTTTTTATAATCACCAAAGTCGGGCAAATTAGTAACCTTTGTAATTAAGGGCTTTAATAGTTTAAGTTGTTTGAATATTTCACTTTCACTAAACCGGGAGTAATAAGTTTCAATATCGGGTTTATTTATTTTAAAGATGTTTAAATGAACCTTATTAACATTTCGATAATCGAGTTTGAAAATAAACCGTTCACCTATAGGGTAGCTTTCCTCTGTTTCAATACTTAATGATGGGTTTTTTATTTCATCAATTAAACTTCTGCATAATCCGCTCCCCTCAGAACCCGGCCATGCCTTTTCTCCTTTTTGGGCTATAAACAAGGCATCTCTTTTATAATTTCGAATTGATTCACTATTTATTCTTTCACCAACAGAATTCAAAAACCTGGCCTTTTCAAACATTACTAGTGAAAACAATGGGAATGAGCGACTTTTTTCTGACAAACCGGTTAAAGCTTTTTCATACAACTCTTCAAAATCCTGGCCACGGTACATTTCACTTATTAACCTTAGCCTCGTTAAATCTGCATCAAGCAAAGGTTCAGGCAATTGGTTTGCAAGCCTGAATTTAATCCATTCCTGAAGAATCGACAAACCTGAAATATAACCTGAATTATCCCGGGTTTTAAAATTAATTGACACAAAACTATTTAAATTGCCTAATAATGCAGAACTTTCCAATATTTGGCCGGAGTTTGATGGTTCGTTAAAAAGTGCATCACTTAAAAGGGCCTCAGCGGCACGTACTGATAAAAAATCAAAAAGAGTTGGTCGCAAATTGAATTTCCCTGATCCATCACCTAAAATATCCTTAAAGTTTTCCAGTTTTTCATTTTGCAATAAATGTGGGTTTATTAACGATAACAAATAGTGTTCAATCGATTTTGATGATAGGGCCATCGCCCCCATTTCACGGATATCATTCTTATCACTGTCAACATCAGGTGTGTTGTAAAGCCGCCATTGGTTATTATTAAAATACCATTGGTACATTTCTGCAATCAATGAATGCATTATTTGTTTGGCAGGTTCCCATGTATTAATAACCTGCATTTCCAGTTCATTTATAAACACCGCCAAAGACTCCTCAGTAATATCTTCACGGTATTTCATTCTCAAAACCAATGACTTTATAAATAACGATGTATTTTTTTGCAAAACAGATTTCTGATACAATTCTTCAGTTAGTTTAAAAGCTGATTGAGGCAATCCTGCTTTTTCAAGTGAATCAATATTATTTAATATCTGACCTTCATACAATTCCTTTTTGATAATTTTTTTTTGTGAATGTGAAATCTGAAAAAGGAATAATATCAATATAATAATCTTAATTCTGTTCATATTTAAATTGTGTTAAAAATAGGGCTTGTTGGCTGATAGGTTGTCTCTGTAATACACAACTAATTTTATTAATACCAAAATAAGGTAAACCGAATTTTAAAGTTAGTAAATTATCAAATTTCGAGCCGTAAATCAAATCTAACATCTTAACAATTCACAATATTTTTACCATATTAAAGGATAGGTAACCTGGAAAACCAAAATTCACTAAAGTACCAATTACCAATAAAATAACTTATTAATAATTAACAATTAAGTATTATTTCAATTATTTGGCTACTTAAGTTCAAAAAGAAAAAATCTAACAAAAATCACAACTTTACGTAATGCATTATATTTATAATTTGATTAATGACGTGATTTTATTAATTTTGGTTCCCCAAAATCTTAAAAATCAACGTCTCCAAAACCAATGGAATGAAAAAAAAAATTGTTCTGCCGGCAGCAGTTATATTATTCTTGTGTGTATCGTCATTTTCGCTCTTTTACATAAAAATTCCGTACACCATTAACGGAAATGGTATAATTAAGCCAACCTATGAATGGAGACTGGATAAAACCTTAGATGGCAGAATTGTTAACACCTTAAAAAACAACCTTACCAATACAGTACCTGAGTTTACTGCAACTGAATTTCAGCGGGGTGACCTAGTTGAATTTATTATATCTCGTAATTTGGGAATTAATATAAAAGTTTTTAAGGGTGATACTATTGGCACAATCAATTCATACATTGAAAGTTTAAAGTTACTGCAGATGAGGGGCGAGCTTGAAGAGAAAATCAGGCTTCGTGATGTTTACCTTACAGGCGAAAAACCTGAAAATGTTGAGATTGCTTACCAGGAAATGGTAAGAGCCGAACAGGAACTATTGACCCAACAGAAAATTACTGAACGCATAAAAACCCTTCATAACGAACAACTTATTGCTGACCAGGAGTACGAAATTTCGCAAAATGATTTAAATAATATGGTACAAACGGCTGCTATTAAACGTGCATCCTACCAGTCAATGATTTCAGGGGCAAAAAAGGAGGAAATTGCTCTTGTTGATGCTGCCATTCTCCAGTTGAGGAGCCAGATTGAAATCACCGAAAAAAGAATTGATGCTTTTACGATAACTGCGCCCATTACAGGCATTTTATTGCCTAATGGCCGAGAAATAACCGAAATGGAAAGTTTAGCACGCATTATTTCGGTTGACAGTACAATTATTGTTTTACCGGTTGACATAAGTGAACTGCAATACATAAAAACAGGCAGCACAGTAAAATGCTTAACACCAATAAACAAAACAGAATTATTGGGATATATATACCATATTGATAATGAAATTCAACAACTTAACCAGAGACAAATGGTTTTTGTGGCTTCTGTGATTGATTATAAACAAAACGATATAATGCCCAATTTAAAAGTCAGTGTTAAAATTGAAACAGGGGAAATTACCATTGCCCAATATTTTACACGATTACTAAAAACTGTTTATAATAATTAATTATGTTAAGATACGAGCGAAAATACTTAGTTCCGGTTGAACTGATTGATTCACTTCGAAAAAGGTTATGGGCGTTCGTTATTCCCGATAAAAACGCAATTAAGAATGAAAACGGAATTTTTCAATATACAGTACGTAGCATTTATTTCGACACATACGATCTTGAATGCTATCACCAAAAAAGTGATGGTTTGCTGCTACGACGTAAACTAAGGATAAGAGGATACAACTCATTAAGCCCTGACAGCAAAGTAATTTTAGAGATTAAAAGGAAAATTGGTAACCGTATAAAAAAACACCGATCGTCACTGTTCTTTAAAGATGTTAATGAACTTTTCTTGAAAAACGACCTTGAAAAATTCATAATTAAGGGAGCCAGGGGAGATTCAATTAACGAGGCCCGTAGGTTTTTTTACCACCTAAAAAAAAGTCAGTTTGCCCCCACTAACCTGGTAGTTTATGAACGCGAGGCCTATCAGGGCAAAATTGACAATAATGTTAGAATTACATTTGATAAAAACATTCGGTCAAAACTATCACACAAAACAGAATTGTTATATGATGATCATAATTTAAAGCCATTATTTAACAACTCATTTGTTCTTGAGATTAAATATTTTAACGATCAAATGCCTGTCTGGGCCCGGTCGATTGTCCAGGAATTCAAACTTAGGAACGATGCTATATCGAAATATACAATTGGTTACGATGTACCCAAATTTAATAAAAAGTTAACCTATTGAAAAACAAGAAATGACTGACCTTCAAACGATTTTTACTTTTACCATTACTGCATCCGACGTTTTTAAAAATGTTTTGGTTGCAATGCTTTGTGGTTTTATGATTGCCTTGCTTTATAAACATACTTACCGTGGATTAAATTATTCTTCATCGTTTACAGTTTCATTAATATTGCTTACAATGATTACGGCTATTGTAATTATGGTTATTGGTAACAATCTTGCAAGGGCGTTTGGTATGGTTGGTGCAATGTCAATAATTCGTTTCAGGACAGCTGTAAAGGATGCTGCCGACATTATGTTTATATTTTTTGCGCTAACAATAGGTTTAGCGGCAGGTGTAAAACTTTACTCAATTGCATTTTTAGGAACCATTATGGTTGGTGGTACTTATTTGTTTGTTAACAGTTTTAGTTTTTCATTATCGGGTAAACGTGAGTTCTTATTGCACATTACAACAATTGGTGGCGAATTGCTGGGTAACCCTTTTGGAGATTTATTTAATGGATATTGTAAAAATCATAAACTGGTAAACGTAAAAACCATTGGCGAAGAAATTGACCAGATAATGGAGTACTCCTATTATGTTAAACTTAAAAACGAGTCAAAAGGGAGCGAGCTTGTTTCAGGGTTAAAAAAAATAAATGGTGTACACCAGGTTAACCTGTTTTTTGATGAAGATTAAGTTTCTTCGCTCTCTAAACGCAATTTAGCATTGGCCAGCCTGTCAAGTTCGCTTTTTTGTAATACCGGATAAACCAATGGCAATTCCTTTAACCTGTTTACAATAATATTACTTACAGCGAGTCGCATAAACCATTTATGGTCGGCTGGTATAACATACCAGGGGGCATAATTTGTGCTTGTATTGGAAAGCATTTGCGAATAGGCTTCCATATATTTATCCCAGTGTTGCCTTTCTTCCACATCGGCCATTGAAAATTTCCAGTTTTTTGATGCATCATCAATTCTCTTCAAAAATCGCTCTTTTTGCTCTCCTTTTGATACATTTAAAAAAAACTTCAGAATTATGGTCCCGTTTTCACTTAAGTGTCTCTCCAAATCATTTATCTGCCTGTATCTGTCATGCCAGAAGGAGGGTTCCGGGTTTGAAATGTTTATAAATCCGGGAAGTTGTTGTTTTAATAAATTATCAGGGTGAACGCGCACAACAAGAACCTCCTCGTAGTAGGACCTGTTAAATATTCCGATCCGCCCACGCTCGGGCAGTCGTTTGTAAACCCTCCATAAATAATCATGATCAAGTTCTTCGGCCGATGGGGTTTTAAAACTAAACACCTGGGTACCCTGTGGGTTTAAACCTGACATTACGTGTTTTATTGTACTATCTTTACCGGCAGCATCCATAGCCTGAAAAATAATTAATACCGAATACCTGTTATGTGCATAAAGCCGGCCTTGCAAATCAACCATTTCATTAATGTTTGCCTGTAACCGCTCTTTGGCATCCTGTTTATCGGCTAAATCTGCTTTATAGCCGGTGCTGAGGTTGCCAACAACCACTTTTTTGCCTGGTTCAACAAGTATATTAGTATCTTTATCGAAACGATTCATAGCCATATGTTTAGAATATTACAGAGTATTAATTTACAACTTTTTGAATTATATACCATCCAAACAATATAAATTCATTTTAATCCAAATTATTATGAAGTTACAAGTGGATGGTAAATAAACTCAAAACAATTTAAAATTTTTTTCAAACATCACTTCCCAATAAAAACAAATGACTTTTGGGGTTTGAGTTATCCCCTATATGGTAAAATTGTAAAAAAGGATTTATTAAAAGGGATTTTCATGGCCTGCATGGTTACATTTTTTTACGAAAAAAGTTTCATCAGACAAAACAGGGTGAAAAAATATTAAGTGCTAACTGCTTTAAATAAGAACAATTAAATTTAAACAAATTAATTAAAGGCTTAAATAATTATCAGGGTATAAACCTAAATATTAAAGGAATTAATACAGGAACAATAAAGGATAAAATAACACCGCTAACCACGGCAATTATTGCAAATTCTTTTCCCGAGAATTTTACAATAACCGGAAGGGATGTATCCATTGACGTAGCCCCTCCTGTTGTTACCAATGCCAATTTACCGAAATACCTTACAATGAAAGGGGCTGCCACAAGAGTGAAAATTTCCCTGAAAACATTTGCCAGTAGAGCAATTACACCAAGTTGGTGGTTTCCCATTTGCGAAATAATAATGCTTGATAGGGAATAGTATCCAAATCCGGCCCCAACTGCCATTGCCTGGCCAATAGATAAATGGTAAAAGAAAATTGAAAAAAGTGCAGATCCTCCAATACTGCCGGTTATTACAACCAATGGAACCAATAAAACCTTACAGTTTATTTTTCTGATAATTTGAAGTGCAGAAGAGTCGCTGCCAATTGCTGTTCCAACGAGGAAAACTAAAAACAGGAGTGCAAAAAAAGATAAGTAACCGGAAGCCAACCAACCCGGGGCTAACTTAAAAACTGCCAGCAAAACACCTGAAATAAAGGAAATTAGAATTATTATGCTACTTTTCATTGTTGGTCAACTATTTAATGGGAAAGTGGTTACTTATTTGTTTTTTTTCTGAAAAACAATTTATCAATTATTATGGTAAGTATTATTGTACCAGCAATTGCACTTCCTGCAAATAAAACTGATATTGCTCCTATTTCCTTTAAATTTTTCACTATTAAGTTATTACTTCCCACCGAAACGCCTAATAAAAAAAGAAGTCCACATACTGAAACTACTCCCAGTTTGTCAATAGCCCTTTTCAAAACATATTTTTTCCTGATTACCCAACCAAGTAATATTCCTAAAACAAAAAATAAAATTATTGAAATGGTATTCATGCACTAATAACAGGGATATCCCATAAAAATTTACTTTCATAAAAATATGAAATTAATTTATAAGGTGTATAACACGGGTAAGCATGATTCTGTTAAAATAAACACTTCGCAAAATTACACCATAGGGTATTTAATTAATGCTAAATCAGGTAATTTGTTTAAATTTACTTTATGCCTTCAAAAAAGGTAAAAATTTATGGTGGTAAATTTTAACCAACTCGTTATGTACAGGTACATCACAATTTTTATACTCCTGAATATTACCTTTTTTACCTGGTCAACACCAGGAAATAAGAGTACGGTTATGCAAAATAACAGAATGCCTTACACTGTTTACGTGGTACAAAGCATGTGGCATACAGGTATTATTTTAAAAACCGGCGATATAAATTCAGATATATGGCCCGAAATTGTTCAGTACAGTAATAAAATGTTTGTTGATATTGGATGGGGTGATGAAAAGTTTTATCAATCGCACGGAAATCCGCCCCTTTTGGCAGCACGGGCAATTCTTTGGCCAACAAATAGCATTTTGGAGATATACTCTTTTAACAATAACCCATCTAAAGCCTATCAGGCAAAGGCACGAATATTAAAAATTAATGTTACAGAACAACAGTTAAATGACTTATGTTTGTTTATAGTCCAAAGTTTTTTGAGAAACGAAAGCGGGCAATCACAGTTAAGCAGGTTATACAAAACAAATTCACGTTTTTTTATGGCAACACGAAAATATCATTTATTCAGAACCTGCAACACATGGATTGCCCTTGCCTTCAAAAAATCAGGGTTTAAAGTAAGGAGCTGCTGCGTTTTAAACGCCAACCAGTTATTTAGACAGCTTAAAAAAATTAATGGAGCCGAGTTTATAAATCAAAATTAAATATTATTAAAAGCTTGCTCCAGATCGGCCTTAATATCCGTAATATGTTCAATTCCTACTGAAAGCCTTAAAACACCGGGAGCCACGCCTGATTTGGTTTGCTCATCGGCACTTAGTTGTTCATGGGTTGTTGATGCAGGATGGATTATAAGGGTTTTTGCATCGCCAACATTTGCAAGGTGACTAATTAATTGTAAACTGTTTATTACCTTATCGGCTGCATCTTTACCTGCTTTAACTTTAAATGAAAGAACTCCGCCAAAGCCATTTTTCAAATATTTTTTGGCCAGATTATGGTATTTGCTATTTGGTAGCCCCGGATAGTTTACAGCTTCAACTTTGGGATGTTTTTCAAGCCATTTGGCCAGCTCAAGCGCATTATCAACTGTTCGCTGAACCCTTAGTGATAATGTTTCTAACCCCTGAATCAACTGAAAAGCATTAAACGGACTGAGCGATGTACCATAATCCCTCAGGCCTTCAACCCGCACCCTTATAATAAAGGCAATATTACCAAAGGGGCCATCACTTCCAAAAACCTCCCAAAATTTTAATCCATGGTATCCTTCAGATGGCTCAGTAAATTGTGGGAATTTCCCATTCGCCCAGTTAAAATTTCCGGCATCAACAATAACCCCACCTATACTGGTTCCGTGCCCGCCAATCCATTTTGTGGCTGACTCAACCACAATGTTGGCCCCATGCTCAATTGGACGAAACAGATAACCCCCAGCGCCAAATGTATTATCAACAATTAGCGGGATATTATGCTTTTGAGCTATTTTAGCTATTTCTCCAAAATCGGGAATATTAAACCGGGGATTACCAATGGTTTCAATATACAGGGCTTTTGTTTTGTTATCAATTTGTTTTTCAAACTCTTCGGGTTTATCACCATCAACAAATTTCACTGATATACCAAGCCGTTTAAACTGTACTTTAAACTGGTTATAAGTACCACCGTATAAATATGGTGTTGATACAATATTATCACCTGTCTGGGCAATATTTGTAACAGCAAGAAACTGTGCTGCCTGTCCTGATGAAACAGCCAAAGCAGCCACACCACCTTCAAGGGCCGCAATTCGTTTTTCAAATACATCGGTGGTTGGGTTCATAATTCGTGTATAAATGTTGCCAAATTCCTTTAGCCCAAACAAATTGGCAGCATGTTCAGAATTATTAAAAACATAGGATGTTGTTTGGTAAATTGGTACTGCACGTGAATTAGTGGTTGGGTCAACCGCTTGTCCTGCATGAAGCTGAAGCGTATCAAAATGAAAATTATTTGCCATAATAT
>JBBIVA010000099.1:0-14741 GCA_037439945.1 Marinilabiliaceae bacterium
TGACCGTCATTAGAAATTAATAGTGTTAAGTTATTGATTACATGCCTTCTATTTTAACAAATCGCTAAAGAAAAACTAAAAATTTGTAATCAGAAATGCTTACAAATTAAGTTTTTCTAAAGCAGCCTGTACCGACTATTCGGTAGGGTTAATCCCGGCTAAGTAATTAGTTCATTGCCTTTCTAATGACTAATCCGGGTTTAATAATCAGGGTAACTATAAAACGATTAAACAATAAAAATCGGAAGGCCTTCCTATGGGGATGACTTTCCGATGTGTAAAATTAGTTATTATAAACGTTAATTGAACCAAAAAGTAGTTTTATTTCACACCGGTTCCAAATAAAATTATTTGATGCCGGTGTGATTTGATTGTCAGTATTTTGTCGGTGTGCTATTTAGTTCTTTGCTTTACATGTTTTACAAACCCCGTAAATGTAAAGGGAGTGGTGAACTATATCAAACTCCATTATTGAAGTAGCGTTGTTAAGAATTACCTGGATACTTGGATCACAAAACTCGGTAACACTACCGCAATTTGTACAAATTAAATGATCATGTTGTTTTGATTCAAAGGCTTTTTCGAATTGAGCAATATTTTTACCAAACTGGTGTTTAATTACAAGTTTACAATCAAGCAAAAGGTCAATGGTGTTATACAATGTAGCCCTGCTTACCCTGTAATTTTTATTTTTCATAAAAATATAGAGTGATTCAATATCAAAATGGCCGTCGCGACTGTAAATTTCGTCAAGAATAGCGTACCTCTCGGGAGTTTTGCGGTGTCCGTTTTTTTGAAGATATTCAGTGAAAATCTGCTTAACAATTTCTTTATTTCTGATCTTATCCATAATTAATCCCATTTAAAACAGCGATTTAAAAATAGGTAATTTTTGCCAAACTACGAAAGTTTATTTAGAATAAAACCAAATTTGAACAAGGGGGGGATTGGGATTAAATTATTGAAGGAATTGTCCGAAATGTTACATTCCAATTCGTTCCTGCCGTGTTACATTATGAACTCCTTTAATATTCATTATGTTGTAAATCAGATTGTTTAGGTCTTCCTTGTTGTGGATATAAAGGAAAATTGTTCCTTCAAATATTCCGTCATGGCTCTCGAAGTGAATTGACCGCATGTTAACGTTTTGGTCATCAGAAATCACTTTGGTTATTTTGCTTACAATCCCAATCTGATCGATTCCGGAGATGTTAATCACAGCCAGAAAGGAAAGAATTTTGTGAGATTCCCAATTTGCTGAAATTATTTTATTTCCCTGGCTCGACATTAGCCTGATTGCAACCGGGCACTTCCTGGAGTGCAGTACCAGGGTTTCGTTATTATCAATATATCCCACAACATCATCTCCGGGAATTGGGTTACAACACCGTGCAATCTGATATTTGTCGGTGGCCATATCGTCAGAGAGAACCATTGATTTTGGTTTGGCCCTGGGTTTAAGCTGCAACAAATTCCGGTTGGCTTTATTATCATTTTTACCAAAGGAGAGGCGCCAGTAACGCACCCATTTGTTTATTGTTTTGTCACTTAAAATATCCTGAAGATTGTCTAACCTGATGCCACCCTTTCCAATTTTATAATAGAGTTCGTCTTTTACTGATATATTGTAATGCGATTGCAGCTTTTTTAAAATTTTTGCGTTTGTAGTAAGTTTTTTTTGTTTAAGGGCATCGCCCAACATTTTTTCTCCTGCCTGTACAATTGCTTTTCTCTCTTTTTTAAATGCTTCCTTAATTCTGGATTTTGCTTTGGCCGTTGTTACATAATTAAGCCATTCATATTTTGGTGTTTGTTTTTCGGAGGTTAAAATTTCGACCTGGTCGCCGCTTTTAAGTTCATGGCTTAGGGGTACGAGTTTATAATTAACTTTGGCACCAATGCATTTATAACCTATTTTTGTATGAATTTCAAATGCTAAATCAAGGGTTGTTGCTCCTTTAGGCATAATTTTCACATCCCCTTTGGGGGTAAAAATCATCATTTCAGAGCTAAACAGGTTAAGTTTGAAGTCATCAAGAAACTCAAGGGAGTCAGATTCTGGATTTTCAAGTATTTCACGAATTCTTTTTAACCAGTTGTCGAGTTCTGATTCTTTATCCTGTTGGCCCTTATATTTCCAATGTGCTGCGAATCCTCTTTCGGCAATTTCGTCCATTCTTTGGCTACGGATTTGAATTTCGACCCAGCGTCCGGCCGTTCCCATAACAGTTGCATGAAGGGCTTCGTAACCGTTTGCTTTTGGCACGCTAACCCAATCGCGCAACCGGTCGGGTTTTGGTTTATATATATCTGTAATAATTGAGTATATATTCCAACACTGTGCCTTTTCTGGTATTCCAGGTTTTGGTTTAAACACAATACGTAAAGCAAGCAAATCGTATATTTCATCAAATGGAACCTGTTTTTTCTGCATTTTTGTCCAAATTGAGAATATTGATTTTGGACGCCCTTTTATATCAAATTCATATCCCTCTTTTGTAAGGTTGTCGATAATAGGTAAAGAAAATCTTGTGATCAGGTGGTCGTTACGGGTTTGATATTCCTGAAGTTTTGACAATAAATCGTTATAAACTTTTGGATGTTCGTATTTAAGGCTTAAATCCTCGAGTTCAGATTTAAGGGCATATAAACCGAGCCTATGGGCAAGAGGGGCATAAATAAAAAGTGTTTCACCGGCAATTTTAAGTTTTTTATGTTCAGGGAGTGAGTCGAGGGTTCGCATATTGTGTAAACGATCGGCCAGTTTTATTAAAATAACCCTGACATCTTCAACCATTGTAAGGAGGAGTTTTCTGAAGTTTTCAGCCTGTCTTGATTTTGTTTGGTCAAATGCCCCTTCCAGTTTTGTTAACCCATCAACAATAGATGCAACCTTATCGCCAAAAATATTTTGAATATCTTCAATTGTATAATCAGTATCCTCAACCACATCATGAAGTAAAGCTGCTGAAATACCTTTAGAACCAAGGCCTATTTCTTCGGCAACAATTTTTGCCACAGCCAAAGGGTGCATAATATACAGCTCACCTGATTTACGTCGTACCCCCTGATGTGCAACCAAAGCAACCTCAAAAGCTTTATAAATAAGCTTATGATCTTCAACAGACTGGCAGCGGGTGCATAAACGCACTATCTCATCAAGCTGTCTTTTAGCCTGTTGCTCCTCTGTAATTCTTGTGTCAACTGATGTGTTGCCCATTAAGCTAAAAATACAATTTTACGACCATTAATTATTCAAAATTAACCTTGGTTTAAAACCCCATAATAAACAAAAGCACCAAAATAGATAAAAGCACTAATTTAGGTTTTTCATTTGATTACGCAAATTAAACTGCTTTGTTATAAAATTACACCTGTATAACTTATATTTTATAATTGTTTACAGCTATAATTGATCGATAAAAAAAAGGTTAGGTTTAAATTAAAACAATTTAAAGGTTAAAATGCTCATAAAGGTTTATAATTGGTGAAATTATTATTTTCTAAATTGTTCAATGATTTTTCATTATTAAACCCCAGCCACAACAGTATAAAAATCTGATGGTTTAAGATATTGAGAAGCAATATTCATTATTTCATCGGGTGTAATAGTTTTTATTTGCTTACTCATTTGTGAATAAAAATCAAAATCCAATCCTAACTCAAGAATGGTACGATAAATATCGGCAGTGGAAAAAGGTCCGTCAAAATTTCGTAATAATTCGCCAAGCATATAGTTTTTCACCAATTGAAGTTCTGATTCTGAAACAGGTTCGTTAATCAGGCGCTCCATTTCGAAAAAAATTGCATTTGTTGCCTCCTGTCGCATATCACCTTTTACTTCAGAGGCTATCATCCACATACCTCCCTTTTGGTATGGCAAAACTGATGAACCTATACCGTATGTCAGCCCTTTCTCTTCACGAACAGAGGTCATTAAGCGTGAACCGAAATAGCCTCCAAGTATTGTATTAACAATTTGAATGGCAATGAAATCTGGGTGATGGTTGTTAAACAGCGGACGACCAATGCGGAGTGCAGACTGCAAAGCACCTTTTCGTTCAATTAAATGGAATTTTTGTTTAGATGGCTGGATTTCATCAATACCATTTTGGCTATAGGGACCCGGCATCCAGTTAAGGGACCCGAAGTGACCTGACAATAGGTTCTCAAAATCATTTCCGGGCTGGCCAGCAACAATAATTCGGCATTCGTGGGGTGTATAGGCATCCTTATAAAAGGCTTTAATTGATTGAAGGTTAATAGTATCAAAATGGGTAAGCTCAAGTTTACGGCCGTAAGGATGTTCTTCTCCAAAAATTACCTGCCCGAATTTTCGTGCTGCAATGGTTTTAACCCTATCAGACTCGATTATATGCTCCTGCCTTCGTTTATCAATATATATTTCAAATTCAACAGGGTCAAAAACGGCATTTTTTACAATATCTTCAACCAAAGGGATTAATATGGGTAAATGACAGCTAAGGCAAAAAAGAGTAATTATCGAGTTATGATGATAAGTTTGTGCGTTTAAATAGGCCCCATAAAAATCAAGTAACTCTGAAATCTGGGCAGATGAGCGTGTTGATGTTCCTTCAAGTAGCAGGTTTGCAACAGTTGAAGCCAAAAGCGGAACTCCCGCCTGCACCGAACCGGCCGGAAAAACCCAATCGATACGTGTTACATCCTGGCTTCCTGCCTCAATTAAAGAAACCTGAATACCATTAGGCAGTTTAAATTCCTTTACTGTAAGAAAATCTATATCATCAATGGGCGCAAATCCCGGGCCTTTTACCCTGTCTAAGTTTGTTAGCATCAGCGAATAATTTGTAAACTTTTATATTTTTAGTTGTTTTGTTTTTGTTAATTTGTATTTCCGGCCAAATAATGCAGTGTTGAGCTGTTTTCTTTTCTAAAAATAGCCTGGGCGCTTTCCTTAATCTGATTTAGTGAAACTGCATTGTAGTTTTCGGTTTCCTTATTAATATCATTGGCATCACCAAGCAACTCATACTGACCAATATTCATGGCTTTATTCAAAAAACTTATTTCTGAAAAAACAAGGTTTGAAATTATCTTATTTTTTACCTTTTCCAATTCATAGGCGGAAACACCACCATTGGTAACTATTGAGAGTTGTTGCCAAATTGCTTCTTCAGCCTTTTCAATTGTTATTCCGGGCATTAAACGGCCAGTAACAGTAAAAAGACCCGGGTCAACATCGCCCGAAATAAAGGCATTTACGTCAGAAAATATCCTTTGTTCCTTAATTAATGATTGTATAAGTCGCGAGGATTGACCGTTTGATAATATATCCGATAAAAGGTCGGTTGCGAAAAAATCAGGGTCTTTGCGGCCTCCGCAATGAAAACTAATATTTATAAGGTGTGCAGGTACCTGTCTGGTAACAGATAAACGGCGAATTTCATTTTGGGCGGGTTCCACGGGCAGGTTACGAACCGGCACATCCCTGGCGGGTATTTGGCCAAACCATTTTTCGGCAAAACGGAAAACTTCATCTGTATTAACATGCCCCGATACTGATAAAACTGCATTATTTGGGGCATAGTGTCGAAAAAAGAAATTTTTTACATCACTTAATTTGGCGTCAGCTATATGTGAAATTTCCTTACCAATTGTTGACCATTTATAAGGGTGGACTTTAAATGCCATGGGCCTTACCAACAATGAAATATCTCCATAAGGCTGGTTCAGGTAACGCTGTTTAAATTCTTCTATCACAACTTTTCTTTGAATATCGAGACTTTTTTCGTTGAAATTAAGTTCAAGCATACGGTCTGATTCAAGCCAAAAAGCCGTTTCAATATTTCCGGCCGGCAATGTTAAATAGTAATTTGTAAAATCGTTGCTTGTCCATGCATTGTTTTCACCACCAACTTGTTGAACAGGTTCGTCGTAGGAGGGGATGTTTTTACTTCCGCCAAACATTAAATGTTCGAAAAGGTGAGCAAAACCGGTTTGATTGGGATTTTCATCACGGGCCCCTACGTCGTAAATAATGTTCACTGCAGCCATAGGTGTTGTTTTATCGGGGTGAACTAATACACGTAATCCGTTGGAGAGTTTGTGTTTAAATATTTCGATCATTTGAGAGGTTTTAGCTGGTAATTGTTAGGTGTTAGTTATTAGTTATTAGCTTTTAGTTATTTGGGTAAACGGTTATGTATTTTTTTCTACAGAATTGGAGATATTTTGCCAGCAGCCTTTTTATATTCATCTATTAGATTTTCGAAAATTGTTTCAACCGGTTCAATTTTATTTATCATAGCGGCTACTTGTCCAATTTCCAATTCGCCATTTTCCAGATCACCATCAAAGATGCCTTTTTTTGCACGGCCTTTACCAAGTATTTCCCTAAGTTCTGTTTCAGATGCGCATCGGTTTTCGGCTTCTTTAATAATATGGTAAAACCTGTTATTAAGTAACCGTACAGGGGCGAGTTTTTTTAATGATAACATTGTTTCCCCCTCCTGTGAATTAATAGCAAATTCTTTAAAAGCCTGATGTGCTGACGATTCGGCAGACAAGGCAAATAGAGAGCCAATTTGAACGCCATCAGCTCCCAAAGCCATTGCAGCCAGTATCTGGTTACCCGATGCTATACCTCCGGCAGCAATTAAAGGTAATGTTGTCGCTTTTTTTATAAGCGGAATAAGTGCCATAGTAGTTGTTTCTTCCCGTCCGTTATGTCCACCGGCTTCAAATCCCTCGGCTACAATGGCATCAACTCCGGCCTCTTCACATTTACCGGCAAACCTGCTATTTGATACTACATGTACCACAGTGATACCCTTATTTTTAAGATAACCGGTCCATTTGGCGGGACTTCCGGCCGAGGTAAAAACAATTTTTACTTCCTCTTTAACAATAACTTCCATAAGTTTATCTATTTCAGGATATAACAATGGAACATTAACTCCCCAAGGTTTATTGGTGGCCGTTTTCATTTTTTGTATATGGTACAGAAGAGTTTCAGGATGCATGCTTCCGGCACCCAACAAGCCTAAGCCTCCGCAGTTACTAACCGCAGATGCAAGTCCCCACCCACTGCACCAAACCATTCCTCCCTGAATTACAGGATATTGAATGTTAAATAACCTGCAAATAATATTGTTAGGCATTTTTCGCTATTTATTAAATGAATTTGAACCAACAAAGATAGGAATTGTAGATTTATGAATTTGTTTAATCTTTTTATTATTGTTTGTTTACACTATGGCCCAAAATTCAGAAACCTTCAATTTTTAATATTCTCTGATTGTGATATTTAAACTCATTTACTTAATATCCGGAACTTGATATTAACAAGTAACGTAATTTGGGACAGAGTTTGTTAACATATGGGATTTTTTTACTCATTAATACTGTAGAAAAAGGATATTGAAATTCTTAAAATAAAAGCAGAGGAAGCAAACCGAATAAAATCTGCATTTTTTCAAATATGTCCTATGAAATAAGAACTTCGTTAAATGGTTTTGTAGGGTTGACATAATTATTATGCTACGGATATCATTTATATGATACAATGTTGAAATATCAAGGAATAACACAAACAGTTGTACCCAGGATTTTGCTGAATATAATTGATGGCCTGCCTGATATTTTAAAAATTGAGGCATTGCAGCTGCAAATTAATAAAAACCTTTTTAATATCAGGGAAATGATTATTGAATTTTCAAACAAGTACCTTGGCAAAAAACAATAACCAGCAGTTATAATGTTAAACTCCGATTTTTAAATGTTAGCAAAGGATTTGTCATATACAATGATAATTTCAGATTGAAGCAAATAATTGTCAATTTCATTAACAATGTGGATAAGTTTACAAAAAAAGGGTTTGTTGAGGTGGGTTGTTATATTAAGAATGGCGATTTTATGTTTTTGTTAAGGATACTGGTGTTGGTATTTAAAAAATTCATAAGTATATAATTTTGGGAGTTTTCGGCAGTTAAGTGGAATTGGTGAAATTCCCAAACGAACAGGGTTGGGATTATCCATAAGTGTTGGTCCTGTTCAGTTAATGGGATGGCGAATTTGGCTAAATTCAAAAGTGTGCAAAGGGATTACATTTTATAGTTCATTACAAGTAGCAAAACCTGAAGAACTAGAACTCCAGAATTAAACCAATTGAGGGTAACAAGGTTCCCGAAGTATTACTAAGTTCCTTAAGTAAATAGCGTTGTTCAGAAATTGGGTCACCCGGGTTCTCAATAACCGGCATACCGTATTCATCCAACACCTGAACCAGGTTTGCAGGTTGTCGGTATTTGCTATTATATGCATTTTGTATATCAAGATAAAAACTCAGGGAAAATTTATTGAAATACCAGGTTTTATCAATTCTTAAATCGAGTTGATGAAAGGCATCAAGTCTTTTACTATTAAACCTGCTAAAGTCAGGGTATTCCCTTCTTTGACTGCTCCAGGCCTCCACTTTTGCTGACTTATCATAGTCGTAAGGGGTATAAGGTAATGCACCAACATAACGCCATTTAATACCAATTCCCCAATCTCTTTTTAAAGTTTTATTTAGGGTTAAAGTCAGTAAATGACCGCTATCCCATGAGGATGCGATCATTTTACCGGTAGAATTAGTAAACTCACTAACAACAAATGTATAAGCAAGAAGGTAACTTAGGTTTTTTGGAGATCGTTTTTGTACCAGAAATTCAAACCCAAAAACTTTTCCCCTGGAAGCCGGTATAACCTCCTCATCGCCAAAAACGCCATAGCTGGCACCTTTACTGGCCAGCGAAATTCCATCATTTACCGAAAGCGGATAGTTATAGTATTTTTTATTAAACCCTTCAATTGAAAGCCTTGTGTATGTGTCAGGTTGCCAGTCAATTCCGGCAATGAAATGATTTGCGTTAATGTAATCGAGACTGTTTATTTTATTTTGAAGTAACCCATCTGCATTTCTGTACCCCATGGTTGTATAGGCAGGCAATTGATAATATTTGCCAATTGCAGTATTAAAAGATACTGATTCAGATATGTTGTACGAGGCTGATGCCCTGGGGCTGAACTGCTTCAGCATATTGTTCATTTTTGCACTGTAGTTGTTGGCATCCATACGAAAGCCGGTTGATAAAGTCAGATTTTTGTCAAAAATTGAATAAGAAACGGAAGCGAAGGTTCCCCATTTAAATATTCCAAGATTTGATTTATAATTTATAATATCTGGATTTTGGTTAATATAAACTTCTTTATAGGTACGGTTATAATATTGGCTAAATTCAATGTTATAACCGGCATTTATTGTAAAATCACGGGGATTTGAAAAATATTCAAACCTAAATTTATTTTCTATTTCATCAGAATTATAGTCGTAAATTAAATTATCATCAGAACTTTTATCATTACCGGCATATTTATAAATAGCATTATTTAAGTGACTTCTGCTTAAAACCAACAAATAAAAACTCTCTTCTAAAAAGTGCCTGTAACTTACTCCTGCCGTGTAATTCCATTGTTCATATGATGGAAGGTAGCTAAGTATATACCTGTTTTCTTCAGATGGTTTAGGAGAGGGGTTAAGCCGGAAATTATCAAGGGCGCCAACCCCTATAAATGAGATTTCGTTTTTTTTGTTTATTCTGGTTTTTGTGTATATCTGGAAATCGTTAAATGTAGGAAGAAATGGCAGGCCTATTTTATCAAACAAAAATTGAAGATAGGATCTTCTGACAGAAAATAATATGGAAGTTTTTTCGCTTAAGGGAGAGTTAACTGAAAATGATACTTCAGATGCACCTATTGTTGAACGATAGTTTCCTTTTTCACGATTGGCATCTATTTGTCTGAATTCAAAAACTGAGCTTAACGCATTGCCCCTTGCTGCCGGAAATGCACCTGAATAAAAATCCACTTCCCTTATAAAATCAACATTTAATATCCCAACCGGGCCGCCTGATGCTCCCTGGGTTGAGAAATGGTTAAGAGTTGGAATTTCAATACCATCCAAATAAAAGCGGTTTTCAGATGGCCCGCCACCCCGTACAATTAGGTCGTTACGAAATGAAACGGTACTGCCAACACCCGGAAAACTTTGCAAAACCTTTGAAAAATCCCGTCCTGCACCGGCACTTTTTTCAATTATATCAACTCCAATGCGGTGCAGCGAAACAGGGTTTTCGGCCTTATTGGCAAACGGGCTTGATACAATTTTAATTTCATTAAGGGTTGTTGTTGTAGGTTTTAGTGAGATTTCTATATAATTGGATCTTATGGCCGAAATTTGTATCTCTTCTGTTATAAGGGGCTCATATCCAATAATGGAAAGCTGTAAACGTACATATCCCGGATTTATGTTGGTAAAGCTGAATATACCTTCCTCGTTACTGGTGGTACCCGAAGTAGTGTTTAAAATAATTATATTGGCAAATGAAACAGGTTCATTTGTAAAGGCGTTTTTAACTAAACCTGTCAGCGATGCCTGTTGGGCTGAACCTGCCATCACATTTATGATAAACAAAAGAAACAGGCAATTTTTAATTAATCTCATAGGTTGTGTTTAATGATTTTATTTAAATCATAAACAAGAAAATGAGTTTTTTGTTTTGGGGAAAATATAAACGCAAATATAATTTTTAACCCAAATTTGTGACCAGACAATATTCTTAGCTCT
Organism: Marinilabiliaceae bacterium; assembly: GCA_037439945.1. GTDB lineage: Bacteria > Bacteroidota > Bacteroidia > Bacteroidales > Marinilabiliaceae > CALEUX01. The sequence continues at coordinate 10,652 of JBBIVA010000099.1, forward strand.
GGTTGTTAAAATCAACTATTGATATAGTTTTAATGAACATAAACTTATATTGTAGTTAGTAGTTTAACCAAACAGACCTTCATCTCTTATTAACAGTAAAATTGATGAATGTGGCACAATAACAAATTTCTCGCCGTTAAACTCAATATCAATAGCGCTGTTTTGTAAATAAACGGCCAAATCCCCTTCATGTGGCTGAAGGGGAACATACTGAACTTTTTCATTTTTTGCTTTCCAGGGTTCATCACTGTCGGCTATAGCCGGAACGGGGTATCCCGGGCCAACTTTTACAACGTAACCCGAAAGTGCTTTTTCCATTTCAAGTATTGTGGGAGGTAGGTATAATCCTGATTTGGTTTGCTTTTGGGGCGATTTGGGTTTTATCAATACCCTGTCGCCAACCATAATTAATTGGTTTAGGCTTTTATCTTCAATTCCGAGTGACATTTTTTTTTCCAAAGATAATAAGATACAGGTAATTTTTTAACTGTTGTTTAATGGGTGCAATTTTAGCAATTAAGGTTAGTTTGGTGTTTTTTATCATAATAACAGGGATTTAGGGATGATGGTTTTTAACCTTTTTTTGTGGAAAAATTCTACTTACCTTCGCCCTGCAAATAAAAAATCAAGCAAAATGTCTGTTAGCAAGTTGATTTCTAAATGGTTGAAAAACCTGGTTCTTTGGCGGGCAAGAAATATTCCTCACAGAAATTTTGTTTTAATCCTTAGCATTGTTGTTGGCATATTTAGTGGATTGGCAGCTGTCATACTTAAAAACTCCATTCACTTTATGCATAATTTTCTTACAGAAGGCTTTGATTTAACCAATTGGAATTACCTGTATCTGCTTTATCCTATGGGGGGTACACTTATAACCCTGATTTTTGTAAGGTTTGTGGTAAAGGATGATATAGGCCATGGAGTTACGAAAATTCTTTATGCAATTTCAAAAAAAGGAAGTCATTTAAAGAGTCACAATTCTTATACTTCAATTGTTGCAAGTACATTTACCATTGGTTTTGGAGGTTCGGTAGGGGCCGAGGCCCCGATAGTTTTAACAGGGGCATCAATTGGTTCTTCCCTGGGCAGGTTTTTTCATCTTAATTATAAAACCATTACACTTTTAATTGGTTGTGGTTCAGCCGGAGCAATAGCAGGAATTTTTAAGGCCCCAATGGCAGGGTTAATGTTTACGCTCGAGGTTTTAATGCTTGACCTTACAATGGTGTCAATTGTTCCATTGCTTTTTGCTGCAGTATCGGCCGCATCGGTTGCATATTTTTTTCTTGGCAAGGGGGCTGAATTTACATTTCACCTTGAGGCGCCATTTCAACTTGAAAATTTACCGTTTTATGTTATTTTAGGCATTGTAGGTGGTTTGGTTTCACTGCACATGACTTGGAACACTCTTTATCTCGAAAAGAAAATAGGTTTTATAAAAAACCCTGTTATAAAATGGGTAGGAGGGGGCTTAACATTAAGTATTCTAATTTTTATTTTCCCACCATTATATGGAGAAGGATATAGTACTATTATAGCATTAATGTCGGGAAACCACTATTCAGTTGTTGAAAACAGTATATTTTATGCCTTCAGGGATAATGGAATAGTTATTCTGATTTTTTTGGCATTAATTGTTGTTTTTAAAGTTGTTGCAACAACAGCAACCAACGGGAGTGGTGGAGTAGGGGGAATATTTGCCCCAACTCTTTTTATGGGAGGGGTAACCGGATATTTTCTGGCTCGTTTGTTAAATAGTTTTGATTTTATTAATGTCCCAATTTCCCATTTTACCCTTGCTGGTATGGCGGCCCTTATAGCAGGTGTAATGCACGCTCCATTAACTGCAATATTTTTAATAGCTGAAATTACCAATGGTTACGAGTTGTTTATACCATTAATAACGGTTTCAACTATTTCGTTTTTAACAAATAAATATTTTGAGCCTCATACAATTTACACAAAACGATTGGCCCGAAGTGGTGAGCTAATAACCCATCATAAGGACAAGGCCGTGTTAACACTTATGAGGTTAAATAAGGTTCTGGAAACTGATTTATTGACTGTTAACCCTGAACAAACACTTGGCGAACTTGTGAAAGTAATTTCTCAGTCGCGACGTAATATTTTTCCGGTTGTTGACAAGGAGAAGCATCTTCTTGGAATTGTGCTGCTTGATGATATTCGTGAAGTAATGTTTAACCAGGAATTATATCATACTACAAAAGTCGGTGAGGTTATGACAATACCTCCGGCATTTATCAATATTAATGAAAATATGGATTATGTAATGAAGAAATTTGAAGATACAGGTGCCTGGAATTTGCCGGTAGTTGAGAATGGTAAATATCTGGGATTTGTTTCGAAATCAAAAATATTCTCGGTATACCGAAAGGTTTTAATACATTTTTCGGAGGAGTAGGGGTTAGTTGTTAGCTCGTAGTTATTAACTGTTAGCTGTTAGTTTTAACCTAACACCTAAGAGCTAATAACAAAGAGCTAACAACTACGAGCTAACAACTAATAATAACTTTTTTAATAAAATGCTGATTAATATGTATAAGGAACCTATTTTTACTTTTTTAATTACATATAATGAATTTGACCATATGGTTAATGGATCAACTCTACAAATAATCTCAAAATAAAATTGTTAAGGATGAAACGCGACAAACAGATTTTTGAATTAATTAAGCTGGAGCAACATCGTCAAATGGATGGTATAGAACTTATTGCTTCGGAAAATTTTGTTAGTCCCCAGGTAATGGAAGCCATGGGCTCGGTATTGACAAATAAATATGCTGAGGGACTGCCCGGTGCAAGATATTATGGTGGTTGCCAGGTGGTTGACCAAAGTGAAAATTTAGCTATTGATCGACTTAAAGAGTTGTTTGGGGCCCAGTGGGCGAATGTACAGCCACATAGTGGAGCTCAGGCCAATATGGCGGTATTGATGACTGTACTTAAACCAGGAGATAAATTCCTTGGTTTAAATCTTGCGCATGGAGGTCACTTATCACACGGATCACCGGTTAACAGTTCAGGATTATGGTATGAACCCATAGCATATGGAGTAAAAGAAGAATCCGGATTGGTGGATTATGATATGATGGAGTCGCTGGCACTTGAGCATAAGCCAAAACTTATAATTGGTGGGGCCTCGGCTTATTCACGTGATTGGGATTATGTACGTATGAGGGCCATTGCCGATAAAATAGGAGCAATACTTATGATTGATATGGCGCATCCGGCTGGTCTTATTGCAGCAGGTTTACTAAATAATCCTGTGAAACATGCTCATATTGTTACTTCCACAACACATAAAACACTAAGGGGGCCCAGAGGTGGAATAATACTTATTGGTGAAGATTTTGACAATCCTTATGGAATAACCACCAAAAAGGGAGAACTACGCAAAATCTCTTCTCTGTTGGATTCGGCCGTATTTCCGGGTATACAGGGAGGACCACTTGAGCATATAATTGCTGCCAAAGCTGTTTCATTCTTCGAAGCCCTGCAACCTGAATATAAGGAATACCAGATTCAGGTAAAAAAGAATGCTTCCGAGATGGCTAAGCAGCTAATATCGAGAGGGTACAAAATAATTTCGGGAGGTACCGAAAACCACAGTATGTTAGTGGATTTACGAACCAAATTCCCTGATTTAACAGGGAAAAAGGCAGAAAATACACTGGTGCTTGCTGATATTACAATAAACAAAAACATGGTTCCTTTTGATGACAGATCTCCTTTTCAAACCTCAGGTATAAGGTTGGGTTCGGCAGCTTTAACAACAAGGGGTGTTAAAGAGGAACATATTGGACCGGTTGTAGGGTTTATTGATGAGGTTTTATCAGATCCTGATAATGAAAATGTAATTAATAGTGTAAGGAAAAAGGTTAATGAAATGATGAAGGAATTTCCTTTGTTTAAATTTTAGATATGTAACCGGGCAGGAATTCAGGTTTATAGGCTTCCAATAATTTATGTTTAAAGATAAAAGCCTGACAAATTTAAAATGAATTTGTCAGGCTTTAATTAGTCAAACGTGAAAATCCCCTGTTTTTTTAACAAGCAAAATACCATTTTC
>JBBIVA010000100.1:0-14647 GCA_037439945.1 Marinilabiliaceae bacterium
TAACTAACCCTTGATGTAACATCAACCTGGCTAATTAACCCATCTGTGAAGCCCGTAGTACGACCGCTTTTTTTAACTGCCAATCCCAATTCAGCATTACTAAACCTGCTTATTGTACCAATTTGTAAAATATCTGTAGTTACATCAGATAGATTAAATGGCTTTGCTATGGCACAATCAGTTTTATTTTCACTATTCTGAATTTTGTATGCTCTGATCCTGGTTTTACTCCCCATTAGGCCGGAAATAAAATTTAACCAGGTTACTATTGTATTAGTAAGCCTGCATGATGTGTTTCCGTTTTCTTCTTCAAAAATTATAGGTACAAATTTGCTTAAAACAGCAATTTGGTCCTGCGAAAAACTGCCCCCATCATAAGGTCCGGGTTGTAGAATTATATCTCCAATAAGGGCGCTGTTGCTGTTTGCTATAACATGGTTATTTGATAAAATATACAGTTCCCCATCTCTTTTCACCAAACACCCTAAGGTACCAGCAGTTATTTGGTAATGACCAATGCTGCACCCGCCATGTGCAGGCCGCATTCTGTCAGTTGGCTCCCGGAACGCTCTTATTAACCCTGTTTGATTAACATCGGTGGGTATATCCTGAATGCTTAATGGTATTATATCGTTACTCTTAAGCTTATCTTTGGATATTTTAGTTTCAACCGAACAGACAATGGCCAAATCAGATGTTAATTTTCCATTTACAGTTTTATAACCAATTCCCGTGGCCACAACATTTTTTTTATTCATTAACCCTGGCCTAATTGTATCAAAACGTGATTTTATTTCTTCATAACTGGTTTTCATTGCTTCCTCCATTCCTTTTTTGATTTAATTAATACCAATATCAACCGGATTTTTTTCCTTAGGGAAATAAAACTTATGAGGGGAAATAATTACCTTTTTTAAACCAGGCTTATAATGCGGGGTCTCATGGTTTTATTTTAGGAAGTTCTCAATAATTCAAATTTCAGTCTTTTACAGTTTTACAAATTTAATCCATTATCAAATCAATGTCCAATACACTTTTTGCTACAGGTTAAAACTATTTATAACATGTTTTGCAATTAAAAAAACTTAAAGGAGCCTGTAAAAAAAACAACAAAGAAAGTTGCGCATAATGTAAATAATTATCATAATATAGCATATTTATACTGCTAAAATGCGCCCCGGATTGCACAACCTGAAGTCGAATTTCGACAAGATTTTAGACATTGCCATTCGTTTATTTTGTAAAATCCCCGCAGCAACATTATTGCAGTATGTCAATTTATTAAATAACAAACCGTTAAGCCACTTAAAATATGATTTGGCGGTTTTATAGCACTACACGTTTTTATAAAATCAATACATAGTACGAAAAATGATAAAAATTACAAACCCAGTAGTTTATAACCAAACCGGAGTTTTTAGGTTTTGCTATATGTACCGGCATAAATTATAAATTCAAATATTTACCTTTTTGGAGATGGTATCCCTAATATTTTCTATTTTTGATTTATTAGCAATAAGATATGATCAAAAAGTATCAGTTAGGTATTTAATGAATTAGATGCTGAAAATTAATAACAATGAGATATATAGCAATTATTTTTTGTGGGGTTTTATGGGTTTTTAACGCTAATTCCCAGGAATCAACCACTTTAACAAATCAAACAAAACAGGCCGAAACGCTTAATTTTACCGATAAAAACGGGCTTAAACAGGGGAGGTGGGAGCGAAAATATCCAAATGGAAAGGTTATGTATAAGGCTTTTTTTAAGGATAACCGGTTAACGGGTGAAATGTTAAGGTATCATGAAAATGGAAAACTTATGGCCAGCATTGTTTATGAAGAAAACAGCGATAAGGGTAAGGGAGTTTTATATAGTGAAGCCGGGAAAAAAATTGCTGAGGGTGTTTACAATGGTTCGCAAAAGCAAGGCGAGTGGTTAATGTACGATGTAAATGGCCGTGTAGTTGGGAAGGATAATTATGTAAATAATGAAAAGCATGGTGAATCAACCACATACTACAAAAATGGTTCGGTTTCGTCAGTGTCGGAGTGGAAAAATGACAAACTCAATGGTTTTGAAACAGTTTTTTTTCCCCGGGGAGGCGAACGAATAAGGGCTTCATATAAAGATGGTATTCTTCATGGTTCATACACTGTTTTTTTTGAAAATGGACGTAAAGAGATTTTTGGGATGTACGATAAAGGATTAATGCAGGGACCATGGATTTTCTTTACAAATATGGGTAGTGAGGATTACAGGGTGAATTATAATAAAGGTGTTGCCATTGACAGTGATAAAATAAACAAACAACAGGAAATGAGGTTTCAGGAGTTTGAACGTAATAAAGGGAGACTTAAGGACCCTGAGGATTATAAACAGGATCCGGATGGTTATTTAATGGGAAGATAAAAATTCTTTTTCCTTGTTTTTTTAATAATATTAGCGATATAAATTACTTGCCCCGGATTTAAAAAAGTTATTAATGGTCAAGAACAGAGAAATGTCAAAGGAAATTATATCATTACTTCAGCTTAACCAACAAATTAGCCATACAATTGGCCACAATTTCGCATTTCCTGTTTGGATTAGAGCCGAGATTGCCGAATTCAGGGTTAATCAAAATGGCCATTGTTACCTTGATTTGGTTGAAAAATCAGCCGAATCTGAACAAATTGTCGCCCGCAGTAAAGCCATTATCTGGGCTTATACGTTCCGGATGCTTAAGCCTTATTTTGAAACATCGACCGGGATAACATTAACATCGGGTTTAAAAGTACTTGTTCAGGTATCAGTTGAATTTCAGGAAGTTTTCGGGCTTAGTTTAATTATTCGGGATATTGACCCGGCATATACCCTTGGCGACCTGGAACAAAGAAAAAAAGACGTTATCCTTAAATTGAAACAGGAGGGAGTTTTTGATATGAACAGGGAGCTTGAATTCCCTGTTGTTGCGCAACGTATTGCAATAATATCATCGCCCACGGCAGCCGGTTACGAAGATTTTATACACCACCTTCAAAATAACAGGATTGGAATAAGGTTTTATATGAAGCTTTTTCCGGCCATTATGCAGGGCGACAATACTCCGGTTTCAATAATAAAAAGCCTCGATAAAATTTTTGAATATTCATCATTTTTTGATGTAGTTGTAATTATAAGGGGAGGTGGAGCCTCCTTTGATCTTAGTTCCTTTGATGATTACTGGCTGGCTTACCATATAGCTCAGTATCCCATACCTGTTTTAACCGGTATTGGTCATGAGAGGGATAAATCAGTAGCTGATTTGGTGGCATACTCATCATTAAAAACCCCAACTGCTGTTGGTGAATTTTTAATAAATGTGGCATTGCAGTTATTGGAAAGTATTAATCAATATTCAGAAACCCTGGCTGAATGCGCAAAAAACAGAATCATAAGTAACAGTGTTAAACTTACTTTTCTTACTTCAACAGTTAACTCAAAAGTAATACAACTTGTTAATAATGAGAAGTACAGAATTAACAGGTTGTTCGATGAAATTCCACAGAAAACTAAGTTTTTATTTCAAAAAAATAAAAACAAAATTACAGGGCATGTTAATTTAATGAGACAGCTGTTACTGCAAACGTTAGGCAAAGAAAAAAATAGTTTAAATGAAAAGCGGAAACAAATTAAGATTCTATCTCGTTCAAATTTAAAGCATCATAAAGGAATGCTATTGTATTTTGACAAAAGTAACCAGTTATACAACCCCCTGGAGTTATTACGGCGTGGCTATACTCTCACTTATTTGGATGGTAAACTGATTAAAGACGGCCATCAGCTAAAAAGTGGGAATATTATTGGTACCCGGTTTAGGGATATAACGGTTAAAAGTATTGTTAGTGAACCCGATTATCCGGAACCAGAATAATGGCTAAAACATTAGGTTATTAACTGAAATGTGAAAGGAAAATGAATATAACATTTTATTATTCAAATTATTCTTTCTAATTTTCAGTCAGTATTAACCAAGTTTGTTTAATCAATTTTTTGTACATAATTGTTTAGCTAACTTAGGCCTACCAGTAATCAAAGTAATGTTTTTTATGCGCAAGATCCAAACCCTACAATTTTCAGCCTGCATAATTTTTTTATTGCTTGTACCTACACAATCAAAATCCGGATTAATGGTATTTCCAAATTTTTCGACTTTTACCAGCATAAATATTAGCAATCATTATCCTTCCCTGGTTTTTATGTCACAACCATCTGGATTATTGGGCTTAGGTGTAGTTTCAATAATTATAATTTCGGTATTGGTTATTGCAGTTTTAATTTTAATATTCCAGTTAAGGTATAAAAGCAGGTATATAAACCAACTTGAAAATGAAATTAAGACAAATGTAAAAAAGATTGAAGCAAAAGATAAGTTTTTTTCAATTCTTGCCCATGACCTTAAAAGCCCATTTAATTCCTTAATGGGTTTGTCTGAGATGCTGGTGTTGCACTCCGAAACAATGAACCAGTCCGAAGTTTTAAATTATAGCAGGATGGTACATCAATCAACCAGCAAACTTTTTTCATTGGTCGAAAATTTATTACAATGGTCAAGGACCCAAATGGGAACAAGTGAGTATAAACCAGAAAAGCTTGACCTTACTATACTTACCGGAAATGTTATTAACCTGTTACGCTTATCGGCTCAGGAAAAGGATATTGTTTTAGCTTTAAAAATGGAACCCGGATTACTTGCAATGGCCGACTCCAATATTTATTCAACTGTTTTACGTAACCTGGTTGGTAATGCAATAAAATTTTCGCGGGTGGGTAGTGTAATTCATGTAGGAGGCAAATATAAGGATGGTGGTTTAGTTGAGATTGAAATTTCCGATTCGGGAGTTGGAATGAACAGGGAGCAGGTTGAAAAAGCCTTCAGCATTGAAAATTCGCATTCAACAGCAGGCACTTTTAACGAAAAAGGAACGGGATTGGGATTAATTTTAAGTAAGGAATTTGTTGAACTCAACAAGGGTACAATTGATATACAAAGTAAATTGGGATCGGGAACCACTGTTCGTTTTACAGTGCCTGCAGTTTAAAAATTAATATATAATTTCTTTATATGACAATTAAGAAAAAACCAGGATATAGTGAAGCCATAGCTGAGATAGAAGAAATACTGGAGCAGATGGAGAATGAAGAGATGGATGTTGATATTTTGTCAGAAAAGGTAAAAAGGGTATCGCTGTTAATTCGTACATGCCGGGAAAAACTTCTTCAGACCGAAGAAGAAGTTGAAAAAATTCTAAAAGATATGGAAACCTGAATTCTAAAGTATTGAAGGTTCAAAACCCAGTGGGAGAAGCAAAGTTGACTTATGAAACTTATAAATTCTGTTTTTCCCGAGCAAAATTAAGGTAAAAGGGGCTAAAAACCGATGTTCATATTCTGCAAAAACCTGACGGCAGCCACCACAAGGTGAAATTGGTTCATCAGTCATTTCTCCATCCTTAAAGGCAGCCACTGCCATTGAAATAATGGCATTATCCTTAAATTGTGAACCAGCATAAAAAAGAGCAACTCTCTCGGCACATAAACCACTCGGATAGGCTGCATTTTCCTGGTTATTACCTGTTATAATATCCCCGTTTTTTAGTATTAATGCCGCACCCACCGAAAAGCCTGAGTATGGGGCATAGGCATTTCCTGCTGCATAAACGGCTTTGTTGGCCAAAAGAATGTCTTTTTCCAACATTTCATTTAATGAGGCGTACTCTGTTACAGGTATGCATATAGTTTTTTCTTTCATCAGGTGGTAATTTTTAAAATAAGGTTGTACATACTGCAACTAATATTAAGGGTACCCGAATGAAGAAAATAGACAATGTCAACCTTCGATTCATCCTGATTACCCTGAATGCAGGGAAACGAATCATGCTTGTTTCATTTTATAGCCTATTGCCTTATTTTCTTTCTTAAATTCAATTTATCTCCGCTTTTGGGCTGTGATCCTGTTTCCATATTGTTTAATAAATATAAACGACGCAACCTTATTCCATACTGTTGTGAAATTAAATGCATAGTTTCACCCTCCTTTACAATATGTGTTGAATGGTTGGGATGAGCTTTCTTTCTTTTTGATTCAAGGTATAAATACCGGTAGTTCTTTATATCGGCATTGTTGGGCAAATCATTATAATGGCTTATTTCCCAGGAGCGTAAATTAAACTGTTTGGTAATGCTGTCAAAAGTGTCGTTACCCTGAACTTTTATATACTTTACTCCATTGTTATACCCAACTTCCCTTTGTTTATAAGGATCTATTATAAGGGTACCTGAGGCCATTCTTTTTTGAATCAGTTTCTGTGCCTGCCTTGCTTCATCTTCACCTTCCTGATCAAATAAATTAAGTTGATGGTCCTCAATAATTTTAATTAATTGTTGGGGATAATTTGGGTTGGTTGCATAACCGGCTTCTTTTAACCCGAAGGCCCAACCTCTGTAATCAGTAGGGTCAATGCTGAACAAACCTCTGTACCTGTTTCTGGTTGTAAGAAAAATAGAATGGTCTTCGAAGGATGAAATCGCATTGTCATATTTTCTGAAACACTCATCTTTTGCATCATCATGATGATAAACTTTTTGCCCCTGCCAGTCGGTGTGGCATTTTATTCCAAAATGATTGTTGGCTTCCTTGGCCAGTTTGCTGTTTCCTTCGGCCGACTCAAGAATTGCCTGGGCTAACTTTATACTGGCAGGGATGCCCGATTTTTTCATATCTTCAATCGCCCATTCTTTATAGGTTTGAATATATTCTTCGCGCGTTATTTTCTTTTGAGAATAAAGGTATGTAGCTGAAAAGCTGAACAAGAGGACAATATTGGCCAGGTGAACTGCAATTCTGTTTATCATCATCGTAATATTTCTTTTTAATTTTAACTTGTTACTGAAATACCTTAAAACATATTCAGTCAACAAATATAATTATTTGGGTTAAATATCAATGTTGAACCAATTGTTTTATGTGGGTTTTGTATATCATCAGCTATTTGAAAAACGTTCCCTGTTGCCATCTATACCCTTTTAGAAACTCTTCAACGGGCATACGTTTTTTACCTGCAAGCTGAATATCTGTAAGTTGTATGTCGCCTAAACCTGTTCCAACCAATATTGTTTTTTTCCCATCGCTTGTTACCTCCCCCGGTTTAAGTGTTGATGTTTGTAAAACATGTGAAAAGAAAATCTTAAGCCCGGTAATTGTTCCATCGGGAAAAAACATTTCGGTCCATGATGTGGGGTAGGGGCTCAATCCTCTTATTTTATTATAAATTTTTATTGCCGAATCATCCCAGTTTATTTTGCAGTCATCTTTAAAAAGTTTTGGTGCTGCTATAAGTTCATTGCATTGAAATATATCCTGAGGGGTTTCAGATACATTGCCCTCGGCAATTGCCTTAACCGTTTTAATTACAAGACCGGAACCTTTTTCCTTTAGTTTGTCATGGACAATCCCAGCTGTATCGGAATTATTTATTTGTACTTTTTCCTGGAATATTATATTTCCTGTATCAATTTCATGTTTGAGAAAAAAAGTTGTCACTCCTGTTTCTTTTTCACCATTAATTATTGCATGGTTAATTGGTGCGGCTCCTCTGTATTGAGGCAGAAGTGATGCATGAAGGTTAAAAGTGCCAAGTGGAGGAATTGTCCATACAACCTCTGGCAACATTCTAAAGGCTACAATTATTTGCAATTGGGGTTTTAACCCCTTTAACTCAGCTATAAATTGAGGGTCTTTGAGATTAATTGGTTGAAGGATTTTTAAATTTTTTTCGATGGCAAATTGCTTAACTGATGATTGATTTAATTTTTGTCCTCGGCCGGCCGGTTTGTCAGGTGCGGTTATCACGCCAACAATATTACAACCTGCTTCAATTAAAACCTTTAAACTATGGGTTGCAAATTCAGGTGTACCCATAAATACTATCCTCAATTTATGCATTGTGTGTTATTTAATTTTAAATAAAATCTGGCAATATATTTATCTTCCCTAAAATTGGTGGGTTAAAGTAACCGGTCAAATTTCGGAAAATAATGGGAATTAAACTATTTAATGCTTATTGCAGGCTATTTTATTTGATTCTGTAACAGGCAGTGGGAAATTATAAAACTTTTGTTCTATTCAGGATTAAATATTTGTTAAAACCTGATATTTATAATCAGGAGGTGTAATACCCAGATTCCAATAAATTTTAATGATTGTATTTTTATCTCCGATAAAACATAATTTATTTACCGGCAAAATGTTTCATGAACTGGGTACGGATTAATCCTCCGGGCTTATCTGTTTTTGAATAATTCAACATTCCCATGAAATCTGATATAGAATTAAATCCTTTGCCTGCCATCCATTTATCCAGATCATTATTAATGGTTTGAATGTGATTTATCCCTTTTTTGTATAATGAAGAAGCCACCTGCACCCCACAAGCTCCGGCAAGTATCATTTTTGCTGCAGTTAAACCGCTATGAATTCCAGTTGTTCCTACAATATCGCATTCGGCTTTTCCCGAGGTAATGGCTATCCAGCGCAAAGGTAATACGTAATCATCAGGATTACTGAAAATGGGCGCCGGAATAATTTCAAGCGATTCGGTGTCGTAATCGGGACTGAAAAACCTGTTAAACAAGGCAATTCCTTTAATTCCGCTTTTTGAAAAATCAATTATCGACTGTGTTAAATTTGAGAAATATGGACTTATTTTTATCGAAACAGGAATGGATGTTTCCTTCAAAACAGATTTAATAATATCAAGGGTAATAAGTTCGTTTTGACCGTGTAAGCCTCCTTCATCGGCGGGCAAAAGGGAAATGTTAAGTTCAATACCATCTGCCCCTGCATCCTGAAGGTATTTGGCAAAGTATGGCCAATTGTATTGTGTGATACAATTTATGCTTGCAATTATAGGAATTGTAATATTTTTTTTCGCTTCATAAATTAGCCTTAAGTACTCTGTTAGGGTATCATCCACATCCTGCTCTTCATAAAAGTCATAAATTTCAGGGTATAGATAGTTTTCAGAGTGCATTTTGTTTTTACGGTGGTCAAGCTCGACAATAATTTCTTCTTCAAAAAGTGATTTTAACACAATAGCCCCGGCCCCGGCTGATTCAATATCAACCAGGCTTTTTATATCATTGGTTAAACCGCTGCTGGCAGCTATAATGGGGCTTGGTAAATAAAGCCCCATATATGTAGTTGATAAATCGGGCATTTAACTTCAATTCTTTTTAGGATGACCCAAGTCCATGTTTTAAGATTTCAATCTGCCTGTTCCACAAATCAATTGTATCCTTTACTTCATCAGCATCTACGTGATCAACAATAAGAAGGGCAACATCGCCGGTTAGCTCGTCAACATTTATTTGAAATTCAAACCATGTTCCATCCATATCGTCATCAATCCACTGATATCGGACCATTTTGTTTTCTTTCCTAAGGGCTTGCTCGGCTCTTTGTTCGCTTCCTTTCCAAATAAAGGTGAAATTTTTACCGTCAACCATAACATCGTCAGCGAACCACTCAGATAAGCCACTTGGTGTTGCCAGTCGGTTGAAGAGAATTACCGGGGATGTGTTGAGCAGATATTCCAGCTCGATTTTCTCTTTTAATTCGGCCATTTGATATTTTTAATTATCGATTTTGGTTTACAAGATAGTAGTTTTATCAAAAATAAAAAATTATTCCAAATTTAAGTTTTACGGGATGTTAAAAATGCCCGTATTCGCCGCCTTAAAAAATGCGAAAATGAAATGTAATAGCATTAACTGTTGTAAGTGTTACGGCTTATATGGTTAGTATTAATGAAACCCTGAATCAAAAAGGGATTTACATTTTTTTACAACTTGTCGCAATACTGGGATTGGTTATTTTAATTATTTATATTCTTTTTGAAATCCGAAAAAAGAAATAGGCCCAAACTTGCCTTTAACCGATTTTTCAAATACCACCATAAGAAATTTATAGTCTTAAGTTGTTGATTATGTGACTTCTATTTTGATAAATCGTTTATGATAAACTAAATATTTATAATCCGAAATGCTTACAAATTAAGCTTTTATAAAGTAGCCTGTACCAACCATTAGGTAGGGTTAAACCCGGCTTAGCCATTAGTTCATTGAATCTGTAATGACTGATCAGGGATAAAAAAGCAAATCCAAAATAACAGTTCTAAATAGTTAATATTTAAAGAAATCGAGGTTATGCCCCATCCTGTTCTTTTTTGTTTGCATATAAACTTCATTAAATGCATTTGGTTTTATTTCGATGGGTACGTTTTCAGTAATTTTTAAACCATATCCCTCAAGGCCAATTCTTTTAATAGGATTATTTGTCATTAACCGCATTTTGGTTACTCCCAGCTCACGTAATATTTGTGCACCAACACCATAATCTCTTTCATCGGCTTCAAACCCTAGCTCAACATTTGCATCAACTGTATCCAAACCCTCTTCCTGCAATTTGTAGGCTTTAATTTTATTCATTAGTCCAATGCCTCGTCCTTCCTGGTTCATGTAAACAACAACTCCTTTTCCCTCCATCTCTATTAACTCCATTGATTTTCTGAGTTGTTCCCCACATTCACATCTTAATGAACCAAATATATCGCCGGTTGTGCATGATGAATGTACCCGGACAAGAATTGCCTCACCCGGGGTCCAGGATCCTTTAATAAGAGCCATATGCTCTAACCCATTCGACTTTTGCTTAAAGGGTATAAACCTAAAATGTCCAAAGGATGTTGGCAATTGAACCTCAACACCCTTAACAATAAGGCTTTCCTGTTTAAGCCGGTAGGTTATTAAATCCTTGATGGAAATAAGCTTAAGATTAAACTTTGCAGCAATTTTTGCCAATTGGGGCAATCTGGCCATGGAACCGTCGTCATTCATAATTTCAACCAATACGCCGGCAGGATATAAACCTGCAAGTTTAGCCAGGTCAACGGCTGCCTCAGTATGTCCGGTGCGCCGGAGAACTCCCTTATCCTTGGCTTTAAGCGGAAAGATATGCCCCGGGCGCCCTAAATCTTCGGGTTTGGTATTTGAATCACATAGTGCTAATAAAGTTTTTGCACGGTCTGAAGCAGATATTCCTGTTGTGCAACCATTGTCAATTAAATCAACAGAAACAGTAAATGGGGTTGCGTGCAACGATGTATTTCTGCCAACCATTAAATCAAGTTCTAGTTCCTCGCAACGCTGTTCGGTTATTGGTGCACAAATTAAACCCCGGCCATGCTTGGCCATAAAATTAACCTTTTCAGGAGTTATAAGTTGTGCAGCAGCAATAAAGTCACCCTCATTTTCCCGGTCTTCATCATCCACCACAATTATTAATTCCCCTTTCTTAATAGCTTCAATTGCCTCTTCAATTGTATTAAGGACTATATTGTTTTGTTCAGACATCTATTTCAAATTTCAATTTTTGAAGTGAGTGCAAAATTAATCATTTACAATGCAGATTCAACTGATTTAAATTTTAATCTGCAATTTTGCCCTCAATTTTCTTAAAAAGATAATATACGCATCAGGGTTTAGTAAAGATGAATCAGTGGCCGATTTATAGGTAAGGAAAATTCCAACCGGTAAAAGTATCGATGACGACAACCAAATACCCTGGTAAACATGCCAAACCCCTTCCCGTGCGAACTTGGCCCCTATGGTGTCAATTATGTAATAAATTATAAAGAAAAAAATTGAAATTACGACAGGCATTCCCAGCCCGCCTTTTCGAATTATGGCTCCCAACGGGGCTCCAATAAAAAAGAATATTAAACAGGCAAACGGTAAAGTAAATTTTCGGTGTAACTCCATTAAATGCCTGCGGATTTTTAACTCCTCCCTTTCAATAAATCTCATTTGGTCGTCAATAACCTGTTTATTATCCCTTGCCTGTCTCAATGCATATTCCATAACCATTCTTTTTTGCTGGCCATCGAGTGATCTAAACAGCGAATCGGAACTCAAAATTTTTGCAGTATCAACAATTTCATACTTTGCTCTGTCCTCATATCTGAGCCTGTTAAAATAAAAGTTTGAAGACCTATCTTCAAGGCTTTGTTTATAAATCTTTAATTCCTGATGTATTGAGTCCAAATCATGCGTCAATTGTTCAATATTTTTCATTCTGTCGCTATTTCTAAACAGGCTTTCATCAGTTTTTGTAAAATCAAAACCTTGTAATTGAATAATAGCCTCCTGCTTTTTAAATACATCAGTGCGAAACATTCGCGAGTCTTGCCTCTGTTGCCGTGGTGATTCTCCGCTTACCCGTTCATCGTACCTGATACCATCAAACAATGTTAATAAAAGAAACTTCTTATCGTCCGACATTTGCAGTTTCCCTGAATCAGCGAGTGTTACATTACTGTTTTTCAATTGACGGTCCCGGTGGTCGTAAATCATTACATCATAAAGCAGGTTTTTATCCTTGTCCTTTTCATCAATCTTTATACTGAAATTATCTACCCCCTGATAAAAAACTTTCTCCTTGATATCAAGCTCAAGCCTTGTTTCCCTTATTCCATGAAGGATTGAGTACAACTTTAAATTTGCAACAGGAAGTAAATTATTAGAAAATTTATATGCAGCAAATGAAATAAAAAGAGTTAAAAATATTAATGGCAACATAATTCTCAGCAATGATATACCGGCCGATTTTAAGGCCGTTAACTCATAGTTTTCGCCTAAGTTGCCGAATGTCATTAACGAAGCTAGTAATATAGCCAGTGGTAACGCCATTGGGACAACCTGCAATGAAGCATAAAAAAGAAGTTCGACTAAAACTACCCACTCAAGACCCTTCCCCACAAGATCGTCAACGTAACGCCAAAGAAATTGCATTACCAGTATAAACATGGATATAAAAAAAGTCATTATTAAGGGGCCCAGATAGCTTTTTAGAATAAACAAATCCAATTTTTTCACGAGGATAAAATTTAGTTAATCAATTGTACTCGTGCAACACCCATTAACCATACATCCGCAGGGCTATTTTTAAATCATGGATGTTTCATCCGAAAATAATTTTTATTATAAGACCTGGAAAAACTCATCAGGCAGTAATTTTTTCCATAAATCATGCCCTTTTATAACAAAAAAAGGGTTTGATTTGATATGGTGAAATTACTATTTTTTAGAGAAACAAAAAACGGGGATCCTTTATAGAACCCCCGTTTTCCAAAGTACCGAGAGGCGGGCTTGAACCGCCGACCTCATGATTATGAATCATGCGCTCTAACCAGCTGAGCTACCTCGGCATTACCAATTAAATCTATATCTAATTGTTTTTTTGCGGATGCAAATTTAAAGGTTAAAATCTTCCCATGCAAACCATGAATTTACTTTTTTGAAAAAAAAATAAATTGCACTTTTAAATGTCTGCATTTGGAAAACAAAACCGGTGGTTTCAACTTTTTTTTATTTTGATATATTTACACAATGCTTTATTTATTATGTTAAAAAAACTAAAGTGTTTAATTTTGGAGGTTACTATGGTTTATATTTACAAATTAGGTTTATAAAATCGAAATAGAAATGGAAGAGCTGATATCAATTATACCTGCATCAGATAAAATGTTTGAGCTGCTAATTAAGTATGGGAGCAAGCTCCTTTTGGCAATTTTGACGCTGATAATTGGCCTTTGGTTAATTAGCCGGCTTTCAAAGGTTTTACGTAAAATATTTGAATTAAAAGCTTTTGAAAAAACTCTCCAGATTTTTTTAATTCAATTTATATCAGTTGTTTTAAAAATACTGTTGTTCATAAGTGTAATTACAATGGTGGGTGTGCAAATGACATCATTCATAGCATTACTTGGCGCTGCGGGTATTGCGTTTGGGATGGCGTTATCAGGTACTCTTCAAAATTTTGCCGGAGGAGTTATGCTTTTGATTTTTAAGCCGTTTAAGGTTGGCGATTTTATTGAAGCCCAGGGATATTTGGGGACTGTTAAAGAGATGCAGATTTTTCATACTGTTTTAAATACGCCGGATATGAAAACCATTATTATACCAAACGGTGGTTTAAGTACCGGCAGTTTAATTAATTATTCATACGAACCTTTAAGAAGGGTAGATTGGACATTTGGTATTAGTTATAGCGATAATATTGATAAGGCACGGGAAATTATTATTGAGGTTATTAGTTCTGATGAAAGAATAAAAACTGACCCGGAACCATTTGTAGGGGTTATTTCTTTTGGCGAAAATTCGGTTAACCTGGTTACCAGGGCTTGGGTGGATGCCACAAACTACTGGGATGTTTTTTTTAAAATGAATGAAATGGTTAAGAAAGAGTTTGATTACCGGGGTATTACAATTCCATTACCCCAGCGCGAAATTCATTTGTACCCGCCGAAGGAGAAATAATCTGGGTTATAATATCAAAAAAAAGTGTTTCGAAATCAGGGAAGCACTTTTTTTTGAATAAGCCAGTATGGATAACCGTGTTAAACCAGCCAAGTTACACTTATCTATCTGTACTTCTTATTAAATTACAGGGTATTGATTATCTCAGTAACCTTTCATGTTAAAATTTTTATAAAGATTGTTTAATACCTTTTATAATTAACGTGAGTTCGATGTAATAATTTTGTAATAAAATTTAAAGCATAGAGT
>JBBIVA010000101.1:0-14639 GCA_037439945.1 Marinilabiliaceae bacterium
ATTTCTAATGACGGTCATTAGAAAAAATGGCTAAAGACAAATTTGGGTTTAATTGTCACAACTTGTCCCAATTTATCGGGATGCCATACGCCATAAATAATCATTGTGGTTTGCATGCAATTTATTGCTTATGGCTATTTCATTAATTGTAAAAAATTATTACAAAACCAGGCAATACCATTTTATGATGGTATTAAAACAAAAAATCTATCTTGACGAAGAAATTTTACATGATTTCCCAATAACCTTGTCCCTTAAGTTGTTTTGGTATTTCACAATTTTTTCTTGTAACCCATCACTATTCAAGGAGAATATTTGAGCTACAAGAATACCTGCATTTTTTGCCCCGTTAAGTGCCACTGTTACAACCGGTAGGCCACCCTGCATTTGTAAAATAGATAAAACCGGATCCCAACCATTAATCGGGATTAATGATTTAATTGGAACGCCTATAGCCGGTAATGGTCTTATTGAAGCCACCATACCCTGTAAATGGGCAGCTCCTACCGCCCCCGGCTATTATAAATTTAATACCATGCATATGGGCATCATTTTCAAACTGAAATATTTTTTCCGGGGTGCAGTGTGCCGAAACAATATCAATTTAATACTTAACACCAAATTGTTCCGTAATTTAAGCGGCCTGGTTCATAACCGGCAAATCAGGGTCTGATCCCATTATTATACCAACAATTAATTTTTCCATGATTTTACCTTTAATAAACTCATTACTTTGTCGGCCTTTTTATTAGCAGATTCAAGGCTTTGTGATATAACCGTTACATGTCCCATTTTTCGGTATGGTCTCGCTATTTTTTTTCCATAAAGATGAATTTTGACCCCATCAATGGCAAGACATTCAGAAAATCCTTCATAAAAAACCGGGCCATCAAAGAATGGCTCACCTAAAAGGTTTATTAAAACTGAAGGTGAAATCAGCGATGTGCTTCCCAGGGGCAAATTAAGGATAGCTCTAATATGTTGCTCATATTGCGATGTTGTCACACTTTCAATAGTATGGTGGCCACTATTATGGGGCCTGGGCGCCGATTCATTCACAATAAGTTGCCCGTTTACATCAACAAAAAACTCAACTGCCAGTAATCCGGCCATATCAAGTGATTCAATTAGTTTGGAGGCTAAAGCTTCGGCTTCTGAATTAAGTTCAGGCGTTAAAGATGAAGGGCACACTAATCTTTCAACCAGGTTGGCATGTTCATTAAAAACCATTTCCACTGCCGGAAAACATTTTGTCTCTCCTTTTTGATTGCGGGCAGCTATTATTGCTATTTCTTTTTCTATTACAACTTTTTCTTCAATTAAGGAAGGGCCTTCCAATAATTTATCAACTTCACCTAAATTATTAATAACAGCAACTCCCCTGCCATCAAAACCTCCCTTCCTGAGCTTTTGAACAAATGGAAATTTAACTCTGTTTTCATTAATGGCATTAAAAATATCCTTTTTGCAACCAAAAAGATCAAAACTAGCAGTCGGGATTCCGTTATCCCTGTAAAAACACTTTTGTAACCCTTTGTCCTGGATTAATTCAAGAACATGCGGGTCGGGCACTATATTAAGCCCCTCTGATTTTAATTTTTTGAGGGCTTCAACATTAACATGTTCAATCTCAAATGTAAGAATATCAACAAGTTTACCAAAATTATATACAGCATCATAATCAAAGTTACTGCCTTTTACAAAAACCGAAGAAATACCTGCTGCTGGGCAATTCTCATCCGCATCTAATGTATAGGTGATAATATCCCATTTACTTGCCTCCTGAATTAACATTTTACCCAGTTGCCCGCCACAAATTATTCCTAGTTTTAAATTTGATGTTGCTATTTTTTCCATTGTAAAAACTATAGTTGCTTACATTAAAAAATCCTGATGAATTAATACATATTATTAACTTTCACCCGAACAAAACTTGTTAAAAAATAAAATTGCCTGCCCCTACCTTTCAGGGGAATACCCATGATCTAAATTTTGTTAATTATCGTTTCCCGAAAAGCCAGGACAAGTTGTTTTTGCAAAACATTGGTGTTTCATATAGAATTACCGAATTTAACATTGCAATTTAAACATATCCCATTAATAATTTCACCAGTAAATAATTTTTTGATTAAGGTCGAAAAGCCTGTTCCTATACATTTAGGGAAAACACATGACTCATTTTGGCCAGCATAACTTTTATCCATAAGTGTTGGCGCCTTTCTCAGTTAGGTTCGTTTATTAATTAAAAAATAAAAAAGCCGCCCCTTGCCGGGACGGCCTTTGTTTTTAGCGGAGAGTGAGGGATTCGAACCCTCGTTCCACTTTTGGCGGAAACACACTTTCCAGGCGTGCGCCTTCGACCACTCGGCCAACTCTCCGGGTTTTAAACGCACGGGAGGAGAGACTCGAACTCCCGACACCAGGTTTTGGAGACCAGTGCTCTACCAACTGAGCTACACCCGTGTTCATTTTTAAATGTGGTGCAAAAATAGAACTTTTGCCCTATTTATCAATAAATATTGTGTTATTATTTTTTCTCATTTCAATTGTGAACCTTGTTGTTTTTTAAAAAGTATAAATTTCCCAATTAAAAGTATTGTTTACTTTTCTCATCTTATTATATTTGTGTTTTACATTAAAAAACACTTTGTTACTCTTTGTTTTTTGGATAACACACAATTTAGTTAAAATTGGTTATGATAAAGAAAATAACTTTTATTCTGCTTGTTATTCTGCCTGGATTTGCCTTTGGGCAGCGTAAACCGGCTGCTCCTTCGCGGGAATCATTGATAATAACTGCCTTTGAAGCTAAAAATTATGAGAAGGTATTAACCTTAATGGAACAACTTGAAAATGATAAAAACCCCTCTGAAATTAGTCATGAAATAAACGAATTGGCTGGTAAATCAGCTTTTTATACCGAGAGCTGGGATAAAGTCCATATCTATTTAACCAGGATTGCTGATGTTAATTCAAATCCGGAAATTTTGGGCATGATTGGAATGGCCTATTTTTACTGGGGGGATAAAGATTTGGAATACAGGCACTGGAACCGCTATTTGCAACAACTTTTGGGAAGTTCATTTGGTAATACTGCAAGTACAAGGCTCTTCGTTTTCAATATTGAAAACGGCAATATAAACAGGGCAATGGAGGTTTGGGGGCTAATTCCAGAAAAGGACAATCCCGAATTACAGTTTGAATATTTAAAGTTACTTGATAAATCGGGGCAAAAACAGCAAGCATTTAATTTTAATTCTGAAATTATTCAAACCTATCCTGACCATGAGAATGCGTTATATTGGAGAGGACGTTTTTATTTTGATAAGGCCGAAGAGGCTTACCAGAACGAAATGAAAAAATATAACCGAAATCCCGATCATACAAGCTACGCATATCTGAGGAGGGAACTTAAAGTGATTTCTGT
The DNA here is from genome assembly GCA_037439945.1 of Marinilabiliaceae bacterium. GTDB lineage: Bacteria > Bacteroidota > Bacteroidia > Bacteroidales > Marinilabiliaceae > CALEUX01. The sequence continues at coordinate 3,428 of JBBIVA010000101.1, forward strand.
TGATTTCAGGACGAGCCGTGATATATTTCTGAAATTACATGAAATAAATCCCGGAAGCATAAACTACATTCAAAATTTAAAAAACTGTTATTTACGCCTTGAAATGAAAGAGGAAGCCGACCGTATGGAACAACTAATTATAAATTTAAAAAAATAATTTATTGATTTTTAACCCGGATTAGCATTAACGAATTGTACCTGTTAAATCCCTTATCGCTCATTATTGAGTTGTTACACTTCAAATTCCGGTAATCTTTTAATAATTAATAGTTCATTAAACTGTTTTATTTGCTTGATTTACAGATGCAAATTAATATATTCATTAAAGCATAATGCGCTTAAAATCAAAGCATTACCATCATATAAGATCTAATATTCTAAAAGTCTAAAGATCGATTAAAAAATGGAAACTCCAAATAATTATAGGGCAATTGTATTTGGGGCCGGGGGGTTAACCGGAAGTCATTTGATTTTTAATCTTTCAAAAGATAAGCGGTTCAGCCATATTATGGCATACACCAATAGTGATTTTAAAAATCCTCCAGCTGGAGTAACATTTCGTAAAACTGATATAAAAAATATATCAATCCCTTTAAACACAGATGTTGCTTTCTGCACAATTGGTACTACTTTAAAGAAAGCAGGAAACCGTGAAAAATTCGAGGAAATTGATATGGATTTGGTTATTAAAATTGCAGAATATTGTTTTAATGCAGGGGTAAAATGTTTTGTTTATATAAGTTCAATTGGTGCAAATCCTGGCAGCAAAAACTTCTATTTAAAAACCAAAGGGAAAACCGAGCAAAAACTCCTGTCCTTTCCATTCCCAACAACAATAATTGTGCGTCCATCCTTAATTCTTGGTAAAAGAACAGAAACCAGGATTATTGAAAAAATATTCAAAATAATAATTACCCCATTAAGTTCACTCTTTATAGGTAAACTACTGAAATATAAACCTATAAAAGCCGAATTTCTCTCAAAATCCATGATAGGGTTATTTTTCGGGCGGCAAGGACATCAAATAATTGAATGCGATGAACTTCATTTAAAAGCAAAATCGCTATTGTAGGTAAAATTATATAAAAGCGAAACCACCTGTAAAGCCTTTCTAATTCCTGAATCATTTAGCGCAACATACTTTAGAAATAACTTATTTATTATTAATGTTTATTAGCTGACACAATTGGTCATTAAATGCATTGCAAAAAAAATCAATTAATTAAAATAGTCCTTCTTTTTACAAAATTTATTAATTATTCTCCTGTCAAATCCTTTTTCCGATTACAATTTTTTTCCCAGGCATTACCTTCTTAATTTCAAGAAAATAAGCTTTATACTTTAGGGGTAAACTTGAAATTCATCTAAACAAAATCAATTAAAAAAACATAAAAAAACAAATTGTCACCAATATTAAAATAAAATGACACTATTGTAATTATTAAAATCATCATAAAATTGCAAACAAAAGTTAAAAGAATGTTTCTTTTTAACTATCTTTTGAATTCAAAATTCGATACGCTAAATAAAAAAATTGAGTTGTAAATTTTGACCAAAAGCTCATTGAAATCAGATGAAGTAATACACGATAACAAAAATTAATTATTCTTTTTAATCAATCATGTTTAATAATAGAACCAATCCATTAATCTTAAATTTATTTAAAATGAGAAAAACACTGTTTAAAATTATGGGGTTTGCTGGGATGCTATTTTTGCTTACCGCCAATTGTTTCTCACAAACATCTGTTACCGTTAGTGGGAAAGTCACCGATTCTGGAGGTGAACCTCTTCCCGGAGTGAATGTATTTGTTAAAGGAACCACAGTTGGTACAGTAACCGACATAAATGGAACTTATACTCTACAGGTTGATAACCCTGCACAGGCGTTACTGGTTTTCAGGTTTGTTGGTTTTAACGAGCAGGAAATAGCAGTAGCTAACCAAAGTACCATAAATGTTACAATGCAGGATAGTTCAATAGGACTTGATGAAGTTGTAGCTATTGGTTATGGGGTAGTAAGAAGACGAGACCTTACCGGTTCGGTTGGATCTGTAAAATCTGATGAAATTGCACGAACAACTACAAGTAATGCCATGCAGGCAATTCAAGGTAGAGTTCCCGGTGTTGACATTCAACAAAGGGATGGACAGGCGGGATCTGGGATTAATATTAACCTAAGGGGAAACCGCTCTATTAGTGCATCAAATGCACCATTAATATTGGTTGATGGTGTTGAATATGGCAGCACAATTGATATTAATGCTACTGATATAGAGTCAATGGACATTTTGAAAGACGCTGCATCAACTGCTATTTACGGAACCAGGGGTGCCAATGGTGTAATAATTATTACCACAAAAAAAGGTAAATCAGGAAAAACGAAAGTAAATTTAAACTCTTATGTTTCATCCAATATTGCAACTCATGTTCCACAAGTAATGTACGGTAAAAAAGAGGTACAACGTTTAATTGATAAGGCTAATTATGCAGCCGATTTAACATCAGGCAATTGGGGAACAAGCAATTTTACGCCACAACAAATATTGACAGAGTCAATGGCAGATTGGAAAGAAATTGACATTTACAACGATGGCTCTTACACAAATTGGATTGATATTATTTTACAAAATGGTTTAACACAAAACTATGAATTATCAATTTCAGGAGGATCGGAAAACACAAATTTTAACCTTGCTTTAGGTACTATGTTTGATGAGGGGTTGCTTAAAAACGATAAAATGAACCGTTATAATACAAGGTTAAATCTTGACCATAAAATTAATAACATGTTTAAAGTTGGGGCAAACCTGATGTTTACTTACAGGGACCATGATGCACGTCAAAACTCTGTATTCAACCAGGGAATGGCACTTACTACAATTTGTCACCCATACACTGCAGAAGGGGAAATTATTAAAACCCCAAACCCACGTTACCTTGCACATGCCAACCCATTACTTGATGAAATTGATGGTGCCTACCAACGAAATATTGAAACAACCCGTTTCTTTGGAAATTCCTATCTTGAAGTTACCCCTGTAAAAAACCTTACATTTAAAACTATGTTTGCCCTTGACAGAAGCAACATAAGGACAGGTACCTATCAGGACTACGAAAGCGTTGCAAGGTTCCAGTCACCGGGTACAACAGGGCTGTCTTTAGAATACGTTAACCAGACCAATTTTACGTTTGATAATACACTAAATTACTCCACAAAATTTGGAATCCATAATATTTCGGCCTTGGTGGGTAGTAGCGCAAAACAGGATGTAAGGGAGCAGGTTATAACATCCGGTGATGCGGGTAAGGAACACTATTACAAAAGCTCATTTTATGATGTTTCTAAGGCTATAACCTATTCTACAACAAGCTCGTACACTAAAACATCGTTATTGTCATATTTTGGGCGTTTAAACTACTCCCTAATGGAAAAATATTTATTGCAGGCATCTGTTCGTGCTGATGGCTCATCAACGCTGGCCCCTGGAAACAAATGGGGATATTTTCCTTCGGTGGCTGCCGCCTGGAGGATAAACGAAGAAGGATTTATGACCGGAACAAGAAACTGGTTAACAAATCTTAAATTTCGTACATCATGGGGTATTTCGGGAAATGCCGCTATAAACGCATATGATACGATGGGAACTTTAGATGACAGGGTTACTTATTACTTTTTTGGTGGAAAAGATATAGCAGGTAATTTACCAAGCAGAATGGGTAATGAAAAATTAAAATGGGAAACAAACGAGGCATATAACTTTGGCCTGGATTTTGGGATTCTTACAAACAGAATTTCGGGTAGTATCGACTATTATATTAGCAAAACATCTGATTTGTTATACCCAAAAAGCGCACCCCCTTCATCTGTTTTCCCAAGTGTAATAACAAATATCGGGTCAACCGAGGGAAATGGCTATGAAATTATGCTTAATACAGTGTTGTTAAACAAAAATGGCTTTAACTGGGATATAAACTGGACTTACTCAACATCAAAAGATAAAGTTGTTAGCCTTTCTGATGGAATTACCAGAAATATAACAGGAACAACCGGCCAAATAGTGGGTCAACCTTTGAGTATTTTCTTTAACTATGAATCAGACGGAATTTGGAATGTTGGCGAATTTGCTGAGTATAAAGCAGCATGGGAAGCCCGTAATCCGGGTAAAACTATTGGCTATATAAGTGCCTATGGTGTACCGGGAACCATTAAAATTATTGACCGCAATGATGATGGAAAATTAGACGATGACGATAAAAAAGTATATAACCGCTCTCCTAAGCATATATTTGGTATTGCCAACAATTTGACTTATAAAGACTTATCTTTGTCGGTTTTGGTTTTTGCCCGTTTAGGCGGATACATTTCGTATGACCTGAATTCACGACTAAATTTTGAAACAGCAAACTGGGGTGATATTGACTACTGGACACCTACCAATACCAGGGCAAAATTCCCTAATCCGGGCTCAGCAAGCGCTACTTTCGGTAGTTATGGGTCATCATTATTATATGAAAAAGCCAACTATGTTAAAATTAAAGACATAACCCTAAGTTACTCTTTACCCAAAAGTGTAATAAAAGGTGTGGGTATCGAAAATGTTAAAGTTTACGGTTCCCTTAAAAACTTCTTTACTTTTAGCAGTATTGACAACTATGACCCCGAAAGAGGCGGTGCTTTTACATTCCCATTAGCAAAGCAAATGGTATTTGGCTTTAACCTTGAATTCTAAAAATAAAAATTATAACATTTTGATCCGGATTATTGAATATTTTAAAATTTAATATTGGATTGAAGGTTATGAATACATAAAAATTAAAACAAATGAAAAAAACATTTTATATTTTGGTATTTACCTCACTAATTATGCTGGGGTCACAATCCTGCTCCGATTTTTTGGAAGAGGATAATAAAACAGGGACAACGGCAGAACTGTCGTATTCAACCGCAACTGGTATAAATGGTTTAGTTGCTTCATGTTATAGTTTTAGCCGCGGCTGGTATGGGAAAGAGGCAGGCCTGGGGCTATCCGAAATGGGCTCCGATTTGTTTTATGCAGGCTTTGATAATAAGCAAAAATCGCTTAATGCATATAACCTTACGGCTGAAAGTTTGGATAACAATGTTGCAGATAATGCTTGCCTTGACCATTATTGGGAACTGTTTTATAGTGCAGTGGATGCATGTAATAATGCGCTAAAGTTTATCCCGCTTAATAATGTTATCAGCCAAAACCTACGTAACCAATATATGGGTGAAATCTATTTTTTAAGGGCTTTTTACTATTTACATATGGTTAATTTATGGGGGCCCATACCTTACAACAATACACATCAAACTTCAATTGTAACCAATCCTGAAAGGGTTTCTGAAGATGAAATATATGGTAATATCCTTAGCGATATTGATAAATCCATTGCAGCATTTCAGGCTGCAAATTATGCCACAAAAGCCGACGGGCGTGCACATCTTTGGGCTGCAAGGGCTTTAAAGGCCAGAACCCTTTTATATGCCGCGTCATGGTTGGGACAAACAGGAGTTACTAAAAACTCTGATTATGCCGGAAAAAACCTTTATACTCTGGCAGCAACTGAATCCCAGGCTGTAATTGGAAGCGGTATTGCATCATTTTATGCAAATTATGCTGATACATGGACAATGCTAAATGAAGATGTATCAAAAAACAGAGAGTGTATATGGGGTGTTGCATACTCTTCGGATATTACCACACCAGCCAACACAATTCCCCGCAGGTACCGTACAAATGTTACCACCGGAGTACCATTGGATTACAACAGCCTGATCACGCGAACAGGTTATAGCCGCGGAGGTAGTGCCATGCTTTTGATGTTTGTATCCCTTTGGAACAATGGGGCCCCTGACCTGAACACAAACCCACCAACAGTTTTCATTCGGGTTACAAATGAAGCAACCTCTACAATCGCCCATAGATTAACAGGGGTTAGAGTTCCGGTTGCAGCACATTATTCAAAATATAGCCGGGGTTTCACACGGTGGTTACCATCACTTTATTTATGGAGAATATTGGAAAATATACGCGAAACAGACCAACGGCCTGAAGCTACTTTATTAACAGCCTACACCATTCCTTCAGGGTTAGCAGGAAGTTCGTTGAGATACCCACAAATGCAGGATACAGCAATTTATTACTCGCCTTTGAATGGCGATTCTCCGCAAGGTATAGCCAAACAGGCTTGGGCCAGAAACAAATACCGGATTCAATTTATGGCAGGTGGCGATGTCCCTGTATTTACCACCTATGACCCGGCAACTGCGTTACCCACTGAACTACCTAAAGCAGTTTCAAGCGTTTATGGGGATAGTCGTTTTAACAGTAATAATATCGGTGGATGGAAATCATATCCTGGAATAAAAAAATTCCTTGATGATATTTATGACCCACTTTTCCCAACACATGATATTTCTAAGCGTGATGCTATGGTGTTTCGCCTTGCCGAAATGTACCTGATTAAAGCCGAGGCTGAGTTGGCTACTACAGGAAGCGGGGCTGCCCTTAATACCCTAAATGAACTAAGAGCCGTAAGAGCAATTCCTGGCAAAAATAATCTACTCTCAGGTACTGTAACAATTAATACCATTCTCGAAGAAAGGGCAATTGAGCTTTGTGGTGAACAACAAAGGTGGTTTGATTTAAAACGCACAAAGACCTTGGTAAACAGGGTTAAAGCCTATAATGCACAAGCAGGTGGACAAATAAAAGATTTTCATTTATTGCGTCCAATTCCAAGAGCACAGCTTGATGCAGTTACTAATTACAGTCCAACACCGGGTACGGGTTTCTGGCAAAATTTAGGATATTAACCATTATTTAACCTTTAATTGAAAAGGGCTGCTTTTTTTTGAGCAGCCTTTTTTTATTGGTTACAGGTACAAATAAAAAAACTCATTGCAAACAAAAAGTTTGCAATGAGTTTTTGGTGCCCAGAACAAGACTCGAACTTGCACACCGTAACCGGCACCAGCCCCTCAAGCTGGCGTGTCTACCAATTTCACCATCTGGGCATAATTTTTAATATTAAGGTTAAGTTTTAAATCAGACTGTACTTAAAATTAAAAGAGCGAAAGACGGGACTCGAACCCGCGACCCCGACCTTGGCAAGGTCGTGCTCTACCAACTGAGCTACTTTCGCATTATTGTAATAAAAAAAAATTTCGACTGTTAAAACTTATTGAACCTTAAAGAATAAATTTTTAAAATTTATTGATTCTCAACTTAGCCAACGTTAAAAATTAACTTATCACTATTTAAAAAGGTTTCTAAAACACTATTTGGTTCAATTCAAAAAAGCTTTCTCTTTTGTGATGGCAAATTTATAAAATTTTAATTATTCAATGGATGTTTAATAAAAAAAAATGGTTGAAACACCTAACAGTATTGAAAATGGCTCAATTAAAACAATTTATTCCAAAGTTTCTGATTTCAGGGTAAATTACAAAAACCAGAATTACTTACAAAAAGTGGTTCGAATTGATTAACTATCTATAAATCAAAACTTATTTTTACTGATCCTTACAAATATTCCTTTAGTGGAATTTCTGAAAATGAACAATATTTTTAAAAATAATCCGTCTGGTTAAATAAAATGCAGAAATTTGTTAATTTTCCACAACAAAAGAACAAACTCTTTTAATTAATTTACGTACTCATATTTTAACAAAAAACAATATCTCCACCATGGCAACTATTTTCGGAATCCAATTTGGCAGCAGGTTTACTTCAACCAAAAAGTATGAGGCAGCCATGAATAAAGAAATGGAAGAATTTGAAAGATTCAATAAGTTTGAGCAATCACAGCTTCTAAAGAGGTTTCAGGAATTGGATATGCTTATTCATTCAGGAGAATTTGAGAAAAAGGTTCATAGCTTAAAGTATGCAAGGTTTAAAGATACTGAGCAATTCAGGCAACTTGAGCAATACAATTCAATGAAAGGTTCAAGCGATATAAAATCATTCCTGAAATTTGCAAAAGCAGGTTATCCGCAAAGAATTGAAAAAATTGAGTCTTCAGCTACATTAAAAGAATATAACAGGCTTCATGATTTTTTTAATTCGCCGGAGTTTCATGCAGCAAAAGTGAACAAAGGGTTTAAAGAATCTGAAGCACACCTGGAATTAAAGAAATTTAACTCCATTAGCAAAGAGTCAGAAATAAGGTTTTACAACAAACTAAAAAAATCAAATGAATATAAAACCTGGCTAAAAACCATGAACAGCAACAGGTTAAACACATTTTTTGAATTGGAGGCTATTGTTCAATCAGATGAGTTTATTGAATTTAAAACCTTTATGGATGACAAAAAGAGATATAAAAAATCTGAAGAAGCCCGGTTGATCAATGAATTTGGAACATTAAAAAAGAATGATGAAATTAAATGGTACATTGAGAAAAAAAATAATGACCCTTTTAAAGAGATTAGAAAGTGGAAACAAACATTCCATGATGATTTTGACGGATTAAAACTAGATAACTCAAAATGGATGACAGGATATTACTGGGGCAAGGCACTTTTAAACGAAACCTATGTACTGGCAGGAGAGAAACAGTTTTTTAGGGATGAAAATATTGAAATGCGTGACAGTGTTGTTAGGTTAACCACCCGAAAAGAACATGTGCAGGGCAAAACATGGGACCCCGTTCATGCCTTTCTGAAAAAGGATTTTGAATACACCTCCGGGCTTATAAGTACAGGCCAGAGTTTTCGTCAGAAACACGGAAAATTTGAAGCCAAGGTGCGTTTCAGTGAAGCCAATCCGGTAATTAATGCCTTTTGGATGGTTGGTGAAAAAATCACCCCCCAGGTTGACGTATTTAAATCATCGGCAACAAATGGCAAATCAATTGAATGCGGGATTCATGCCACAAATGGGAGTAATGATGTAATACATAATTTAAAAGCCATTAAAGGTACACGCTTTACAGGAGATTACCTTATTTATTCATTAGAATGGTCAGATGAGGCAATTGTTTGGAAAATTAACGGATTGGAGGTAAACAGGGAAACCAATAACCTGCCTGATGAACCAATGTATTTATTATTTTGCACTACCCTGCCCCAGGAACCGGATGATAAAAAAATGCCCGCCACAATGGAAATTGACTGGGTTAGGTGTTACCAAAAAATATAAATTCTAAATATTAAATAATAACCCGGTGTTTGCTGATGGCAAACCGGGTTTATTTTTTTATAAATCCTCATTATTTGGTTGTGTAATGGTGCAGCATAAAAAAGAACTTGAACTTCTGGCCCCGGCAAAGGATTTAGAGTGCGGAATTGCGGCAATAGACAACGGCGCCGATGCCGTTTATATTGGGGCAGAAAAATTCGGAGCACGCAAAGAAGCCGGAAATACAATTCATAATATCAGCAAACTTGTTGAATATGCACATTTGTTCCGTGTTAAGGTTTATGTTGCAATAAATACCCTCATATTCGACCATGAAATAAAAGAAGTAGAAAAACTTATATGGGATATTTATAATACTGGGGCCGATGCAATTATAATACAGGATATGGGAATACTACAACTAAACCTGCCACCAATTCCCCTGCATGCAAGTACACAAACCGATAACCGTACACCGGCTAAAGTTAAATTTTTAGAGGATACAGGATTTCAGCAGGTTGTTCTGGCAAGGGAACTTACAATTAATCAGATTAAAGAAATCCGGAACAGTTCAACAATCCCACTTGAGTTTTTTGTACATGGCGCACTTTGTGTTTCATACAGTGGCAATTGCTATATGAGCTATTTATCATCCGGACGAAGTGCAAACCGGGGTGAGTGTAGCCAACCATGCCGGCTGAAGTATTCATTGGTATCGCCCAAAGGGGTTTTAATTGAAAAATATAAACACCTGTTATCTCTAAAAGACCTGAATCTTTCTGAAAAAATTAATGACCTTATTGATGCAGGTATAACCAGTTTTAAAATTGAAGGCCGGTTAAAAGACCCCGGGTATATAAAAAATATTACTGCCTTCTACAGAAAAACCATTGATGAAATTATAAATAAAAGGACTGAATTTATAAGAAGTTCTTCAGGACAGTTTAATACTTATTTTCAACCTGCACCGATAAAATCTTTCTCGCGGGGGTTTTCAACCTATTTTCTTGATGGCCGCCAAAAGGGAATTTGGTCAATGTTTACACCAAAATCGATTGGCGAAAAAATAGGTAAAGTAATTAAGGTGGGAAAAGACCATTTTCTGGTCCAAACTAATTTTAAACTAAATAATGGAGACGGTCTTTGTTTTTTTGACAGGAATATGAATTTAACAGGCGTAAAAGTTGATATTTCTGACGGCAATAAAATTTTTGTATCTGATTTAAGTGGAATATTTTCAGGGGCAACAATATACCGAAACTACGATCATGGTTTTAACAAAGAGTTGGAAAATAAACCAAGTAAAAGAAAAATTGCAATCCGTATTATTTTCAGTGAAACAAATGAAGGAATAAAATGCCAGCTTATTGATGAAGATGGCATTAAATCAACCGTTGATTTATCCCTGGAAAAAGAGATTGCCCAAAAACCGGATAAAGCCCTTGAACAGATAAAAACTCAATTGACCAAATGGGGCAATTCACCATTTGTAGTACAAAATATACGTATAGAACTGGATAATGCGCTTTTCATACCCCTTTCGGTTTTAAACGGATTAAGAAGGACGCTTGGCGAAAGCCACATTAAACAAAGAATTAATTCATACAAAAGAATCGAAATTAAAATTGAACCAACCACTCACCCATACCCCTACCATTTAAGTAGTTTTGAGAGCAATGTCACAAACCGGTTAGCCGGGGAATTTTATAATAATCACGGTATTAAGGATATTATCCCTGGATTGGAAATTTCGCTTTCAATGGGTAACGAAAAGGTAATGACCACAAAACACTGCATAAGATATTCATCGGATTTATGCCCTCTTGAAAATTCTGGGACAAAACCGGAAGATATGGTTCTTAAATCAAACAAAAACAGCTACCTGTTAAAATTCAATTGCCAAAAATGTGAAATGGAAATATATGCCATACAGAAAATGTAAATTTTCCCGCAGGTTAATTACAACAAAATAGGGTTTTACCTAAAGAATTATATTTTTCCTACAGGAAAATTTATCCCGGATTAGTCATTAGAAAGGCAATGAACTAATGACTTAGCCGGGAT
>JBBIVA010000102.1:0-14570 GCA_037439945.1 Marinilabiliaceae bacterium
TTTCTAATGACGGTCATTAGAAAAAATGGCTAAAGACAAATTTGGGTTTAATGTTTTTTACTTTTCCAGTATTGAGTAATACTTTACGTGAAAAAAAGAGGCCGTCTCAAAAGTCCGAGACGCCCTCTTTTTATTCGTACTCCTACCCGAAAAGTTTTTCAAATATTCAATTCAAATAGGCTTTAAAAAACTTTTGAGACAGCCTCTTTTTTAATATAAAACTAATCAAGTACCAGGATTTCTTCAAACCATCCAAAACTTCCGGCATTAACTACAAACCTGCCGATTAAATGAAATTTTTTACCGGTTTTGTATGGTTGCGGCTGCGTAGAAGCAGGCATAGTAAATGAAATGGCGCCATAGGTGCCTGAAACATAACCAGTAAGCTGTTTTGGGATAAATATACTATTATCGGCAGCCACGCTGAAAATTATGTCAAAACCAACTTTATAGCAATTCTTTATTTTATAAACATTAGCTTCATCAGCTTTTAACACATCTACCCTCCATTCGGCCTCGTCCCATTCTGAGATGAAAGTACCTGAACCTATGGGTTTATATGTTAGTTTTCTCGCTGCTTTAACCAGAATTTTATCAGCTTTTGAAATTGACAACTGATCTTTGTTAATAATTTCAAGGGTTAATTCATAGGTAGTCCCTGCAACTAAAAGATTAATATCAGAATAAGTAATAACCACATAAGCCACATTTTCTCCCTTATTAAAATGAATAGTGGGATTTGAAAGCACAAATGTCCCGGCGGGTATTGAAGCAGCCTGGGTTAAACTAACCTCAACATCTGACTCCACTGAATTACTTCCTCCTTTCATTAGCGGGACCATTATTTTGTTCCCATCCTCAGCAATCATTTCAACAACCTGAATTGTCGAAGCAAAGGCAGCGTGCACTCCATCACCAATTTCTAAAAAACTACCTTCGGTTTTTTCACTACATGAATAGTAAAAAAAAGATGAAAAGGTAACTGCCAAAATCAATAATATATTATGTTTTTTCATTTTACAAATATTAAATTGTGCTAATTATATCAAGGATTTGGATTTTGATCTTCAGATGAAATGTTTGGATTTCCATCTATTTCTGATTGGGGAAGCGGTAAAATAAACTCCTTTGATCCTGTAGCGGTATTTTTCGCCGTTAGCTTTGCAGAATGGTTTGATCCCGGAAAATCTCTTGTAAAACCAAGTTTTAATCTTTGAAGGTCCCACATCCTGCCTGCTTCACCCCATAGTTCAACACGTCTTTGAAAAAGAATTTCGTCCATTAATGTTGTTAACTGGCCCACGGTATTGGAATTATAATCCTTTGAATCCGTAAACAGGCTCAATCGTGAATCATAGTTGGCATCACGTGCATTACCCAGTTCCCTAATAACGTTTCTGGCCCCGGTAAAATTGCTTAAGTGGGTTAGTGCTTCAGCCTGAATTAATATCAATTCTTCTCCACGCATTAATATGTAATCGCCTGTAAGGGTTTTCACATCTGAGAATGCAAATTTTAACTGGCAATAACTTGCGTAAGAGGTCCCTGGAACTTTTTCATTATCGGCAAGCTGGCCCCTGAACCATCCTTTCCTTGCATCGGTTGCAGGTATCTGATTATATAACCATGAACTGATACATTGCCTTGCCCTTGAACCATACATTGCAGCATCAGCATCCAAATGACCAAAAAAGCTTGACCATCCGCTTGATTGGTCGGCCATAATCTCTAAGCCCCACAAAACATTTGATAGTTTTGAATTATTAAACTTCCCTAATTGGCTAACTGTTAAAAATCTTGATAATCCGGGTTGTTTAAGGGCTTCAGTAGCTGCATCATATGCTGCCTGGAATTTTCCCTGAACAAGGTCAATCCTGGCTTTAAAGCCATTTGCAACATAATAATCAACATGCGAAACATGTTTTTGGGCAATTCCAGATTCTTTTAATAGTAAAATTCCCTTTTCAATATCAAGGTTAATTTGAGTGTAAACATCCTGTACCGTTCCTCTTGGTTTTCCTTCTGAAGCGCTTGTAGTGGGCTCTGTGTATATAGGGACCCCGGGTTTTGTTTCATTTCCAATATATGTTTGCTGAAAAATTTGTATAAGGTGAAAATAGGCAAATGCCCTCATTGCATATGCTTGCCCTACTACACTCTTAATTAAACCGGGATCTCCGCCCATTGAACTTTCACTGGCAATTATATAATTAGCATTTGAAATTATTGAATAGAAAAAATTCCAAGTACCATATGAACGACCAGATTTGTGAATATAATCAGCTCTAATATCATATGCATAGTCAAAATAAAACCAGCCACTTCCAACTTCAAGTTGAACATGGTCCTCACCTGTTAAGTTGGCTACCAGCGAAACAGCAACTATTCCGTTATTTTCAGGCGCCCAGTTTTGACTCCAACCTGCCGTATAAAGCATCCGGTAAATTCCGTTTATAGCTGTTTGGGCAGATGTTGCATCAGCAAATATTACAGGTCCGGAGACCCTGTCGGTTGGATTGGTTTCCAATTGATCCTCGCAGGATACAAAAAAAGAAAAACCAATCAGGATGAAAATATAGAGTATTTTTTTCATTATTGTATTTCTTTTAATTAAAATTTCACATCAACCCCAAATGAAATAGTTCTGGTTGGAGTATAAACATATGATGTCCCTCCTGAGAAATTGTATTGGGGGTCCATTCCTTGCAGGTGATTAAACAATTTAAGGTTATCACCGGTAACTGTAAATCTGACCGACTCAAAATATAAACTCTTACTTATTCGAATAGGTAATGTATAACCTAAGGTAATGTTTTTAATGGCAAAATATGATGCATCAATTAAATCTGCATCGGTTACAGGGTAAGTTTTGCCTATCTCTAACCTTGGTATATCGGTTACTTCACCCGGATTTTTCCAGGCCCGGCCTCTGTTTACATGAGAAGCTTGCCCAACGTACCAACCATACATCAAATTTCGGTAAACCCCGTCAAGTATCTTCCCCCCAACCGAAAAGGTGGTCATTAAACTTAAATCAAATCCCTTGTATTTAAGTTCATTACTTAAAGATCCGTAAAAATCGGGGATCCTGCTCCCTGATATCTCTTTAGAGTTAGTTGCTTTGTTTGCATCGGTTGATAGATAATAGGTTTTGCTACCATCCTCATTTATATCAAAAACGCGATACAACATGGCGCCTGTTGCCGGGTCAACACCTGCAGATTTTGAAACGTAAAATGAGTTTAGTTCCTCACCCTCTTTTATAATATAACTTCCTTTTATTATTTCAGGTTTATCAGCCAATTGTAAAACTTTGTTTTTTACTGTTGACCCATTTAAAATCAAATCCCAGGTAAAATTGTTATTTCTAATTACAGAGCCACCTACAGTTATATCAAGGCCTCTGTTTTGCATGCTTCCTACATTCTTCAGGTAACTATCAAACCCGAGTGATGATGCTATGGGATATTCTAATAATAAATCTTTTGTTTTCCGTTGATACCATTCAATTGTTGTATTTATTTTGTTAAATAAACGAGCTTCAACCCCAATATTTAAATTTTCATTTTGTTCCCATTTTAAGTTTGTATTTTCAAGGGAAGAAACGGTTGCCCCGCTCATATTTGCATTAGGCCAGGCCAAATCATAAAAAGATTGCCATGCATACAAAATTGATGTATCATCACTCGTACGTAAATCATCATTACCTTGCACTCCATAACTTGCTTTAAGTGAAAGGTTATTAATCCAGTTAATACCAGCCATGAAATTCTCCTGGCTTATTCTCCAGTTTCCACCAACTGACCAAAATTTCCCCCATCTATAATCCTTATTAAACCTTGATGATCCATCTGTTCTATAGCTGGCAGAAAAATAATATTTATCATCAAAATTATAATTTGCCCTTGAAAGATAAGACTTTATAGCATAATTATCCTCATATGACCTTGCTTCAAATATTGTTGTTGCTGCATCAAGTTCATAAAGTCCCCCAAATGGGAACCCTTGTTTAATACCTGATAAATAATTGTATTTATAGGCATAGTGTTCATGGCCTGCTAATAAATCAATATTATGTTTTCCAAAATTTCTGTACCAGCTTAATAATTGGTTTGAAGTATAACTAAACTTTCTTCCATTGGCCCTTATTATTCGACCATTAGTATTGGCATAATTTCCAAAATAAGGATTATAGTAAGTCATTGAGTTTGAATTAACAAAGTCAAATCCAAGATTAAGGCTTAATTTTATCCCCTTTAACGGGCCCGAATCAGCATTTCCAAAATTCATATAAGTCCTACCACTAAGGTTATCACTCTTAGTCCCATATTTATCATCATATAATGTGGCAACACTATTAAAATTACCACTTGCCCCTGATGGGCGGCTAAGTCCATAATCAAAGAGTGGTTTTCCCAGGGGGTCCCTAATAATTTGTCCATTGGGGTCACGTTGATAAACTGGAAAAATAGGCCCCATTAATTGATTGGTATAAAAAACATTTGAGTAGGCTGAAGTACCCGTTTCCGATGTATTGCTTGTATTCATTGCAAAATTTGCATTCAAACCGGCCTCAAAATATTTAGAACCTTTGGTATCTACATTTACCCTTCCTGAGAAACGCTCAAAACTGGTTGTCTTAAGTAAACCTTCTTCATTTAAATATCCGACAGAGTAAAGATATTTTGACTTATCGCTGGCGCCCGAACCAATAAAAACATATTCCTGCCGTAATGGGTTATTTGCAGTAACCTCATCGAGCCAGTCTTCATGGTAGCGTAATGTGGCATCGCTTCTTACCTTTCCTGTTTGAGGATTTATAAGTTCAGTAATAGTATAATTAAATGGATTATACATTTCATTATCACCAAAAATATTTTTCGGACCGGTTTTCATAGCATTTAACGCAGCAATTGCGGCCTGACCGGGAGTTAACCCATTACTTAAAATTTCTGCATTTTTATATGATTGAAAAACAGTTTCTATATAACCTCTTTCATTCATGGTTTCGTACCGTGGTATTGCCCTGGAACTAAAGCCCCAGGTTGCTTTAAAATTATACTGGGTAGCATCTGAATCCCCTCTTTTTGTAGTAATAACCACAACACCATTGGCCCCCCTGGCCCCATATAATGCACCGGCCGAAGCATCTTTTAATAGTGTAATGGATGCGATGTCGTTGGGGTTTATTGAACTAATATTACCATCATACGGAACACCATCAACAACATACAAGGGTGAGTTTGATGCATTGATTGAGCCAAATCCACGGATTACAATTGATGAACCTGATCCCGGCTGGCCACTCCCGGATGTTGACTGCACCCCTGCAACCATTCCATCTAAAGCCTTACTAATATTAGAAACTGTCCTTTTTTGTAATTTATCAGTTGTAATTACTTCCGCTGAACCGGTAAACGATTCTTTTTTAGCAGTACCATATGCAATTACAACAACTTCATCAACTGCAATTGATGATGATTTTAAAACAACATTAATAACTGATCTACCATCTATTAAAATTTCCTGCGATACCATCCCAACAAATGAAAAAATCAATTTTTCAGCATCTGATGGAACACTAATGTTATAGGTACCGTTACTTTGCGTAACAGTGCCAACAGTGGTACCCTTTACAATAATTGATGCACCGGGTATGGGCATCCCGTCGTCACTTCCTGTGACAGTTCCTGTAATGGTTCGGGTTTGGGCATATAATGAACTTAGCCCAAATACAATACCGAACGAAAGCGCAAATAGAACTTTCTTCATAAGGTAATTAGTATTAAGTTAAAAAAATATAACTAAAAATTTTTTAGAGATAAAAATAACTGCAATTAACACGTTGGTTGTAAATATTTTATCTGGTTAGGATACTCACAGAAAGTTAATTTAACATTAAAATTATCAATATTATAGCAAAATACAAGTATTTTAAACGGATACTTTATCAACGTAGTAAAAAAACAGGGAAATTGGTAATAAATCTAACTTTTTAAATCCATAAATTTTAAAAAAATGATATAACACAACCTATTTTGGTTATTAATTGACAGTATAACCTGCCAATTAGGTTTTTCGAATAGAATGTGGTTTTTTCAAGTTTGTAATGTTTTAAAACTAAATTTACAAGTAACAATATGATTATTATTACCTGTTCTTACTTATAATTGTGTGTAAAAATTATATTCATAATGCGAATTAAGAGTTGAAATCAAAGTATTAAAAATATATATGCTGCGGCCAATCTACCGAAAACATGGACCATTAGTCCTTTGGTAGACCGTACCTTGTACGCTCTTTGAATATCTGTTTTTTCAATAAGCCAGTTAAATAATGACTCTATATGCTGTCGAATTCTTGAAACAGCCGTTGAGTACAAGTCGTTATCAGCTTTATCTCTCATTCTGATTTGCTCACATTGCCCTTTAACAGCTTTTACAGGAGTTAGCATTAATGAGTTGTTCTCACTTTGATTATGTATAAAGTACTCGGAATCATGATAAATTTTGTCACCATAAAAAGTTCTGTTTTCAATATCTCCCCAAGCTTGTTTATAAAGGTTTAGGTCATTCTCTGAAGCTGGAGTGAGTTGAAACTGTTCAGGGAATGGTATATGATTTGGTCTACGAAAGGCAAGGGCGTGCAATTTTAGCCCATAATAATACATACCCTTTGTCGAGCAGTAACCTTTATCTGTTATTTCTCTTGCAACCTTTCCTTCCCGTTTACCCGAACAGGTGATAATTGGCATAGAATCAAGTAAACTCGTGTCCATAGAACAATCAGATGGCGTGGATTCTTCTATTATTTGGGATGCAAGCATCTTAAAGGCCTCGCCCAACCTGTTGATTCTCATATTGAAAGCTTCGTACGATGGCAGTAAAGGAAACCAAGAGCGGAGATGGTCGCTTGCATAATCGTAGATTTGTTTAATTTTAAAGCGTTGTTCGACTTGCATAGTATAAACATAAATTGTCATTACCTCCTCATCTGTGAATACAGGTGAGGAATTATTAATGAACCGAATACAAGAATATTTAAGCTCTTGTTGGTATATGTCGCTAATATACAAATATATAACGATTAATTTAAGTTCTTTTACCTTAGGAATTATACAATAGGACATAGTTTGGTGGCTATTCTTAATGTATTGATTTCTAAGGTATTAACAAAATAATATCAACCTAAGTTATTAACATTCAGCAATTTATATGTTGATAACTATATGGTTTTCAACTCTTAATTCGCATTCATAATGAAACAAGGCAGGATCTAAATATAGTCCTGCCTTGTTTTTTGCAAATTAATTGAATACGAATTCAATTAATAAGGTTTTAGTTAATTTGTTAGTAACCCGGATTTTGATCTTCAGCAAGTTGTGGATTCGCATCTATGGCGCCTTTTGGAATTGGTTGCTGCCAACGATTCCCATTTGCTGGATAAGTTAAAACTACTGGTGCTGTTCCGGTACCATCTGAAAATTCCCCGTGAGAGGTTCTAGTAAGGCCCATTGCTAAACGTTTCAGAGTGAAAAATCTATCACCCTCAAAAGCAAGTTCCAATCTACGTTCAATAAGTATTGCATCAAGAAGAGCGGCTCCAGTTTCATTTGGTGAAACGAACGGAGAATACCTGTTTGATCGAATTTGGTTAAGAGCGGCTAATGCATCATTTTCTCTACCAGGAGTTCTATAAAGGGCTTCGGCTTTGGATAAAACAACTTCCTCAGCCCTAAGGTATTTACCATCTACTATTGTTGCTCTTGTATTGGGTCGTTCCATGAATTTCTTTACATGGTTATAAAATTTTCCACCAAAAGCCGAAGTAACCACAGAGGCTGATTTCCTAATATCAGTATCCTGGAAAAGTGTAAAAAGTTGATAGGAACATACAAATTCTGATCTGGTGCCAGTTGTGGCAGCAGTCTGGCTAAAAGGAACACCAGTTCTCCAGTTATCTTTATCAGTTATTCTAATTTTAAATAATACATTAGAAGAATAGGCATCAGTCCAAACATTTGGGAAACTTGCCCTGGGCGCAACAACTGCCCCACCAGAAGCAGGAACAGCCAAATCTGCATATTCCAATACTTTTGGATAATTCCCCATATAAAGATAAACTCTTGTCAACATGCCTGCAACTGCTGCTTTATTTAGCCTTCCAACAGGATTTGATGCATTTATTAAAGGATATGCAGCCAAAAGGTCATCAATAATAAAACCATACACCTGACTAACTGTTGTGCCTTGCCTTCTAAACATTTTATCAGGAGCAAATTCTTTAGAGTAATGTATTCCTAAGCTTTGATTAGCATCGGAACTTTGAGTTGGGATTTTGCAATAAACACGTGCTATATCAAAATGCATCATTGCTCTAATTGCCAAAGCTTCACCTTGTATATTGTCACGGAATGTAGACTGGGGTATTTTATTGATGTTATCAAGAATTCGGTTTGCCCTACTAATTATTCTATAACCAGTTCTATATAAACCAAATGATTGATCAATAGGGTTATTACGCCATTCAAATAATAAACGGTTAGTACCCCTACCTTGTGGGGAATATGTTAAATTATCACTTAATACCTCCGGGCTGATATTAAGCCCTGAGTTTTCACCAAACATACCGTCTGCCCTAAATCCTGAATAGACACCCCTGATGGCGGTTGAAAAACCTGCATCGGTAGAAAACAGTTGTTCATCGGTAAGCCCGTCGTACGGCACCAAATCCAGCTTATCGTCACATGCTGTGAAGACTAGAAGGATTAATAATGAATATATAATTCGTTTTTTCATACATAAAAATTTGTTTGTAATTGCTAAAATGTATCTTACATTTTTATTCAATAAACCAAGTTAAATGGTTATCCTATGTTTTTAGCTTCATTATTTATTAAAACTGGATAACAATCAAAACCTTAAATCTATACCAAACAGAATTGTTTGAACTGTGGGATAGCTATACAAGCTATATAACCCTGGAATGAAAGTTTGGTTTGCGCCCAACTGAGATTCACCAGATCCAATAGAAACTTCGGGATCACCTTCAAAATTGGTCCAAGTATATAAATTCTGCGCTTGAACATATAAACGAAGGTTATCAACTTTAGCCTTACTTACCCAAGCAGAAGGCAAAGTATATCCAAGTGTTAAACTTCTAAACCTCAAATATGATGCATCCTGTAAAAACCTATCAGTGGTTTGGTTTGAATTTTGTCTCAGTCTTGGTAATTTATTGTCTCCCGCCTGTTTCCAGTAATCCAAAGCATCTTTACGTTGGTTCCTGGTTTCGTTCATACCATCTGTTAACATATTCCAAGCCATATAATTATAGGTATAATTGCCAGTCTTGAACGAAAAATCAGCCGCCAAATCAAACCCTTTATACATTATATTGGTGTTGAATCCACCAAATGTAGTAGGAAGTGGAGATTTTCCTGATAAAACAACGCTATTACCAGAACTAAATGTAGTAGTTAATATTCCATCCTTGTCCAAGTATTGAGCATCTCCATTTTCTGGATTAACCCCTGCATATCTCGGAAGATAAAAAGTGAAAGGTGTTTCACCAGGTTTTAAGATGGAAATACCATCAACTACTATTTGAGGCTGGTTATTTAGTTTTTTAATTTCATAATCTAAGAAAGAAACATTCATACCCACGTTCCACCTCAGATCACTAAGTTTTAGTAAATCATAACCAAGAGATAGCTCCAAACCTTTGGTAACCATTTCTCCAGCATTAATGAATTGGGTGTAACCTCCAGATTCCCATGTCAGAGGATTGTCAAATAGAAAATCTGTTCTGTTATTTATAAAATAATCCATTGTTGCTGTTAACCTTTTATCTAGCATTGCTGTTTCGATACCAAAATTTGTGGATTTTTGTGTTTCCCATGTTAAATCAGGGTTTGCAACATTGCTTCTAATAATCCCTGCGCTTTGGCTATCATAGGCCCCGAAAGAGTAATAACCCTGACTGGCATAGTTAGGAATATTCCAACTTCCTAGTGTTCCATAGGATACTGATAACTTCAGGTCGTCAATCCATACTAAAGAAGTAAGGAAATCTTCTTTAGCAATATTCCAACCAAGGCTACCGCTCCAAAAAATTCCTTTTTTGTTATCTTTACCAAAACGAGAACCTCCATCCTGACGAAGTGAGAAAGACGATAAATATTTTCCATCGTAATCATATTCAATTAATCCTGCAATTGAAAACATGGCCCAGGCTGATTTTGATGTTGAGGCAGCTGTTGGTTCAGCCCCATTGTCCTGGGTATTTAGCAAATCTGATGCATAACCCTTGCTTGATAAAGAATAGGAATGAAAATTATTCTCAGAAAATTCGGTAAAAGCTGAAACATTAAAGTTATTCAAACCAATTGAATTCTTATACGAAAGCTGATTCAACCAGCTATAAGTGTAGTTGTCGTTTCCATTATCTGTTTTGGATCCAGGAGCTAAAGGATCACCAACAAATCCATTTAAAACAGATGAGGGCATAGTATAAGCTTCACGTTTATATTTTCTAAAATTACCAGAATATCTTGTTAGAAAATTTAATCCTTCAATGATTTGATAGTCTGCATAAAAGCTCCCAATAAACATTGTTTGTTTTTGAGTTTCTGGGTTTTTCCCCAAAGCTTCCAAAATCGGTAATCCACCAGATACGCCAACATTATAAATAGGATTCCCTAAAGCATCATAAACTATGGCACCAGTTGCGTCCCTTCTGTATACAGGTTCAAAAGGCTGATATTCATACATAGCCCTAAAAGGATTTTGAACATTATTACGGTCTCTTGATTCATCCGTATTGATATGTGCAAAAGAAACATTGGCTCCAACTTTTAGGTATTTCTTTACTTCTGAATCAATATTAACCCTTCCAGAAACTCTTTCATAACCATGTAACTTAGTAATAATACCGGTATTGCTATCATAACCTCCTGAAATAAAGTATGTAGATTTATCACTACCACCATTAAATGAAAGGTTATGTGATTCAATTTTTGCAGTTCTTAAGATATCATCCTGCCAATTGTGGTCATAACCTAATAGTAAGTTTTTCTGTTCATTAGTGTAAGGTGGAGTTAACCCTTGAGCTGATCTGATGGCTTCATTATATTGAATCCTTTCTGCCGCATTCATCATTTCAAAGCGATCCTCTATTTTTTTACCAGATCCAAAACGACCAGTGTATTCTATCTTCCCTTCTCCTTTTTTCCCTTTTTTGGTAGTAATCACAATAACACCATTTGCCCCTCTAGAACCGTAAATTGAAGATGCTGATGCATCTTTCAATATGGTAATTGTTTCAATGTCTGATGGGTTAATGGTACTTAGATGTAATTCGTTCATAAAGACTCCGTCAACAACATATAATGGTTGGGCTTTATCTCCTCCTACTGCATTAAGTGAAACAGCTCCCCTTACCTTAATAGTTGCAGTTTGGCCTGGTTTACCATTCAATGATGTAACATCTACCCCAGCTGCTTTTCCTTGAAGCATGTTATCTAAAGATGTTGATGGTGAAAGTTTCTTTAAATTATCCCCACTGACTATTGTAACGGCAGAGGCGACTACATCTTTTTTGCGTGTACTATAACCAGTAACAACAACCTCATCCATGGCTATTGCTGATGATGCCAAAGCTACGTTGATAACACTTTTTCCTGCTATGGCTACTTCCTGGGTTTGCATACCAACAAAAGAAACAACTAAAGTCTGGGCATCCTGGGGTACACTAATACTGTACGTACCATTACCCTGTGTAACTGTACCAACTGTTGTGCCTTTTACAAAAACAGATGCTCCTGGTACGGGCATCCCGTCGTCACTTCCTGTGACAGTTCCGGTAATGGTTCGGGTTTGGGCAAAAATCGCGCTAAGTCCGAAAGCCATTACGAACGAAAGCGCTAGAAGAACTTTCTTCATAAAGTTTAAGGTTTAAATTAATAATTAGGACAAAATCATTTTTTTAAAATGCCAAGTTAATAAACAAATTTTTTAGAATTATGATATTTTAACATTTATTTTCAATACTGCACACATTTTTTTTTAACGGAATAATATTTAAACTTAATGTTAACAAATTAACAAAATCCTTAAAAACAAGGCGAGCATTTTTTTATACAAAGTCAAATATAATTAATTGACCGAAAAAATCAATACATACCCCCTTAAAATTTATATGTTGACGTTAGATATGCAAAATTTATATATCACCCCCCCCTTTTTTTGCTATTATATGAAATAGAACCAAACATAAGTGTTAAGTTTTAATTTTAAATTGGATTATAAATTTCTATTCTTTCTCAACTACCGACACTATTTAATTTTAAGTTTTCAAATATTAAAACTTCAAATCTTCGCTCATTATTACTAATGTTAAATTGATAATTAAAGCCTATAAAATGTTTTAATATTGCGTAAAAACTCTCAATATTATATCATAACAGAAGATGAAATTATGATAAATATCATAAAAAGAAAAATTTTTTTCAGGGCGAAGGAGTTGATAATGTTGTAATGAATTTAATATTAGCATATTACCAACGTAACGTATTAAGGTTAACAGCAGAAAAAATTTATGGTTAAATGAAATTATTAACTATCATTTAATGATAAAATGAAAATTTTTATATGCTTTATTTTTTAAACCCAAATTAACCCAAATTTGTCTTTTGCCATTTTTTCTAATGACCGTCATTAGAAATTAATAGTGTTAAGTTATTGATTACATGCCTTCTATTTTGACAAATCGCTTAAAAAAACTAAATATTTGTAATCAGAAATGCTTACAAATTAAGTTTTTCTAAAGCAGCCTGTACCGACTATTCGGTAGGGTTAATCCCGGCTAAGTAATTAGTTCATTGCCTTTCTAATGACTAATACGGGTTAAAATAAAAAACAAAACCCGGCTATTAACCGGGTTATAATTTTAAATTGGTTAAATTTTATTTTTTTATTTGTTTGGTGTTATCAAAAACCGAGGTTACAGTTGCAATAATACCTGAAATATCTGAAAGGTTGGTGGGGATAATCATGGTATTATTTTCGGATGCCAATTTCCCAAATTCATTCAAATATTGTTCTGCTATCCGCAAATTAACGGCATCTTTCCCCCCCTGTTCATTAATAGCCAGTGCAATGGCCCGTAACCCATTTGCAGTTGCATTAGCAAGGGCTTCAATTTCAGATGCCCTACCTGTTGCTTCGTTGATCCTTTTCTGCATTTCACCTTCGGAGCGTGCAATTAACTCCTGTTTTTCACCTTCAGCCACATTTATTTTAGCCTGTTTGTGCCCTTCAGATTCAGCAATTACAGCACGTTTTTCCCTTTCGGCACGCATCTGTTTTTCCATTGCATCTTTAATACTTTGAGGGGGTGTAATGTTTTTTACTTCATATCTGGCCACTTTAACCCCCCATGGATCGGAGGCTTTATCCACCGCATCAACAATCTGATTATTAATGGCATCTCTTTCTTCAAAAGTTTTATCAAGTTCCAGTTTTCCAATTACGCTCCTCATAGTTGTTTGTGCTATTTGAAC
Organism: Marinilabiliaceae bacterium; assembly: GCA_037439945.1. Classification (GTDB taxonomy): domain Bacteria; phylum Bacteroidota; class Bacteroidia; order Bacteroidales; family Marinilabiliaceae; genus CALEUX01. The sequence goes on from JBBIVA010000102.1 coordinate 13,562, forward strand.
AACTGCAAACCTGAAATTATCAATTCCGTAGGCCGCTTTTTGTGGATCTATAACCTGGATGTATAAAATACCGTCCACTTCCACGGCAATATTATCTTTAGTTATACAAATCTGACTGTCAACATCTATTGCCTGTTCTTTCATCGAATGCCGGTAGGCTACTTTATCAACAAAAGGCATTAAAATATGGAATCCGGCCTGAAGTGTACCATTATATTTTCCTAATCTTTCAACAATATATGCAGACCTTTGGGGTACAATTATTATTGAGGAAACAAGTATAAAAAACACTATAACGGCAAGTCCAATAAGTAGGATTGTAACAAAGTCCATGGTAAGTAAATTTATGGGTTAATATTAATCGGGTTTAACTATTAACGTAAGGCCATCCTTGTTTAGAATTGTTACACGTTGACCTTTGGATACAGGGGTATCTGAAATTGCATCCCACCGGGTACCCCTGAAAAAGACCCTTCCGGTTTCAGATGTTTTTATATCAGTTTCGGCAACTCCCTTACGCCCAATGAATTCTTCATCAGGGTCAATTTGGGTTGATCCGGTAAGTATTTTCATAAATTTTTTTCGCAGAAGTACCAAAAACAAGAGCGAAAAAAATGTAAAGGATAATAATTGAAACCCAATACCCATTCCGGTTAAAAAAGTAAGGAGGGCGGTTATTAATGCCCCAAATCCAAAAAAAACAATTAAAATACCCGGGACTGCAAATTCGAGAAGTAAAAGAAGGATTCCTGCAATTAGCCAGATAATTTCAGGATTATTTATTATATCCATAAAAATCTATTTTTATTAGGTACATAAAACTAATACTAATATATGAATTTTAATTCTATTATTTTTATCCCAAATTACGCATTTGTAAATGCGTAATCGATAAAGTGCTTGTAATCAATTCTAAAGTTTTGGAATTGATTACAAGCACTAAATCGGGATTATCCCAATTAAATCAAATAGTTCGGCCCACACTTCGCCCCCTATTGATTAATTTGGG
>JBBIVA010000103.1:0-14525 GCA_037439945.1 Marinilabiliaceae bacterium
ATCCCGGCTAAGTCATTAGTTCATTGCCTTTCTAATGACTAATCCGGGTTTAATTTCCATTTAAAATTAAAAGGGTCAATTTTATTTATTAACCCCAATTTTTGGATTAAGGAAACTTTGGGTACTTTTTAAAATCGGGATCTCTTTTTTCCAGGAATGCGTTTCTGCCCTCCTGGGCCTCCTCCATAAGGTAAAACATAAGTGTTGCATCGCCGGCTAGTTCCATAATCCCTGTCTGGCCATCAAGTTCGGCATTCAAACCGCGCTTAATCATACGCAAAGCCATAGGGCTCCTTTTAAGCATTATTTTGCACCATTCAACAGTTTCATCTTCGAGGGACTTAAGTAGTACAACTTTATTTACCAGCCCCATTTTTTCGGCTTCGCAAGCCGAATATTGGTTACATAAAAACCATATTTCCCTGGCTTTCTTCTGTCCTACATGACGGGCAAGATACGATGAACCAAACCCTGCGTCAAAACTTCCAACTTTAGGCCCGCTTTGCCCAAATATTGCATTTTCGCTGGCTATGGTCAAATCGCAAATAACGTGTAAAACATGTCCGCCACCAATTGCATAACCATTAACCATTGCCACAACAGGTTTTGGTAATGACCTTATACGTTTATGTAAATCAAGAACATTTAAACGCGGAACCCCACTGTTATCAATGTAACCGCCGTGCCCTTTTACATTCTGGTCGCCACCCGAACAAAAGGCTTTGTCGCCTTCTCCTGTCAGAACGACAACTCCAACATCGGATCTTTCACGGCAAATGTCAAAAGCATCAATTAATTCCTTCACCGTTTCGGGTCGGAATGCATTATAAACCTTAGGCCGGTTTATTGTCACTTTTGCAATTCCCTCCCATGTTTCGAGTTTTATGTCCTGATATTCTTTTTCTTTTTTCCAGTTACGCATATTCAAAGTTTTAATTTTTCTAAATTTATGAGATTAAATTAATCCCTAAAAAAAATGTTTCAATTTGGCGTATAACCTGTTCATGCTTTTGTTAATCAAATTGTAATAATTTATCAGTCATTTATTAAATAAAATTCTTTAAAGAAAAACTTATTTTAACCCTTTAAGAAACTAAAATATTCCCTGAGTAATAACCCGTTTTCCACATTTGGGGTAAATATTTCCAGTATGGCTGGTTTATCCCGGGGTTCAAATAAAGTTTTTAACGATTCGTTTAACGATGCTTCATTATTACAACTTAAATAGTTTAACCCGTAGGTTACAGCAATACCCTGAGCATTTAAGGAATGTTTTGTTTCAAAGAATTTTTCAAGTTCATTTGTTTCTGTAGGCCCCTGAATAAATCTGAAAATTCCACCCCCTGAGTTGTTAATTAATATTATTCTGAAATCAGGATTAATATAGTTGTTCCATAGGCCGTTAGAGTCATAAAAAAAGGAAATATCACCCACTATAAGCAATACCGGTCGTTTTGAACCATAGCTTGCACCAACTGCCGAGCTAACGCATCCATCAATACCACTTGTACCACGGTTGGCGAACCAGGTATTCTCATTATTCCAATTAAAAAGCTGTACATACCTTACCGGGGTTGAGTTACCAAGGTGTATTTCAAAATTGGCAGGTATTTTTTTACTTAAAATATTGAAGAGTTTTAAGTCGCACCAATTAACCTCAGAAATAAATTTATCGTGTTTAATTTCTGTTTGTTCTGCCCTTTTATTCCATAATTCAGAGTAACTTTTATTTAAACTCTCTATTTGTTGGGCTATGGAAAAAATAATCTTAGCAGGATCTCCATAAATATTTTTAGTTAAACATTGATAGCTATCTGTTAAATATTCATTATTGGAAAAATGCCAATGGCTGGTGGGTTTTATTGTTCTTAAAAACTCCTTCACCATTTTTGAAAGTACCGGAACATCCAGGGTTATTAACAGATCAGGAGTATAATAATTTTGTTCATCCTTTGTTATTGTTGAAACAACACGGTCAACATTTTTAATTGAATTACAGCTGCAATTTGAAAGTGTTTCTGACAGGATCACTGCTCCTTTACCTGCCAATATTGATATTGCTTTGTTTAGCCGGTCATCAGGATTTAAAGCACCAAGTAATACCATAATTTTTTCCTTACCGCCAATTTCATTTACAAGTGAGTTAATTGTACTTTCGGGTAAAACTTCTGATGTTTTAATAGTTTCAATTTTAGTTGGTTTTGGTCCCGGATATTCAATTTTTCCATAAAGCGGATCCCTAAATGGAATATTTATATGAGCCGGACCAGGAGTTTTACCAGTGGCCTTAATAAAGGCTTCATTAATCAGGCGCTTTGTGTACCATTCATCGTCAATATGGTTATGTTCAGCCGGTAACTGACATTGAAACTGCGAAAAGTTCTCAAAAATTCCATTTTGACGTATGGCCTGGCCATCACCCTGGTCAATCCATTCGGAAGGCCTGTCGGCGGTTAGTACAATTAATGGAATTTGCTGGTAAAAAGCTTCGGCTACAGCCGGGGTTAAATTAAGTGCTGCTGTTCCGCTTGTACATACTAACCCAACAGGTTTTTGAACTGCCCTTGATAATCCAAGTGCAAAGTAACCGGCACATCGCTCATCAACAACTGTTAAACAATTAAACAAACCGCAACCCGCAAAAGATATTATAAGCGGGGCATTTCGTGAACCGGGCGAAATTACTACATGCTCCATACCATTTTGGTGACACAAATCAACCAGAAGTTTTAAAACAGGTTTATCAGAAATATAATTGCTCATTGACTGATTTTTAGGTTTATTTAAAATTAATCAGGTACTAAAAACAAAATAAATAACTGATATCCCCATCTATATTCTTTTTATGGCTGATAATAATGTTTTACTTTTTAAAATGGTTTCTTCCCACTCGGCTTCCAAAACCGATTCATTTAGCAGGCCTCCACCTGAGTATATCTTTATATTGTCGTTGTTAATATTCATGCATCTGATATTTACAAAAAGGTTAAATTCATAACCGGTTACAGGCCCCAGAAAACCTCCATAAAAACTTCGGTTATGTTTCTCAATATTTTTAATAATTTCCAGCGCAGCTTTTTTGGGATAACCACCTAAAGCCGGTGTTGGGTGCAACTCCTGAATAAATTTACCTGCATTTCCTGAAACTGAATCCATTGTGACCCTATAGGTTGTTTTTAAATGAGTTACAGATCCGGCTTTTGTAATAGCCGGGCCGGTTTTTTTATAGCTTTTGATGCCTGTTTTTTCAAATAACTGGTCAATGTAGTCACTAACAATACTCTGCTCCTCCATTTCTTTTGGGGTCCAATGGGCAGGGTCCATTTCATTTAAGTTCTTTGTTCCTGCCAATGAGACTGTTTGTAACTCATTCTCTTTTTTTCTTAATAAAAGTTCGGGTGATGCCCCCATCCAAATACCCGTTTCGGGTGTGGCCAATAAATATACAAAAGCACCAGGGTTTTCATTACACATTAAATTAAATATATATGGTAAATGTGTTTTAACACTTATTTCAAATTCAATTATTCTTGAAAGTACAACCTTTTTTACATACCCTTTTTTGATAAATTCCATCATTTCCGCAAATTGTCTGGCATATTCACTAAATCCGGTATTCAAATCCGGCAGGCTATAAGTATTTTCAGTGATATTAGAAACAGCTATTTGCTGAATTGGAGTTGTTGTACTTTTGGATATTGAAAAAAGCCAACCTTGTGAGAAGTTTTTGTCAAAAGGATAAACCACAAAACAATCCTTAACAGGAAAAGAATCGAAATATTTTTCAGAAAACGGTTCTGGTGAATGTAAATCAAGGAAAATTCCGTCAGTTTCATCCGGTAACCGATATATTACAAACCGGTCATTATTTTTTATTTTTGTTGTCAGTTGATTATCAATATAGTTACTCATTCAGGGTATAATTTTTAACGGGTCGGTTATTTACCCAACATTAACAACAAAGATAACCAAAATGGATTGTTTTTGTTGATTTGGAAAACACAACCCTTGGTAAAAATGTTAATGATATATGAATCTCCGGTCTTTTTCTTGATTTTGGTGTTATTTGGTTTATATACAAGGCGGAAGGTTAGTTTTAAATAAAAATAAGGTGTGTGTGATAAATTTGTTTTAGCACTAATTTGTAAAAACATCATTATTTAAAATTGTTTCTGATTATTTTTGAAACAAAATATTGGTTGAAATTTTAAAAAATGAAATAGATGGGTATTACTAAAAGCAAAAGAAGTTTTATTGATCACTTTTTAAATATTCTTGAAAAAGGTGGCAATGCCTTACCACATCCGGCAACACTTTTTGCCCTTTTTGCATTAAGTGTTCTGTTATTATCGGCAATTGGTTATTGGTTAAACTGGCATGTGACACATCCGGCCAACGGAAAGGTTATAACCGCAGTTAATCTTTTGTCGAAAGAGGGAGTGGCATTAATTCTTGAGGAAATGGTTGGGAATTTTACAAGTTTTGCACCTTTGGGTATTGTATTGGTAGCTATGCTTGGAATAGGTATTGCTGAAACAAGCGGATTAATTGGGGCTTTTATTCGTATGTTGGTATTATCGGCCCCAAAAAGCATTTTAACTTTTGTAATTGTATTTAGCGGAATTTTGTCGAATGCAGCAAGTGATATTGGGTATGTATTGTTAATACCGCTGGCAGGAATTATATTTCAGGCTATGGGGCGGCATCCCTTTGTTGGTATGGCGGCGGCTTTTGCCGGCGTTTCCGGTGGTTTTAGTGCAAACCTGATATTGGGGACAATTGACCCTCTTTTGGCGGGTTTAACCCAGGAGGCAACCCATATTCTTGATAAGGATTATATAGTTAATCCTACTGCCAATTATTATTTTATGGTTGTCTCAACATTCCTCATTGCATTTTTAGGGACCTTTATTACAGAAAAAATAATCCAGCCAAGGTTTGGTGTTTATAATGGCGAGGTTAAATCTGAACAAATTGAGCCACTGAATAAAAGGGAGAAAAAAGGTATAAAATGGAGTTTGATAGTTTTGGCATTTTGGGTGGTTTTAATAATGATTGGGTTATTACCGGCCGATGGTTTTTTGAGGGGCCAGGAGGGTAATATAGTTTCATCGCCGGTAATGAAAGGGGTAATTACCTTTTTATTTCTGGTTGCCGGAAGTATGGGGGTGGCATATGGAATTGTTACGGGTAAGTTTAAAAACGATGGAGATGTTGCAAATGGTATGGCCCTTAGTTTAAAAACCCTTTCACATTACATAGTTCTTGTGTTTTTTGCCGCTCAGTTTGTAGCTTACTTTAAATGGAGCAACCTTGGGATTATACTGGCTATTAGCGGTGCCGATATTTTGGTTGATGCCAATCTTGGAGTTGTCCCACTAATGATTTTATTTATACTTTTTGCAGCAATTATTAATATGCTAATGGGAAGTGCTTCTGCAAAATGGGCAATTATGGCTCCAATTTTTGTCCCTATATTTATGCTATTAGGATATTCACCCGAGCTTTCGCAGGCAGTATTCAGAATTGGAGATTCGGTAACTAACGTTATTTCACCAATGATGAGCTTTTTTGCTTTAATTATTGCTTATTTTCAGAAATATGATAAAAATGCCGGAATGGGTACCATTATTGCAACAATGATTCCTTATTCAATAACCTTTTTTATTGGCTGGACTATTCTTCTTATTGTTTGGATTTGGCTTGGTATTCCATTGGGGCCGGGAGCCGGACTTTATTATGAGCTGCCACCCGGGACTTGAAAGGGTAAAACCAATTTTTATGAATTTAATTGTGGGCATAACAGGATATTTTAGAAATTGATGAATTAAATATCCCCCACTAAGGGGTTAATATAAAAAGAAAAAATCCTAAGTTCTTATAAACTTAAGATTTTTTCTTTTTCAGTTAGCCAGCTAACATTTTTAACCGTTAACCAGTTGATAAACTTTAAAATGTAATATCTTCCTGGGAAGCATTTTTTAATTCATTTTTTAATTCATTAATAAATCGGCAAAATTCCAACTTATTGTTAAAGGGTGAACTCATTGCCAAAAGACGGCCGTCAATACTTCTCATGTTAATTATAAACCTGCCGCCATCGGTTTGCCATTTCCCAACCTGAACCTCATCAGTATCAGAAATATTCTTTATAAAATCAATACTTTTTATACATTGTAATTTAGTCGGATATCTAGGGCTCCACAACACAGGACGACCATTGGTGTCCTTTAAATGAAACTGAAACTCTCCACCGGGTTGACGGGAAATCACGAACCTCATCATCTTAATATTTATTGGTTTTATATGTAATTTAATTCATTTAATTAAGAAAGTCAAGAGTTAATTATCTCTATAATTGGTTAATAATAAACGCCAAAGGCATATAAAAAATTTGGTTTTTTAAGTATAGTTTTGTAATATTGATTTAATTATAATCCTAATTATGACAATTTTGTAATCATGTATTTATTTTCGAACCTTAAATTTTTGCGAAAAAGAAAGAACCTTACACAGGATGATTTGGCAGGGGTATTAGGCCTTAAAAGGCCTACACTCAATAATTATGAAAATCAAATTGCCATGCCACCGGTTGAGTTATTGATAAAATTTTCTGATTATTTCAGGATTGCAATCGACACCCTGTTAAAAGTTGACTTATCCCGTTTGTCTGAATTTCAAATAAAAGAATTGGAGAATGGCAACGATGTATTTGTCCGTGGTGGAAAATTAAGGATTCTTGCCTCTACCGTTGGTTTCGACAACGAAGAAAATATAGAATTGGTCCCTGAAAAAGCAAAGGCAGGTTATTTACAAGGGTTTTCAGACCCGGAATATATTGAATCACTTCCGCTGTTTAGATTACCATTTCTTGACAGGGCTAAAAAGTACAGAACATTTCAGATAAGTGGCGATTCAATGCTTCCGGTTCCTGACGGGGCATGGATAACAGGCGAATATACCAGGGACTGGACCGGACTAAAAGATGGAGATGCCTGTATTATTCTTACCATCGATGATGGTATATCATTTAAAATAATAAAAAACAGAATTAAAAATGATGGGCAACTTGACTGTATTTCCTTAAATCCTGATTACAAAAACTATCAATTAAATGTTGGTGATATAAGGGAAATATGGCGTTTTGTTCACTTTATAAGTAGTGTACTGCCGGCCCCAAAAACAAATATGGAACATTTAGTACGCACCATGGGCGAGATAAAAGATGAAATACGTGATATTAAAAGAAAAATGAAGTAACAGCTTTTTATAATTCAGTAAAAACCAGTTTAAAAATTCAGATGCGATTATTATTATTCTTAATTACTATTACGTTGCCTATAAAGGTTTTAGGTGGAGATGCCAATAGTTTAAATAAAAGGTTTACAGGTTTATATTTAAATGGTAATATGGTTGAATGGAAACGGATTGTTGATAGCCTGCGGGTTCATAAACTTGATAATGATAAAGAATTGGTTTTATTATATGCCGAGTATGGGCTAATAGGTAATTATATTGGAACAAAAGAAATGGATAAAGCCGCAAAGGAGATATCAGTTTTTGAAGGAAGGCTTTTAAGTGTTTTGAAAAGAAAACCTAACGATGGGGAGATTTATGCTTTTATGGCAGCAATGGTAGCTTTTAAAATAGCAGTGAATCCCTGGAAAGCACCATTTTTAAGCTAGAGCCATTATGATTATTTAAATAAAGCTTTAGTTTTTGAATCCCGATCATGTCTTCCAATAGTTGAGCAGGCTAATTCCCTTTATTTCAGACCATCTATTTTTGGGGGAGATAAGTCACAATCAGTTAAATATTATGAAAAGGCTTTTGAATTTTATAGAAATTCAGAAACCAGGCATTGGATGTATTATAACGTTGGAGCCTGGTTGGGGCAGGTTTATGCTAAACAGGGTGAAAAACTTAAAGCTGAAAAAATTTTATTGCAATTGCTAAAGGATGCACCTGATTTTAAATGGGTTAAAGATGACCTGTTGCCGGCATTAAAACCAGGGAAAATTAATGCCGGTAATTTTTTAAATTAATATTGGCATAATTTTAAAATGCCATGTGAGCTATTTTTTAAATTGGGTTAATTGCTTAACAATTTCTAAATTACATACTTGTTACAAAAGCCACAAAATAAAATTTGAAGTGAATATATATGGTTGTTGGCAACAAGTGTAAAGACAGACGACCAAAAAGATACGATAGTGATAAATTGAAAATAGAAAAGATTTAGCTTTTTGAAAGGACAGTGCAAATTGGTTGAATTTATTTTGTTTTTCCCCCTCACTCAAAAAAAGAAAGCCCCACCCACATAGCACACATTGCCAAAGCCACACGAGCCAACGCTAAAACCAAAGCTTTGTCAAAGAGTGCTATTTTGCCGACCCACAAAATAATAATGATAACTTGTTTTACTTTCAGAAAAATGCTTTATATTTGTCAAATATTGACAAGTCTTAATTAGCAAGTCGAATGAAAACCAGTTTTGGAGAATATATTAGGAAATTAAGGACAGAGAATGGAATGACTCTAACACAGTTAGCCGCTCAACTGGAATTAGATTCTGCCAATTTAAGTAAAATTGAAAATGGCAAAAGAGACTTTGATGAGAAGCGACTTGAAAAACTTGCAGGTGTATTTAGTCTAAAACTTGACGACATCAAAATAGAGTTTTTCAGCGACCTATTCGCAAAAAAGATTTACGAAAACAATTGCTCAATGGAAACTCTGATGGTAGCTGAGGAAAAGGTAAACTACCTAAAAAGTAAGAATGTAAAACAAGGTGAAATAAAGTTTAACACGAATGAGTAAAGTAAAACCGACAGTTATAGATTTATTTTGCGGTTGCGGAGGGCTTTCGTATGGCTTTATTGAGGCTGGTTATGATGTTGTACTTGGTATTGACCATTGGCAAGATGCCATAAAAACCTTTGAACACAATCACAAAGGCTCAAAAGGTTTAGTAGCAGACCTTTTTAACGAAACACCAAAAGAAATAAGCAGAAAGACAGGAATAAATAAAGCTGACATCATCATTGGTGGACCACCTTGTCAAGGTTTTTCTATTGCAGGAAAAAGAATTGTAGATGATGAAAGAAACAAGCTCTATAAATCATTTGTAAGTTTTGTTGAGTTTTACAAGCCTAAAGCTTTCCTGATGGAAAACGTTCCAAATATTGTTTCAATGGGCAAAGGTGTTGTCAAAGACAACATTATTGAAGATTTTGAAAAATTGGGTTACAATGTAGTTTACAAAGTACTTTTAGCTTCTGAATTTGGTGTGCCACAAAATAGAAGAAGAGCTTTTTTTATTGGAACAAAAGGAAAGCAAGTTTTTAAATTCCCTGAGATTAAAAATTCTGGATTTGTTTCATCAAGCGAAGCCATTTCTGATTTACCTGAGCAATCAATTGCAGATGGTGCAAAATATCCATTAAAAACTAAATCGGAATTTCAAGAAAAAATTCGTAAAGGCTCAAAAGGGTTGTACAATCACGAAATCACAAAACATAACGACCAAACAATTGAAATAATTTCTATGGTTCCTGATGGTGGTAATTATAAAAATTTGCCCGAGCATTTACACAAAACAAGAAATGTAAATATTGCTTGGACAAGACTAAATAGTAATAAACCAAGCTTCACGATAGACACTGGACACAGGCACCATTTTCATTACAAATTTAATCGTGTGCCAACAGTTAGAGAAAGTGCAAGGATTCAATCATTTCCTGACACTTTCATTTTCTTAGGAAGCAAAACAAGTCAATATAAGCAAGTTGGAAATGCAGTTCCACCCCTATTAGCGGAGGTGTTGGCTAAATCATTGAAAAAATATTTATGAGTAAACAACAGAAATATAAAATTCCTGACGAATACTTTTTTCGTTTGCATCACGTAAGACCTCGTTTTAAAAATGATGTTGAAGAAGTATTGCTTTATGTTGCGACTTCAATTTCGGAAATGGAAGTTTTACCCGAAAGGGAATTTAATGACGAATTAAACAAAGTGCTTTTTGGCTTCAAGAAGAATGCTTCATCAACTCAAAAAACTATTGATAATTGGAGAACTGAAATTTCTGCTTTGTTTGCTTTTATTCAAGAAAAAGACAAACATCTTCAACCAAGCAAAATGGCAATCAGACTTGCCAACAATCAATATTTGGACGAGTTTTTTAATTATTTCCTTTACTCATTCCAATATCCTGGCGGACATATTAAATCCCACAACATTATCAAGCAAATTGAAGCAGGTGTAAAATTTAAACCTTGCTACTTCATATTGCAGCTATTAATTGAGGGGGAAAAACTCACAGGAAAACCATTTAGCCTTACAGCAGAGGAATTAACCCAATGTGCTTACTTTGATTTGAGAGTTACACGAGACGGAAAACATCCAAAAGATGTTGCAAAAATGATTCTCAAACATAGAGCGGATAAAATTGAATACGACCATCATTATGACCAATTAAGAAACGAAAAAACAGGAGCATATCCCTCGAAAGGGGATGTTTGCAGATATGCAGGTGATATTTTGGATTATATGGTTTTAGCAAACCTTTTGCAACACAAAGGAACGGGTTATTACTACTATCTTAATGATGAAAACAAAGAGGCAATCAATTTTCATTTGAATAAGGCTGTTTGGTTCAATCAATACGATAAATTCTACAAACAAAAAGATATTACAAATCCTGAGATTGCAGTAGTTGAGGAAAATTGGTTTGCATTTGTAAATCAGTTTGATGGCATTGAAGCATTTGCTCCACATCTTGACCAAGCTGAACAAGAAAGTATTTCGGCTTTAATTCAAGAATATTATTCTCGAATGACTGGCGACAAGAAAGTGCCGACAAAAATCATTGGAGATTATGGTGAGAGTTTGATTTTGGCTCACGAATATTTGAGAACCAAAGACAAAACAAACAGACAACATTTGATTAATAAAATCCCTACTCCTCTTGGAGTTGGTTACGATATTCAAAGCGTTGAAGTGGAAAAGAAGAAACGCTATATAGAAGTAAAAACTACAAAATCACGTAAAGCAATTACTAATAATCGTTTCAAACTAACTCCAAATGAGTGGGACACAGCCGAAACGATTGGCGATAATTATTTCATTTATTATTTGGTTGTAAATGAAGGCTCAAAAAATATTTTCGTTATTCAAAACCCTGTTAAGCAATACGAAAAAGGGAATTTGAAAATAGATAAAAATTTAGTGGTTGAATTTTCTAAAACGTCTGGGCAATGGGAAAAGCTATTAGAAATAAGAAACTAAAAGTAACTTCATTATTCTGCGGATGCGGAGGAATGGATTTAGGAATTCAAGGAGACTTTAATTTCCTTGGAAAGCATTTTGAGGAATTGCCTTTTGAAGTTGTTTATGCAGCCGATAATGACAGTTATGCAACCGCTATCTACAACAGCAATTTTGAGCATAAATGTGAAACTAAAGATGTTAGAGATATTGAACCGAGTAAAATTCCCGACCACGATATTTTATTGGGTGGTTTTCCTTGTCAATCTTTTTCGATAAGTGCACAAAATCCGCCACGACTTGGATACAAAGACGATAGAGGAAAACTATTTTTTGAAATGGTGAATGTTTTGAAAGAAAAGCAACCTCGCTTTTTCATTGGAGAAAATGTGAAAGGTCTTTTATCTGCCAACAAAGGAAAGGCATTCCCAATGATTGTAAACGAGTTTAAAAATGCAGGGTATCACATTCATTACAAATTGCTTAATGCTTCAGAATTTGGTGTTCCACAAAAGAGGGAGAGAGTTTTTATTGTGGGGTTTCGAGAGTTTGAGGATTATTTCAATTTTAGGTTTCCTCAACCTATCTCATTAAACGGCTCAAAGGTTAAACTAAAACAAGTAATAGACTCACAAGCTGACAAAGACGATAAATGGTTTTTCAGTCAAAAAGCAGTTGATGGCATGCTTCGTGTTCGTGAGAAAATGAACAAAGGAAGAGTTCAAGACTTAGAGCAACCTTGTAACACCATAAGCTCGCATTTGGCAAAAGTAAGTCTGAACGGTACTGACCCCGTTTTAATGGTTGACGGAAAATACAGAAGATTTACACCTAGAGAAGCTGCAAATATTCAATCATTCCCTGAATCATTCAAGTTAGATATTGTTTCTGAAAACAGACAATATAGAGCTATTGGAAATGCAGTTCCACCAGTTTTGATGTGGCACGTTGCAAATGCTTTAGTAAATTATTGTACAGTCGAGAAACAAAAAGAAATAAAAGAGAATAGAGAAAAACTTGTAAACATTGAATTGTGCCAGCAACCACAGTCGTAAGCACATTTGCAAGCCCACACGAGCCAACGCTCAAACCAAAGGCTTGCAAAAGAGCTTACGCCTCTCCAGCCCGAGTAACCGCCTTTCAGGTCGGTTTTAGGATTGCCCACGCTCAAAAAACAAAATAAATTTGTGCTTCGTGGATAAGTTGGTGCTGATTGAAAATGACAAGAAAATAAAAGCTAAATAAAAGACATACAGATGTTTATGAATGAACACCAGTTGCCAACACGCGGTATAGTTAATTGCCGGTGCAGTGCGTATTCGAGCGACACAGCTCGTATCAAAGGTTGTTGTAACTTGATAGGGAAGTGCTTCGAAATCGGCAACTAACCATACCGCCATCCGTTGGCCGCAATTGCAGAAAACCAAGCGGAAGCGACATCGTGAATAATTGATTATCTTTGCAAAAAAGTAAAATTGTAATGGAAAAATTATAGAGCAGAATTTGAAAAAGGATTAACAGTGTTTGTTGATGAATTGAAGAAATATGTATCGACCGATACTGGTGATTGGACAATAAAAGGATTTATTGATATATACAAAAACATATACACAATTTCATCAGACACCAAAATTGTTTCAAAAATACTTGAAATTCATATTTTCCCTGAGATTTTGCGATTTGCTGAAAATATTGGCTACAAGATAATTTTAGCAGAACATCAAAATTGGTATCCAGACTTAACCTTTGTTCATAAGCAGAACGATAAAGTAAAGTTTGCACTTGACTTAAAAACAACATTTAGGAGGAATAATTCTACTGCTGGTTTTACTCTTGGAAGTCATGGTGCATATTTTAAAGAAAGAGATAAGGATAAAAACATTCAATTTCCATACAATCAATATGTTGGTCATTATTGTTTAGGAATAATCTATACAAGAGCAGATTTTGATAATGATTTGGCTGAAACAGAGATTTATCAAGTTAATGAAATTCAAGAGCAATACGGAGATAAACAAGACCCAATAACTGATAGAAAAGTAACTAAACTTGAAAATTTAAAATCAATAACATCTGTAATTAAAGATTTTGATTTTTTTGCTGCACCAAAATGGAAAATAGCTAGCGACAGACAGGGTTCGGGCAATACTGCTAATATTGGTTCAATAAACGACATTGATGATTTAAAGTCAGGTAACGGCGTATTCAGTAAGCTTGGCGAAAATTGGTTCGATGAATACTGGATGAATTATGGAAGTGCAACCATGATTAAAGAAGGTAAGTCTGTTAAAATTACCAACATTTTGGATTTTTTTGAATTTAAGGGAAGAACAGATTTATTTGATAAAGTTGTTTCAAAAGGAGCAAAAAGGAGGACAAAATAATGAAAATAATATTTGTTCCTCCAATAAAATCACAAGGGATTAAAACAAAACTTGTTGATTGGATAAGCTCTAATGTAAATGGGATAAAATATGAAAGATGGGTAGAGCCTTTCATGGGGACAGGAGTTGTTGCGTTTAACATTAGACCCAAAAACGCATTAATGTGTGATAGTAATCCCCATTTAATAAATTTCTATAAAGCTTTACAAAACAAGGAAATTACAAGCAGATTGGTTAATAAGCATTTAACTGATGAGGGTTTAAAATTACTAAACTCTGACGGAGAATATTACTATGAAGTTCGTGATAGGTTTAATAAAACTGGAAATCCACTTGACTTTTTATTTTTAAGTCGTTCTTGTTTTAATGGAATGATGCGATTTAACAAAAAAGGCGGATTTAATGTGCCTTTTTGCAGAAAACCTAACAGATTCGCACAAGCCTTAGTTACAAAGATTTCAAATCAAGTTGGTTATATTTCTCAAATAATTGATTCAGGAAATTACACGTTCGTTAATCAGGATTTTAAGGATACGTTAAAGGAAATTAATCAATCAGATTTAGTGTATTCTGACCCTCCATATTTAGGTCGTCATGTGGACTATTTTGACTCTTGGACAGAGGAGGAAGAGATTTTATTGAATAATGGCTTAGAGGCATCAAATGCCAAATACATCCTTTCAACGTGGCTTAGTAATAAATATCGAACAAATGATTATGTTTTCTCGGTATGGAAGAATTGTAAAATTTCCACGATGGAACACTTTCTTGTTTTCCGCACTTTTCTGCAACACCCACCTAACTACCTGTAAATCAATTATTGTTTTTTAAATTTGGGTGTTGCAAAATTTTCAGTATGTTTGTCAGAAAGCT
>JBBIVA010000104.1:0-14423 GCA_037439945.1 Marinilabiliaceae bacterium
GCCAAAAAGACTCTACTATATGAATTACAAACCATTATAGCTTAAGTAAACGACCCTGATTTTTTATCTATATTTTTTTACATTTAGTATAAAAAAAGTGTACATTCACCACTACGTTGCTTTTTCCTGAGTTCCGCGCTGGGACACCCAATTTAAATACCAAATAGCTGTGCCAAGTATTTTTGCTCTTCATTTAGGAGAAGAGTTTCCTTGAATGTCTGTCCATTTGTCGGGTCACTAATTTGAATGGAATAAATGGTTTTAGCAATGTCAATAGCTCTTTCAGGGCTCATATTCTCTGTTTTTAGCTTAAGTTGCCTCTCAAGCTCTTTGTACCTTGTATGCTACAAAATTGATTGTAATGTGAGATTCGATTCTTTTTTGTAGTCTGTGGTAAATTGGCCTAATTTTTAAATCATGTTTTGATATTCTGAAGGCTTTTTCAATTTTCCATAGTTGACCATAATTGTAAATTATTTCTTCTTTAGACAAAGAAGTGTTGGTCAGATAACCTTTCAATCCATCCCAAGCAACATCTTTATTAAATTTGTCGTAATCAATCTCAATTGTGACATTGCCGTCTAGTTTTAAATACTTATTGTATCCTCGGTTGTTTATTGAAGATTTAGTTAATTTTCCGGTTCTGATTTTTTGTTCCAGCTTCATCAGCCCCTTTTCTCTATTGTACTTATCCTTTTTCGCTCTTCTTTCTGTGTATCCCAAAATTAGCTTTGTCCCATCTTCCCTTAAGATGACTGTGCTGGTTTTATCTTCCAATTTTTGAGCAAGTATCTTTTGTTTAACCGTCTCGCTTTCGTTTTTAATACGTGCTCCGAGAATAAACTCATAGCCTTTGTCTTGCAGTTCTTTAACATTGGCCGTTGATAGTAATCCAGAGTCAGCAATAACAATTAGCTTATCAAGGTCATATTTGTATTTAAAAGAGTCAATTATAGGAAGCATTGTGTGTCCTTCGAACTTGTTCCCTTCATGAATCTCGTATTCCAGAGGATACCCTTCTATGCCTACAAGAAGTCCCAATACAATTTGGGGGTTTTGGTGTTTTCCTTCTTTGGAAAAACCTCGCTTTCTTATTTCATCTTCGTTGTCAATCTGAAAATAGATGGTTGTGACATCATAAAAAACAATACTGATAATACCTCCAAGTATTTTCTTGGTATGGTTATAACTTATTTTCTGGAGCGTATTCTTATGGCCAGAATAAATCTTGTCCAGATACCTGTAAATCCGGTCTTCCTTTATATCAATAGAAAAATAACGGTGTAAGTATTGAGTGGTTTTCAGCTTGCTGGCTGGGTGTGATAAACGCATCAGAACCAATTGCTTTAGCAAATCATTACATACCCTATCAAAACCAATTTCTGAATAAATTTTGCCAAGTAATAGATGAATCCCTTCAATTGATATGTTACGAATGCTTTGTTTAACGGTGTCTTTGAAGTCCTGACAAGCAAAATCAAAAGTCTGCTGTCCATTATAATGTTGGATGTAATCCAAGCCTTGTTGGTAAAGCAAATCAATTTCAGTTACGTTGGAATAACTCCCAATGGTTTTAACCATTTTGTACTTTCCCAAGCTTTTATCTATGATTTGTATACTTACAACACCACTTTTATTTTTCTTTTTTCTCACAAACATGGTGTAAATATACGATTGGGACACCCAAATCAACAACAAAAATCAACTTATGTCGCTGATTAGTTGTGTTTTAAAATTTTTAAGCTCCAAATAGCGCGGAACTCAGGTGATTTTTTATCTATATTTTTTTACATTTAGTATAAAAAAAGTGTACATTCACCACTACGTTGCTTTTTATTTTTCTATTTTTGAAAAAAAACCAGATTTATGAATTGCATTATTGTTGATGATGATAAATTATCTATAAAAATAATAGAGGAGTTTGTTGAACGTACCGAAGGTTTAGCTTTGTTAGGGGCATTTTCAAGTGCGGTTGAGGCCATTAATATGCTTAATCAATCTGTAAATGAGCCTGTTCACCTTATTTTCCTCGATATAGAAATGCCAGAAATGTCGGGAATTGAGTTCCTTAAAGCATTAAATATTATTCCTCAGGTAATTATATATTCATCACAAGAGAAATATGCCCTTGAGTCATACGAGTATGATGTTACTGATTATTTGCTTAAACCAGTACAATATGGAAGGTTTATTAAAGCTTTAACCAGGGCCAGGGAAAGGTTTGATAAAAAAGAAAATCCGGTTAAACAAAGTACAGAGATATTTATTAAAAACAACTCATCACTTGTTAGGGTGAAGTTTGATGATATACTTTGGATTGAGGCCCTTGAGAATTACGTTGTAGTTAATACCTTCAAAGAAAAGTATACAATACATTTTACAATGAAGGCCATTACCGATAAAATGCCTTCCGACAGGTTTTTGCGTATTCACCGTTCTTTTATTGTTAATTCTGAGAAGATTAAAGTCATTGAAGATAATTCAGTTATAATAAAAACTGAAACGGGTAACAAGGTTATTCCTATCGGAAAGTCATACAGGGATAGGTTAATGGACGATATTAACCTGATTACCCGATAATAAAAATAAAAAAAAGGGTGCCATGGCATCCTCTTTTTTTTTTATTTACAATTTACGGGTTTAGACTACCTAAAATGTTACTTCCACATTAAAATATAAAGCAGAATAATTATCTACTGCAGGGTTTGCTGAATTCCAGTCCCGAT
Organism: Marinilabiliaceae bacterium; assembly: GCA_037439945.1. Classification (GTDB taxonomy): domain Bacteria; phylum Bacteroidota; class Bacteroidia; order Bacteroidales; family Marinilabiliaceae; genus CALEUX01. The sequence continues at coordinate 2,727 of JBBIVA010000104.1, forward strand.
AGTTTGCTGCAAATTTTACACTTTTAACAGGTCTTACCTCAACACCGGTTATAATAGCACTCCCATCTGAAGAAAGTGACCATTGGTCAGGTGAATTATTAACCCTATTGGATTCAACATTATCATATCGGCAAAAAATATTGAACCATTTATTTAAATCATATCTTCCGAAAAGAGAATAACCGAAACGTTCCTGATTATCAACAAAATTTACATTATACATGTGGTTATACTCTGCACCAATTGATAATTTGTCAATTTTCTGGCCTGCAAAAAAACCAATAGTTTTTTGATTTGCCCTTTTATTCGAAATATCGCCGTAAAGCCTTAAGGTGGTACCTTTTAAAGGCTGGGCAGTTATGCCAATGGCACCTTTAAAGGCTTTATCATTTTGAATTACTGAGAATCCTTCACCATTGTATATTCCTGCATCAAAATCAAACTTTCCGGTTTTATAAAAAGCTTTAAACCCAAGATCGGCACTTGGTCCAAATTTGTACTCGTCCTGAAAAGTTTTGAAAATATACCTTTTGCCCCAGGCTCCCTCAGAAATTTTAAACTGGGCTGTTTCAATCATTCCAAATTCAAATCTCCATTTCTGGTAATCATAATAAAGAGCAGCCGTTCTGAAATATCCAAACCGCCTTTTTAATGATGAAGAACCAGAAACATCATTTGGTGACCCTATGTCAATTTTAACTTCGGCTGAAAAACCATGTTCAAGTTTTTTGAGATACCCAAAATATGCCCTTTTAACTTCAAATCCTGTATTTTTATTATCACCTGAAAGGGCAGTAAAAAATTCAGAGAATATACGACCTGAAACTACCCCTGTTTCTTCAGTTTTTTGTACGTTTTGTTGAGCAAAACTAATCTGGGTAAAAAAATACAATCCAATTAATAATAAATAACGCATCATTTTTTACAATTTAAACATTAATATACTTTTTCCTTAAATTACTATTGTTTAAGGAAGGCTGCAAAATCACGCTGGGCCTTAACAAGGTTAATTAAATGAAGCATCATGTTTTGAGTTTCATGTAAAATACCCAGATAAAGCATGCTTATCTTAGTACCTGCCTTTTCCTTTTTAATACGTTTAAGTTGCTTTTTACGTAATAACCTTAATTGGTCAAGGATTTTTCCTTGCTCTTCAATTATTTGATTAACATTATCGTAATTATTATTTTCAATTGCATGTACTGATCTGCCAATTATATCTTTAACCGTAACCTGCAGGTTATTAATATCTTTAAACTGATCATCTGAAAACAGCTTATGGTTATTGTCAAGATGTTCATAAAAAGGTTTGGTAATATAGGTTAAGCAGTGAGCCGTTTCACGTAAATAATCAAGTACCTGAACATAATAAAACCCTGAATCAATACTTTCTTCCTTAAGTTTTTTAACCGTAATGTAAATATTGGATTTCATTTTTTTTGTATGCTTGTTAAGCGCGGCAACATCTTTTAACGCATCCTTGAGGCGTTTACGGTCTTCGGCTTCAAACGACACGAGCGAAATTGAATAAAGTTCAGATACCTTGCGCAATACGCCGGACACATCAAATTTACATTTTTGTAAAATTTTATCAGATACAATCTCACCATCAATTTCTTCAAATTCATATTCAGCACTTTTCTTTTTTTCCTGAATATCTTTTTTAGCAAATAAATGAGTTTTAACCAGTATAAACACTGCCAGTATAATTAACACGAATACCACCCATGTACCTGCCCATAAAATAAATAAAGCCATTAGAAATGCAACAGTAAATGCTGAAAAGGCTGTAAAGAACCAACCTCCAACTACCGAGAGCACACCAGTAACCCTGTAAACCGCGCTGTCACGGTCCCATGCACCATCTGATAATGAACTACCCATTGCCACCATAAAGGTTACATATGTGGTTGAAAGTGGCAGTTTAAGTGAAGTTGCACTTGAAATCAGAATACTTGAAACCACAAGGTTAACCGAAGCACGCAACATATCAAATGCAGGTGCATCCTTAACCTTTGAGCGTCGGTCATTTTCATTAAGGCTATTATCAAACTGCTTGGCAACCCGGTCTTTAATAACCCGGGGAACAAGGTAGCCTAATGAATTTGATACAGCTATTGAACCACGAACAATTGATCTTGCAAGGTATGAAGATCCAAACCTTTCGTCGCCCTCCTGTTGCCGGCTAAGATCAACCTCAGTTTTAATAACCCTTTTAGCTTTTTTTGAGGTATATAGTGTAATTACCATAACCAAACCTGCTAATAAAAGCATATAGGTTTCGGTTTTAACAGGGCCTGCCAGAGAACCCATAAGAAGTCCGCCGGGGGTGGCCCCTGGTGTATTAATAAGGGTTTTAAAAGAATCGAAACCAGCAAGGGGTACTCCAATAAAATTTACAAGATCGTTACCGGCAAATGCCATTGCAAGGGCAAAAGTACCTGCAAGGACAACTATTTTAAGTACATTTACTTTAAATAACCAGGATAATAATTGCAATAATACAGTCCAGACAATAAAACTCACTAAAATAATTTCCTGGCTATGTGATTTTATCCATAATTGATTTTCTTTTGACATAAAAGATGCCCCATCCGCTCCTTTTACAAGAATAAAATATGTTATTGCTGAAATTGCTACACCTCCCCAGATTGAACCAAGATATTTCATCCGTTTTGCAAAATTGAACGAAAAAACAATTCTTGTAAAGTACTGAACCAATGCTCCAGTCGAAAATGCCACAACCACCGAAATTAAAATACCTGATATAATTGTTAGTGCTTTGGCTGAGTTTATATATTCACTCATAGGCACCTCAGGATTATTCATGGTTTTTATTATTGAAACCCCAACAGCAGCCCCAAGCAATTCAAATACTATTGATACTGTAGTTGATGTTGGCAAACCGAAGGTGTTAAATAAATCGAGCAGTATTACATCTGTAATCATTACTGCCAGAAATATGATCATTATTTCCTGAAAATAGAAATACTCAGGGTTAAAAAGGCTTTTCCTTGCTACCTCCATCATCCCACTTGAAAAGGTAGCACCAATAAAAACCCCTAGAGCAGCAATACCCATTATTACCTTAAACGATGCAGCTTTTGCTCCAATTGCAGAATTAAGAAAGTTTACTGCATCATTACTAACACCAACTACAAGGTCGGAAATTGCTAAAAGAAACAGTACAAAAACAAAAATCAAATAAATATTATCCATAAAAAGGTTCAATTTTTCGCGCACAAACATACTACCTTAAAAAAAGCTTAATGTTTCTGCTTAGTTAAGCCTATGTTAATTTTGTGTTAAATTAATGCAAATTGCTAAAATTTCAGTAAAAAAAATCAATTTTTCCCGAAACGATAATCTTTTTTTAGTAATTTATTAATTTTAAAAATGATATGCCGGATTTAAGAAATCGAACTTTTCATAAAACTGTTATAACTATATAGTTCTATTTTAACAGATTACGATATTTTTAAGGTTTCTTCGGAAAACAATTATGCTTAATAGCAGATTGTAGATAGTATGCCCCCAACAGGGCTACAACATCAGCAAAGGGCAACGCCCTATAAAATGTATTTAAATCAAAATATGCCCTGAAAGGGCGCAGGCAGCATAAAAATATGGCACAATCTCTTTCAAAAGTATATGTCCATATAGTTTTAGCGCTAAGGATCGTCAAAACTTTATTGATGACAACATCAAAGAATAACTTTTTGAGTATATAGGAGGTATTTGCAAGGCTTTAGAATGTTATCCGTTGAGAGTTGGAGGATATATTGACCATATTCATTTGGAATGTTTTCTGTTACGGAAAATTGCTCAGAAGACTCTCAAGGAGGAATAAAAAAGGCAGTCGTCGAAATGGATAAATAATCGAACAGTAAGCGTAATATTGTTGATAATTGAGATTCTGTGGTTGTCATAACAGAATGTGTCAAAGTAGAAATAATAAAATTATTCCTGTTGATTAGATTTTCCCCGGCTGGATTTTTTTTAAAAACCGTCAATTTTTATGATATTTGCTGAATGAATTTAAGTAGTATCTATGATGGGGTTATAATTGGTTTCTCAGCATCAGTGCCCCTGGGGCCTATTGGCGTAATTTGTATTCAGCGAACCCTTCAGCGGGGGAAATTGTCGGGTTTTATATCCGGTTTAGGCGCTGCGTTTTCAGATGCTTTGTATGCTATTATTGCAGGGTTTAGTCTGTCTTATGTAGTAGCCTTTATAGAGGAGCAGTTTTTTTGGCTGCAAATATTTGGATCAATTATTCTTATATTACTTGGGGTTCATATTTTCAGGTCCAACCCTGCCGTTCAGCTTAGAAGGCAGAGACATAAAAAAAGCACCCTTATACATGATTTTGTATCAACCTTTCTGATAACAATCTCAAATCCTCTGGCCGTTTTTTTGTTTATTGCTTTTTTTGCCAGTTTTAGGGCTGTTAATCCAAATATGGGTATTGTTTCTCAATTAATATTAATAGGAGGTGTTTTTGCCGGTGCATCATTATGGTGGTTAACTTTAGTTTCAATAGTATCACTATTCAGATCTGCCTTAAATTTACGGCGCCTTTACTGGATAAATAAAATAGCTGGGACCGTAATTATTGTTTTTGTTGTTATTGTTATGATAGTATTACTTAGTAAGGAAATAATTTGATTCGGACAAAATTTATTTTAAATGTAGTATTGCCTTTCTTGATAAATAGGGGGAACTCGCGTGATGAATTTTGGCTTTGCCGATTTTCAATTCATCCGTTTTACCCGAAAAGTTGGGACATGTAGTGTATTGCGAATCATGCTAGTTCCATAATATTATAATATTTAACCAATAATGTAGTACCAAAAGTGAATGTTTTTTGGTTAATTACTTTCAAACAAAGGGGCAAGTTTTATTTTTATATAGTCAGGTATTTTTATTACACGTCTTGTTTTTGCATCTATAAAGGCATGAATTGTAACTCCTGTTGCTATTATTTTACCGTTTTCATTTAGTATTTCATATTCAAAAATAATTTTTGAGGTAGGCATCTGCTTAACTGTGGTTATACATGTTAAAATATCCTCATAATATGCCGGAGAGTGATATTTTACCTGCAATTCTGCCAGGGGAAGCATAGTGCCGTTTTTTTCAATTTCCGCGTAAGAAAAATTTAACTCCCGAAAAAGTTCTGTACGCCCAACTTCAAACCATGTTGGGTAAACAGCGTTGTTAACAATTCCCATTTGATCTGTTTCACCGTAGCGAACCCTGAAAGTGGCCGAATTATTTATCATATTACCTTTGTTAATTAAACGGGGAATCAGGTTCTTTAGACATATGGTTGTAAGCAAGTTTATCAACTAATGCTGGAACCCATTTATGAAGAAACACTGTTAATTTCCCTTCAACAAAAGTTAAAATCAGAGTTCGTTTACGTTGTTTTATAGCCCTTTTAAGATGCCAGGCAACCTCTTCAGCAGACATCATTTTTTCCTCGGCTCTAGGGGTTTCACCTTGTTGTTTACCGTTAGCTGTAAGGGCTGATTTTCTTACATTTGAATTGGTAAACCCGGGTGCGGCAATTAGTACATGAAGACCCTTTTTTAAATTTTCTGTTCTGATAGTTTCCAAAAATCCATGCATGGCAAATTTTGATGCAGAATACCCGGCCCTACCCGGTAAACCTATAAATCCTGCAATTGATGATACTCCTACAACCGAGCCTTTTGATGCCAAAAGATAGGGTATGGCATACTTTGTACAATAAACAGTTCCCCAGAAATTAACGTCCATCAGCCGTTTTAAAACATCAATTTCAACATCTTTAAAAAGAGCCCTCATTGAAATACCTGCATTGTTTATAAGAATATCTATTCTTCCAAATTGCTTAATGGTATTGTCAATTAGTTTGCGGCAATCTTCCTCTATACTCACATCAGTTTGTGTTACAATAACCTGGTTGCCCCGTGTTATAAGTTCTGATTTAAGACGTTCGAGGGCGTCTATATTTCTGGCCCCGAGGGATAAATGAGCCCCGCTTTTGGCAAATTCTTTTGCACATGCAAGACCAATACCAGACGATGCTCCGGTAATAATGATTACCTTGTTGTTCATATGGTTTAGGAAATTATAAAAATTTATTAGCTATTTAATAAAACAAAAAGGTTAATTTTTTGTAAATATAAAGAGTTAAAAGTTAAGTGAGCTTTGGGCGATGAAACAATTATTTCTCATTCTTTGTTGTTAGTGAACATTTATTTAACGTAAATCATTATTATTTAGTATTAAAGGGTGTTTCATATTTTTCTGAATTATTTAGGCTTTTTTCAATTTCTTTTTTGATAAAAATTAAAATTCTCAGTTACTTTGTAAGTTTTAAATGAATAATAAAAATAATAAACTGTTTATGTGTATTACCTTTATTGTAATACAATAATTTAATTTAAATGAGATGAAAATTGCAAGAAACAAATATGTATCATTAACATACCAGCTAAGGTTAAATGGTGCAGAAGGCGAGTTGATTGAAGAGACAGGAGCTGATACGCCACTGGAGTTTGTGTTTGGGACCGGAAGGATGCTAGAAATGTTTGAAAAAAAGCTTGAAGGAATGGCTGCCGGCGAGGGTTTTAATTTTGAATTGAAATCCGAAGATGCATATGGTGATTTAAATGCAGATGCAATAGTTGATTTGCCAAAAAATCTTTTTGAAATTAATGGAAATATTGATGATGAAATGCTTACGGTTGGAAATTCTGTCCCAATGCAGGATGCACATGGTAACAGGTTAAATGGAATTGTTCTTGAAGTTTCAGACGAAATAGTTAAAATGGATTTTAACCATCCGTTGGCAGGTGATGATTTATTTTTTTCCGGTTCGGTATTGTCTGTACGTGAGGCCACTGAAAATGAACTTATGGATGCCTGTGGTGATAATTGTAGTCCTAAAGGATGTGGAGGCAGTTGTGGTTGCGGATCTTAATTAAAAAAATGATACTTAAAATTAAAATAAGGTGTTCCGTGGGGGCACCTTTTTTGTTTCTTAAAACCTTAAAATGTATTTTTGTTTATCCCAAATTAATCAATATGAGGCGAAGTATGAGCCGAACTATTTGATTTAATTGGGATAATCCCGATTTAGTGATTGTTTCAATTCCAAATCTTTGGAATTGATTACAAGTACTTTATCGATTACGCATTTTCAAATGCGTAATTTGGGTTTATAAATGGCCTGAATTTAGAATACATAACAAACCCTTTATTTAATGGGAGTAGGTTTAACTCCTTGATTTAATATAGATAAAAATTAGATTTAGGAGGAATTAAATTAATAAATTAATAAATTAATGCAATAGCAGGCATTTACCATAATTTTACTTATAAAGTTATTTACAAACAAGCCTACAAATTAAGATAATTGTTACATGGCAGGAAATTCATTTGGTAATCTTTTTAAATTAACTTCTTTTGGAGAGTCACATGGCAAAGGGGTTGGTGGTGTAATTGATGGTATAATGCCCGGATTGAATCTGGATATTGATTTTATTCAAAACGAATTGAACAGGCGGCGCCCCGGGCAATCTGAAATTACCACACCAAGGGATGAATTGGATAGGGTTGAATTTCTTTCGGGGGTTTATAATGGTTTTGCAACCGGAACCCCTCTGGCATTTATAATCTGGAATAAGGATCAAAAATCAGACGACTATGATAATTTGAAAGAAATATACAGGCCTTCGCACGCTGATTATACTTATCAAACAAAATATGGAATTCGTGACCACAGGGGAGGGGGGAGATCTTCGGCCAGGGAAACAGCTTCAAGAGTGGTGGCCGGAGCTGTGGCCAAATTAATGCTTAAAAAGTTTGGAGTAACTATTAATGGGTTTACCTCGCAGGTTGGTGAAATAAAACTTGCGAAACACTATAGTGAGCTCGATATTCTTCAATCAGAAAACAATATTGTAAGATGTCCTGATGCCGAAACCGCTGTTAGAATGATTGAGTATATTGATGAAATAAGAAAATCTCATGACTCGGTGGGTGGTATTATTACGTGTGTGATAAAAAATAGCCCGGTAGGATTGGGAGAACCTGTTTTCGATAAATTACATGCCTTACTGGCTCATGCAATGCTGAGTATTAACGCAGTAAAAGGATTTGAGTATGGTTCAGGTTTTGATTGCGTAAAAATGAGGGGATCAGAACATAACGATGAATTTTTTATTCAGAATGGAAAAGTAAGGTCAAGATCAAATCGATCGGGTGGTATTCAGGGTGGAATTTCAAATGGTGAGGATATTTATTTTAACGTTGCCTTTAAACCAGTGGCCACAATCCTTAAAGACCAGAAAACAGTTAATACCTATGGCGACGAAGTTGTTATGAAAGCCCGTGGAAGGCATGACCCATGCGTTGTTCCAAGGGCAGTTCCAATTGTTGAGGCAATGGCAGCTATGGTTTTGGCAGATGCCCTCTTGGTAAACAATTCATATAACACAATATCCTAACTTTTTGGTAATGCGAAGAGTACCCTTACACTGGAAAATTATAATTGGTTTAATTGCCGGAATTATTTGGGCTATAGCGAGCGGTAATTTTGGGTTGTCGCATTTTACTTCACAATGGATAGCTCCTTTTGGAAGTATTTTTTTAAACTTATTAAAACTTATAGCTGTTCCCTTGGTTTTTTTCTCAATAATTGGAGGAATTATTCAGTTAGGTAAACCGGCTAACCTGGGCAGGCTTGGTGGAAAAACCATGGCTATTTATTTGCTTACAACTTTTTTTGCCATATCGATAGGGTTGCTAATAGCAAATATTTTTAAACCTGGAAAGGTTTTTGACAATGAAGTAAGACTTGGGCACAGGTTAAGTTACGAATTATGGTTGCAATCGGAAGGCCTTACTCCCCAAGATGAGAAATGGTTTATAAAAAATCCGGATTACAATACAATTTTGGATGAGGTAATTCTACGACAGGGGTATAAAGATGTTGAAGAGGTAAGGGCCAGGCTGGATATTGCTAATAAAGCAGCCGAGGAAGGGCCCCTTGCTTTCCTGGAGGATATTGTTCCGGGAAATATTTTTTATGCCCTGCAGGACAACAAAAGTATGATACAGATAATATTTTTTGCAGTGTTTTTTGGAATTGCTGTGTTATTTGTGCCTCAGGAAAAATCAAAAATAATTAAGGACTTAATGGAGGTTGTTACCGAGGTATTTATAAAAATGGTTGATTTGGTAATGAGGGGCGCACCTCTTTTTGTTTTTGCCTTAATGGCAGGTATGGTTAGTGAAATTGCGGGGGATAACCCAGCCAGGGTTATTGAACTTTTTAAAGGATTAACATGGTATTCGGTTTCAGTTTTGGCGGGTTTGTTACTTATTGCTTTTATCGCTTATCCTTTGTTAATTTCTTTGCTGGCAAAGAATATTTCGTTTATAAAATTTATGAAAGGGATAAGTCCTGCCCAAATGCTCGCATTTTCAACCAGCAGCAGTGCCGCTACTTTACCTGTAACACTTGAATGTGTTGAAAAGAATCTGGGTGTGGATAAAAGGATAAGTAGTTTTGTAATTCCAATCGGAGCAACAATAAATATGGATGGTACCAGCCTATACCAGGCTGTTGCTGTTATTTTTCTCGCCCAGATGCATATGGTGGATTTGTCGATGGGACAGCAACTAACAATTGTTTTTACAACAACCCTGGCAAGCATAGGGGCAGCGGCCATACCGGGAGCAGGTGTAATAATGATGATGGTTGTACTAAGTTCGGTAGGTTTAAATCCTGCCTGGATTGCAATAATCCTTCCGGTTGACCGTATCCTGGATATGGTGCGGACCGTTGTTAATGTTTCGGGTGATGCAACGGTTGCATCAATTGTGGCATATACTACAAAATTTGAAGACAACGAATCTGATTTTATTGATGTCTGATAACTTTAGTGCCAGACTTTTATCAGTAAAATAAAATTATTTCTCAAAATGATTAAATCCCGAACCCGGTGCCGTGACAGGTTCTCCATTATTGAAATATTTTATAACAGGGGTTTCATCAACAATACGCCCAATGGGAAATAAAGGTCTTCCGAATTTTTGGTTAAACCCGTTTGAGACATTCTCAAAACTCGATGGTTCAATAGTTAATAACAACCTGTAATCTTCACCGCCAGTGGTGGCCAGTTGAGTAATATTTAAACCTTTAATGTCGGCATATTCAATAAGTTGGCTTGAAACAGGAAGTTTATTTATATCTATATATCCTCCCTTTTTGGACGCTTTAAGAATGTGTTTAAGATCAGATGCAATACCATCGGAAATATCAATCATTGCATTAACACCGGTTTGGGCACCTAACCATTGCCCCTCATTTACCTCGGCATGGGGACGATTATGGCATTGAACCAAATAATCGGTTAAGTAATTGGATGCCTGATTATCGAGAATTACTTTTAAACCGGCGGCAGAATCTCCAAGGTAACCAGTAACAGCTATTATATCGTCTGTACAAGCCATTGAGCGAAGACGTGACCGGTTTTTACCAATCATACCAATCACTGAAATATTCAAAATTAGCTTTTCAGGTGACTTGGTGGTATCTCCACCCATTAGCGGAAGGTGATATATATCGCTTAATTGATGGTAACCTTCCATCAATTCATCAAGATACTCAACCTCTACATTCGAAGGAATTCCTATTGAAAGGAAGGAGCCGATTGGTTTTGCACCCATTGCCGCAATATCACTAAGGTTAACAGCCAAAGCTTTGTGCCCTAAATTAAAAGGAGTTATTTTTGACCTGACGAAATGAACATCCTCAACAAGCATATCGGTTGTTATTACAAAATCAAAAAGTTCATTAGCCGGTAATATGGCACAATCATCACCAATTCCCATGGCTGGCGGATTAATCAGGTCCTCAAATTTATGGGCAAAACGGTCTATGAACCCAAATTCTCCAATTTCTGATAGTTTCAATTTAAAATGTTTTTATTGCAGTTAATTTTTTTTCAAATAAACTTAATAATCAAGGTTCTTCAGTCAGTTTATTACTTAAAAATCTGATTTTTGAAATGTTATTAAAATTTTGGAATAGTAATCCTGGTTTTCTATAGGATATAAAATTCAAATTTCAAATATAGTTATTTTGCATAACCGGCACTTTTCATTCCATAATCATTTTTCAGCTATAATAATCATTTCAAAGTTATTGATTGTTAATTTATCATCTGATTTGTTATTCGGATAAGTCAATACCTGAAGCGATATGCTTTTTTAGCCAATTTAATGGAGTGACGGTCCGAATATAACCAATATCAATTAATTTAAGGTTTTTGCTGAATTTAATTTATTCATCAATAAAATCACATTCTCCAACAGTTCACTGCGTAAAAATTTCATTGTCATATTTTTTACCAATGTTTTCGAAAAGTGTTTCGTACAATCGTTTTCTTTACATCTTAATTAAATTGGTTTTTATTATGACGAATTTTCCGTAACATTAATAATTTATCCCGGATTAGTCATTAGAAAGGCAATGAACTAATGACTTAGCCGGGATTAACCCTACCGAATAGTCGGTACAGGCTGCTTTAGAAAAACTTAATTTGTAAGCATTTCTGATTACAAATTTTTAGTTTTTCTAAAGCGATTTGTCAAAATAGAAGGCATGTAATCAATAACTTAAGACTATTAATTTCT
>JBBIVA010000105.1:0-14127 GCA_037439945.1 Marinilabiliaceae bacterium
TCCAGGGCATCTTGTAAAGTCCCCTTTAGGGGATTTAGGGGTAAAAGAGCTTAACCAAACGACATTGAATTAACAACTATAAATTCAACAAAATAAGTTTCCAAATATTACAATACTCAAATATTCATATCTCAGGCGTTTCATTAAAACTGGTTTTCATAAATACCTGTGATTTTAAATTCTGTTCTCCTGTTTTGTTCCCTGCCCTCGGGATTATCTGAACCATCAGGTTTTTGGTTTTCTTTAATAGGTTGTTTTTCACCGTATCCTTTGGCCGTCAGCCTGTTGGCATTTATACCTTTTGAAACCAAATATGTTAACACCTCTTTTGCCCTTTTTTCAGAAAGCCGTAAATTATATCCTTCATCTCCAAGGTTATCTGTATGGGATGAAATTTCAACTTTAATAGAAGGATAAGTGGTGAGTAACAATAAAAGTGTGGTATCTATTGCGAGTTTAGCACTTATGGCCAATTCAACCTGATCAAACTGATAGTAAATATTGTCAATAATTACTGATTCTTCGGAAATTGATTTTAAGGAAATTGTACTCACATCAAGGACCTGAGCCTTCAGGGATTGTTTGGTTGAAAAGGAAAATCTCTTGTTTATAATAGCTGGGTTTTCAACTGTTATAAAAAAATCCATCCCCGGTTCAACCCATAATTCAAATTCCCCTTTATTATTGGTCTGTATCTCCTGAAGTAAAACCGATGATGTTGAGTCTTTTAGCATTTGCACAGTAACCAATTGGTTAGGTAATAAATCATCCAGTAATTTATTTTCGTTTTGATTTCCTGATATTGGTTTAAATTTACCCGATTCTTTAATAACATCTTCTTTTACAAGTTTACCCGTAACCAAAACCCTAGGCGACTCAGTTTCATTAAAAACATACAAATCGTCGCAACATGCTTGGTGGGAAAGAGATAAACTACCTGGACGGTTTGATGCAAATATTCCAAATTTACCTGAATGGTTCTGAACAAAATTGAGGTCATCGTAGGATGAATTAACCGGAAGGCCAATATTAACCGGAGGTTCCCAGGTGGTCATGTCACCTTTGGCATAAAAAATGTCATAACCTCCCATAGTTGGCCAGCCATTTGAGCTAAAATAAAGTTTATGTGAAGGCAGGTCAAAGAAAGGTGTAATTTCATCCTGTTGAGTATTTATAAAAGCTCCTGCATTTTCAGCTTTTTTATATTCACCTGTTCTTTTATCATAAACAGTAAACCAAATATCCTGGCCACCTGCCCCTCCCTTTCTGTTTGATACAAAATAGATTATCTCGAGTGATGAACTAAAACATGTACCTATTGCAGGCTGGGTTGAATTATATCTGGGGTGATTAATTTTCTTCCCAAGTTTTTCAGGTTTGCCCCATTTGCCCTCATTTAACTTTGATACAAACAAATGACAAATATTAACCCCGCTTTGGTCCATATGGCATTGAACGGAATAAAACCTTTTTCTATCCCCTGAAAAAACACCGCGTCCGGTATCAAAATTATTAAAATTTTCAAAGGGTGGTTCAGGCTTTAGCCCTCCAGTCCACTCCTCATTATTTCGTTTTGCCATGTAAAAATTCCTTCGTGCTTTATATGGCCCTGATAAATCAATATAGGCCGTACTATCCAGATTTGCCGACCCATATACAAAGGTGGATTCACCCAGCAATACCGGACCAAATTCAATATGTGGTGAATTAATTGTCTTGTTGAGCCATGAAACTTCTGTTTTAACCATTATATCCCTGGATTCAATACCCTTTTGGCAACCGGCAATTTCATTATCAAGTCTAAATCGGGTCAATCCTGTACCACCTAACCTCCTGTACTTTCTTCTTAATGCCTGTAAATGAACCAATGCCCCCTCATAATCACCATAAATTTTTAATATTTGGGCATAATAAAATTTTGCTTCCGGGTATGAATCGGGATACCCTGCCACAATTTTTGCCAATATTTTTTCGGCATTTCCGTAATCACGTGCTTTAAAATAATAAGATCCAAGTTTAAGGGCAATTTTTGTATTTTTGGGATCCCTTCTGTTCCATTCTTTTAAAAAATCCCTTGCCTGATAAACATCTCCCATCCTCATAGCACTTTTGGCCATACCCTTAACCTGCCAATCTTTTAAAATGTGCAAATTATTAATTTTATCCTGAGCATAACTAATAATTTGGGCACAGACAAATAATAAAAAAGATACAACTATTATTAATACCTTTCGCATGGAATTGTTTTATGTTTTAACTCTGTAGATGGCAATTTAAATCCCATGGTTATTTCAATTGCAGAATTATTAAACCCATTTGACCCGGAATTAGCCAAAGGGGTATCATAGGATAATATCAGCGTATAATACTGCCATGTAAATCCGCTTGAAATAATTAATGACCTGGTTTTATAAAAGGCAATATTTCGAATATGAACCCCACCAATAACCGAATTTGGAACATCCTCCCATTCCTTAAGTTTATAACCCAAATTTGCCCCGGTTAATAATGCATTGTTATTTCCCTGGATTATATATACAAAAGAGGGTATTAAAAACAGGTTTGTTTTAAAATCAATATCAGCTTTACCATGAAAAATATGTTTCATGGCCAAAATGTTTTCAATGTTGAAAAATGACTCCTTTGGCCTGTTTAATTGTTGTAATGAATAACCTGCCCCAATTACACTATTATTCATTTTTGCAGAATATAGTAATCCTATTCCAAGGTCCAGATAGTTTGTTTTAGTAGATTCAAGCAGCTCCCCGGTTGGCATAAGGGGATCAAATCCCCCGGTATTCCTGTTATATTGTTCCGGAAAGCTTATGCCATCCCATTTAATCTGTTTATTAACAAAAGCCCCCTGAAGTCCGGCACTCAAATTTGAACTATGGGTTAACCAAATGGTTGTTGATGCCGATATATTTATCCTGTCAACCGGAAATGTACTCCCAGCCGAATTATCCCTGCTATAAAATAACCCTGCATTTATCTTTTCTGTTTTAAAATATAATGGTTTTTCAAAACTTAAATATGTAGTCTGGTATTCATCGGCAAGTTGGACGCCCTGGTTCCTAAACATCCCCACAGCCCGCCAGTCACCATTAAACCTGCCGGTATTTGCAGGGTTAAGCGTAATATGCGCTCCATAGGCCTGTGAAAAATGTATTGTTTGAGATTGCAATAAGTATGTTACAAATAATAAAATTTGCAAAACAATAATTCTTTGAAATTTATTAATGTAACTTATTGTCATATCCAATGTAAAAAGAAAGTACAACTAAATCTACCCAAAATATTTTATTATAGCAATCGGTTTCATAAATTGCATTAAAAGCAAGGGTATGGAAATCAATAAAAGCAACTCTAATTTATTACCTACATTATTAAAAGAGAAACATAACCCGGATTATAATTCAACATATTTTTTCAGGGTTATACACTATTGGATTGTTCCTGGTTTCACTTTTTGCTTCTTCATTTTTGCCACTGTTACCAAAACTGTTGCCCAAATTAAGGTGGCATTCTCAGCCGATATTGTTACAGGTTGTTCGCCTATGAGTGTAGCTTTTTCAAATGAATCAACACCAGTTGACGGAAGTACATATTTATGGAACTTTGGAAATGGAAATGTTTCAACGGCCCGTAATCCCCAATCTTCATATTTAACCCCTGGCAATTATACCGTTTCGTTGTCTGTTACTAACGCAGGTATTACCGAAACCTTTGTAAAAGAAAACTTTATTAAAGTTTATTCAAATCCTGTTGCATTATTTGAATTTACTGGCGATACAATTGGTTGTTCCCCATTTAATGTAACCTTCAATAACCTTTCCAGCGACCCGGGGGGGTTGTCTTTAAGCTATATTTGGAGTTTTGGCGACGGATCAGGGTCTATGTCCCAAAACCCGATAAAAACTTACCATACAGGTGGAGATTTTGATGTTACCCTTTTAGTTACAAATTCCAGAGGTTGTTCAAATTCATTCTCAGTGGGCCGGTTAATACATGTTTTAAAACCTGCTGCACAATTTGGGGTTAATGAAACCTATTCATGCACAGGAAAGCTGTTAACTACATTTACAAATGTTTCACAGGGACAAACTGCCTTAACTTCATTTTGGGAATTCGGCAATGGGGCAACCTCATCACAAACATCACCGGTTTACCTATATCAAAACCCGGGTGATTATACGGTAAAACTTACAGTAACTGACCAATACGGTTGTGCTAACCAGGTTATCAGGCCCAACCTGATAAAGGTTGTAAAAACTATTGCAAAATTTAATTCATCGCAGGATACAATTTGCCCAAACAAAAATCTCACATTAACCAACCGTAGTGAATTTGCAACAAATTACAAATGGCGGTTAGGCGACCAAACAATCTCAACCTTAACTAATGTAAATAAATCCTATTCACAACCCGGGGATTACACCATTTGGTTAATTGCAAAAAATGGTTTGTGCAAGGATAGTACATCAAAAAAAATAAATGTAGAATATGTAAAAGCAAATTTTAGTATCCAGGATTCCTTTATTTGCGAATTACCTAAGCTAATCTCGTACCACGACAAATCTGTTAATGCTACAAAATGGAGCTGGAGGTTTGGAAACGGCAGTGTTTCTGTTGTCCGGAATCCTGAAGTTAATTATTCTGTTTCAATACCATTAACCAACAATAAAGCCATTTTTAGTGATACTCTTATTGTTACAAGTAAATGGGGATGTACCGACAAAATAATAAAGAATAACAGCGTAACAGTTCATTTACCCAATGTAAAAATGAGCCCTGGAAGTGGGGGAAATTCCAGTGGGCTTAATGTTTGTATCCCAAAAAACATAACATTTACCGATAAATCAACCTATTATTCACAATTTGATCAAATAACTGGAATAGAGTGGAGTTATAATTCAATTCCCCAGGGTTCAGGATCAAGTGTAAGCATTGATGTAAACCAAACCGGGAAAATTCCGGTTGAATTGACTGTTACTACTTTAAAGGGATGTGTTCATAAAAAGGTTGAATTTATAAATGCCGGCCAAACTTTATCTCCCGACTTTACCCTTGATGGAAATTATGAAGTTTGTGCATCACAACCGGTGAATTTTACCATAACATCTCCTGAGGCATCTTTAATAACTAATTCAGAATGGAATTTTGGTGATGGGGCAACAGGTATGATGTTATTTCCCCCTCATAAATTTATTAAAACCGGGCCAATGGATGTTACCCTCAAAATTTTCAACTATGGATGCTCCAGTTCAGTTACAAAGACCAATATTGTAAATATCAGGGGACCAATTGTAAATTTCGAAAACACCTTTAACTGTGCCACTCCTTTTAACCGGGCTTTTATTGCAAATATTCAGGGGGCAACAAATTACATCTGGAATATGGGTGATGGCAGTCAACTTATAAATAACCAAAATAATATAAACCATACATATCCAGCAACGGGCGATTTTACGGTAAAACTTTCAGCTACCAACAGTACATCGGGGTGCTCTTATGAATTTGAAAGAGTAATTTTTATTCGCGACTTAAAAAGTGATTACCAGGTATCAGCAGGGACCCCATGTTTAAACAGTAACCTCACACTTGATGGGTCCGGGTCAACCGATGCTGTTTCCTTCTCAGTTGGCAGCAATACAGGTAAATACCAATGGAATATTAAAGAAGAAAATAAAACTATATTAACCGAAGGGCCTTTAATTCATAAGTTTATCAAAAAAGGGCTAAACACAGTTAGCTTGGTGGTACAGGATATTAATGGTTGTAAAAGCCAATTATCAAAAGAAATTACAATTTACAACCCTGAACCTGATTTTGATGCCAATTACAAATTGGGATGTATGCCGGTAACATTTGAATTTACAGATTTATCAAAATCTGATTCACCCATTTCAAAATGGTTATGGAATTTTGGCGATTCTAAAACATCAACCAACCAAAATCCAACTCATGATTATACCAACTTCGGTCAGTTCAATGTATCGCTCGAAATAACCAATGAAGTTGGTTGTAAGGTAAAAAAAACAAAAAACCAGCTAATTAAAGCCATTTCTCCTGATGCTTCTTTTAAAGCATTAAAAACCCAGCTTTGCATTGGTGATAGTACCACATTATCAGAAAATACTTTAAGTACAATTAAAGAATATAATTGGGAATTGGGCGATGGCAGGACATCAACAATTCCAAAGCCTCTGTTCGCATTTAATGAACCAGGTCAGTTTTCGGTAACATTGAAAATAAAGGATAATCATGGTTGCGAATCAACAAAAAAAATAGATAATTTTATTCAGGTTCAAAAACTACCGGTAGCAAATTTTGAATCAGATGTCACAAACTCTAATTGCTATCCGCTAATTGTTCAGTTCAGTGATAAATCAGAAAATGAATTTCCGGCAAGCTGGCAGTGGCATTTTGGTGAAAACAATAATATATCAGAATTAAGGAATCCATTTTTCATATACAACCGGCCCGGTAACCATGATGTGAGGTTAATTACAAAAACAACCTTTGGTTGTACCGATACAATAGTTAAACCGGGGTTTATAACTATTGGCGGACCATATGCAACTATAAGCCTGCCTGACACTGTTTGCCAAAAATCTGATGTTATTTTTACTGCACAAAACATGAAAAATGTTTATGATATAAGGTGGGATTTTGGGGATGGGCATTTCGGTTCGGGTTCACAGACAATTCATCAATATACCAGGCCGGGATTTGTTTACCCTGTAATGTTTATACGGTCTGATGCCAATAATACATGCAATAAGGCATTAATCGACACTCTTTCAGTTTTTGACCTTAGAGCCAGATTTTCGGTTAAAGAAAATATTGATAAAGGCTGTGTTCCGTTCGGTCCAAAGCTTATAAACGAGTCGGTTAATTCAACTTCATGGAAATGGGAATTTGGTAATGGTGAAACACAAAGTAACCTGGTCCCACAATATCAATACACGTTGCCTGGAAACTATAATATGCGCCTTATTGCCATGAACCAGCTTGGATGTAGAGATACTTCAACATTTAAACAAATTACTGTTCATCCTTTACCAAAAATAACCGTAAGCAATGATGTTGTTATTTGCTTAGGGGCCACTACCCAACTTACTGCTGAAGGCGGAATAGATTATAAATGGCTGCCGCCTGAAACACTCTTTACCCCTAATGAGCAAAATACCATAGCTGCTCCTGATGAAACTACCCTATACCAGGTTTTTGTTACCGATTATAACAAATGTACCAATAGTGATAATATTTTGGTTTCGGTACAGCAAATACCCTTTGTACCACTACGTGATACTACATTGATTATTGGGGAAACCCTTAATATCGATATTACAAATCCGGAAATTTCAAATTATAACTGGTCACCACCAACCTATTTAACCTGCACAAATTGCCCTAACCCTTCAATTCAACCAATGGAAACAACCTTATACCGGGTAGCTGTTACTGATACCAGCGGGTGTTTTACAGTAAATTATCCATTAAAAATAAACATATTAAAACAGTACTCTGTTGATGTACCCAATGCCTTTACTCCAAATGGTGATGGAATAAATGATATAATATTTGTAAATGGGTGGGGAATTAAAGAAATAGTATTATTTAAAATATATAACCGTTTGGGCCAGGAGGTTTATTCGTCAAAAGAGCTGTTAAAAGGTTGGGATGGCACTTACAAAGGAAAAATTCAGCCTGTTGAAACATATAGTTACCATGTTATGGTTAAAACTTATGAAAACAAAGTATTGACAAAAAGTGGAACAATTAAGTTATTACGTTAGTAGAAAGGTATAGGATTATAAACAACTAACTTATGGAAAACCTGAGATCCCTTAAGAAATTGATTGAGAGTGTGGTTCATCCATTAGTGGTATTGAACAGGGATCAAATAGTTATTGCTGTTAATTCTGAGGCTGCAAATTTGTTTGATGTAAATAATGATACTATAGGAAAAATAACCTTTGGGCAATTACTTGATTGCGACAATGCTCATAAACTGAGCAAATGTGGATCATCATTAAATTGTTCCTGTTGTAGAATTGCAGAGGTATTGGATAAAGTAGTTGAAACCCGCGGCCTAATCAAGAACCATTCGGGTGTAATTATGCGGAATCCGGATGGTTTATTACAATGCTGGAGAATAATTTACTCGGCCCGTTTTATTGAATTTGAAAGTGGACTTATAATTTTAACTATTCACACAGTTTATAAAGATAAGGAAGAGCTTATTAAAAAAAATAAAACACCAGGCCCTGACCGCCCGGGGCCCGAATCAATGGTAACCACAAAAGTGGTTCAGGACAATGGTGATTTTAAACCTGGAATTGTAAACAATAATTACCTAAAACTTGAATCTTTTGTAAAATTACTTATTGATAAAGATAATGATGGAATCATTTTGGTTGATGAAAATTGCAAAGTTTTAAGGTGGAATAATGCAATTACTGATGAAATTGGATTTCCAATGGAAAAACTGGTTGAAGGGATTAAAATCAGTGATTTGCTCGCCCTTTCGCATTTAAAAATACAATCTGGAGAAAATAAAAATTGGGAAGGATTTGTTAGTAATTGTAACAAGTTAAAATACATTGAGGGAAGCATCGAATCAGGTGAAGGTTCAAAATTGGATTTGAGAATCGAATTTTCCCCAATTTTTAACCAGGGACCTGAATTCCAGGGGGCAATTGTAATTTTTAAAATTAAGCCAGAATACCCAATAGCAATTGAAGGATTTGAAATTGGTTACCCCGCATTGGAAAATGCACCAATTGAGGTTCTACTTCTTGAACCCTCAGGAGTTATTAAATATGCAAATAAAAATGCCTGTAACGCTTTAGGCTTAAAACCAGACAGCTACAACAATCTGAATATAAGAGACATAAACCCTAATATTGAAAATGATTGGTGGACTGATTACTACCGGAATCTTATTAATAAAGGCATATTCAGATTCGAATCAAAACATATAAACACTGAAGGAAGTACATACCCTGTAGTGGTAAATATGTCAGTATTAAAAGATGAGCAGCTTGTTTGTTATTTTAGCTATGATAACTCTGAACAAAACAGAATTCAGGAAACATTATATAAGGAATCAAGAATTAACGAAAGCCTGGCTGAAATAAGCCATGAACTTTCCTTACATAACACTTTGGGTTCTGTAGCCCTTTTGGTTAGGCAATATGCACTTGAGATATCAGAAAGTATGTATTGCTTCATTGTTTATGAAGATCCCTCCAATAACCAGTTGGTTTCATCAATTTATTCAGACTCATCCGAAAACTATCAACAACAGGTATTTGAAGTTGAATCACTTATTAAAAAACACAATTACAACCTTAATCCAAACAAAGAGGATTTCCGTTCCGGATTTAGCGATACCATAAACAATACGTCCCTGTTTGGTATTGACGGAATACTGCTTAATAAACTTTTACCCTTTGATAATGCAGCATGGACAGGTATTTTCTTTCATGAAGAATATATAGGGTTATTATATGTTGCAGGAAAAGAAGGAGATTACTCAAATAGTGACCTTATCCATTTAAAAAGTCTTGCAAATTTATTTGGTGTGGCCGTAAATCGCATTCAGGAACAGGTAAAACTGGTTTCCAATATGGAACAACTGGAACTTGCTCTTGACGTTTCAAATATGGCGGTTTGGAATATTTTTCCGGAAGATGATAAAATAATAATAGATAACAGGTCCGACAAATTGTTGTTCAACCTTGGCCTGCCTAATGAAATTAGTTTTAGGCATAGTGATAATCTTGTACACCCTGAAGACCTGGAAAAAGTAGTTCTGGCTTTCAATGAACACCTTAACAGTAACTCATCGTTCTTTAAAAGTGCAATCCGTTTAAAAAACAAGAAAAAAGACTATAACTGGTACGAAGTAAGCGGAAGGGTTGTTGGAAGATCAAAAACAGGAGAAATAAAAAGAATAACCGGAGTTGCAATTGATATAAACAATATGATGAGACTTAACGAAGATTTGGTTAAGTCAAAAGAAGAAGCGGTTTTGGCCAATAAAGCCAAGAGCGGGTTTATTGCCAGGATAAGCCATGAAATTAGGACTCCGTTAAATGCAATAATAGGGTTTTCAGAATACCTGATAAGCCGGATTAACGATCCAGTCCAACTTGATTATCTAAAAAACATAAAGACCAATGGAGTGAAACTGGTAGGTTTATTAACTGATGTACTCGATTATTCAAAAATTGAGTCAGGTAATATGGAGCTAAAATTAAAACCTGTAAATATTGTTGATCTGGCAGAAGAAGTTTACAAACTTTTATCATTGTCAGCCGAACAAAAAAGAATCGAATTCAGAGTTGAAATTTCTGGAAATTTACCAGATGCATTATTGCTTGACGAAATTCAATTAAGACAAATTTTAGTAAATTTAATCGGTAATGCAATTAAATTCACAGAAAAAGGATACATAAAATTGATAATTAAAGCGAAAAACATAACTGATAACGACTTAGACCTGATAATTTCCGTAGCTGATACAGGTATCGGCATTAAACCTGGCTTCCAGGTTAAAATATTTGAAGATTTTACCCAGCAGGAAGATCAGGACAACCGCAGATATGGTGGTACGGGTCTTGGATTGGGCATTGTTAAAAAACTTGTTGAGTTAATGAATGGCGATTTAAAACTAAAAAGTATTCCGGGTAAAGGAAGCTATTTCAGGGTTGTATTGCCAAAACGAATCATTTTTAGTAAATCAGGGCTTAATAAACCAATTGAATCAGGTAAAAAAAAGAATGGCATACCCTTTGTTAAAGTAAAAAACAATATTATCCCTATATCAATTGAATGCAAAAATGCCTGCCTTAATACCCTAAAATCTGACTGGGCCAGGTTTAAATTAAGGCCCTCATTTAAAGAAGCACCCTTAATTGGTGAAAAAATAAAAAACATTGGTAACCAGTTTAATGATAAAGTATTAATTGAAATAAACAATAGAATAAACAAATGCCTGACAACTTTCGATGTGGAGGAACTTAATCAAATTATTTCAGATTTTGAAAATTACTTAGGGGTTGAAGTAAATTAGGCCAATACAAATTAAGAAATTAAAAAAATATTGCCCTACCAGGTTAATTGAAGCAAAAAAACAAATGGAAACCAACGGCCGTATATTGATCATAGATGACAACCCTAAAAATATCCAGGTTTTGGCATCAATACTTAACCAAAACGGTTATGACAGTGAATTTGCATTAAATGGGGCTTCAGGTTTAAACTGGCTTGAATCAGAGCCGTTCGACCTATTATTGCTCGATGTGATGATGCCCGATGAGGATGGATTTGAAGTTTGCAAAACAATAAGGTCAAACAATAGATTCAAGGAATTACCAATAATATTTGTTACTGCAAAAGCCGACAGGGAAAGCCTGGTTATGGGATTTGAAGTGGGAGGTGACGATTATCTGATTAAGCCTTTTGACAGTAAAGAACTTCTTGCCCGTTTAAAAAATCAAATAGAATTACGACAAAACAGGCGCCTTCTTTTGGAGTTGAACGACAAGTTATCAACGTTAGTTAATGAAAAAACAAAGAAACTTTTTGAGACAAACAAAGAACTGGAACAAACTAATATTAACCTTGTTCAGGTTAATACAGAGCTAAGGAAAATTGAACAGTCAAAACAACAGTTCCTTGACCTTATTGGCCATGAAGTTGTTGGTGCATTAAACGAAGTTACCGGTATTTTTCAGGTAATAAAATATAAGGTTGATTCTAAAAAAGTGGGCCAGTTAATCGACCGAATTGATAACTCCCTTGTTAAAGTTGAAACCTTCGTAAATACGGCCCTAAGAATTTCGCAACTACAAACCAAAGGGGCATTGCTCAAAATTGAACGACTTGATGTACAAAAATTAATAGGCTTTAGTTTATTGAAACTTGATGATCAGATAAGACGTAAACAAATAAGGTTTGAAATGATTAATGAACAGGATGCTGTTTATATTTATGGCGAAAACAGTTTGTTAATGACTTGTTTATTGGTATCAATTGATTTTTTTCTTGAAAGAAATACGTTTAACTCAACGATTCAAATCGATGTAAATTCACAACCTACAGGAATACAAATCTTTATCTCTGATAAGGGTAATGGAATTGATGAGTCGCAAATTGATGCTTTATTTGATCTGTTTTCAACAAATAAACAATCGTTAAAATTTGCCAAAATAATAGCAGAAGCCCACTTTGGAGGTATTAAAATAAGAAATTTAAACCCACTGGGAGTTGAATTATGTATTGAATTAAATATGAATGAAAACAACGAAATTAATAATGTATAGCATGATAACCCAAATTAAATACTCGTCTGAATTATTTGCCTGGTGGCGCTTTTATGCAACAATAATTTTGTTCATTCCCCACTTAATTGGAGTTGCAGGTAATAATAATCCAATTTCCAAATCATTAAACGCAAATCCCGACAGTTTGGTGGTTGAATTTTACCCCATCCCCTCCCCCGATGAAATATTGGAATATATTGATAAAAACAGCCTGTATTACAAGTCATTTTTATTAAATAACCCAAAAAACGTTGAAATTTACAATACATCATATGACAAAAAGCTGGGGTTTGGAATATATAGCGCAGATTTGGCCTATGCCCTTAGCTTTAAGCAAACCGGTACCGTTTTAAACTATTTCAGAATAATTGATGAAATGGGAAGAGAGTTAAATCTTTTTCCATCGGATATTGAAAATTTTTCTGACAGGTTTATAAAAAATATTAACCGCGACGATTCATTAAAAAATCTTTACACTGAATCATACCTTCTAATGTTTGATCATCTGGATGAATCAGCAAATATGGGTAGTTATGTTATAATTTCGGCAGGTTCATTTGTTGAAAGTATTTATTTCGCCTTAAACTCAGTAAAATCAGAAGCCAATGACGATGCTTACCGTTTAAGGATATGGAATCAGAAACTGGTTTTTGAACAATTACTAAAAATTGCAAACAGGCACCTCGATAAGGTACAAAAGGAACGCCTGTTTAAGGAGCTATCAGGTATAAAAAGGGTATTCGATACATATACTGAAAGGCCAAAACCTGTAAATCGTGATGTAAAACCGGATGGGACAATTGTACTCGGCAAACCTGATGAACCGGCCGGTAATAAACCAGGATCGGTTCAGGAGCTTAAAATGGAGATAGATATGTTAAGAAAAAAATGGGTTAAACGTTAATTCAAATTATTTTACCTTTTTGCCAGAAGGGAAAAAATTAGCCCAACCCTGTTAAAAATCCTACAATGAAGCATAATAAACCCTTGTATGTTCTTGTTATCATAATTTCTTTGATGGTTTTAACTGTTAATAATGCTAACAGTCAGAACTGCAAAGGATTTGATAAAAAATGTCCATCTGCCCCCAAAGAGTTTAAAAAAAGCTCTGTTTCCCGTTCGGTTGCAATACGTAAAATGAAAAAAGTTGTTATTAACCAGATTTTTTACAGCGATAGAACCTATCAGATTTCGGTTTGTGGAAAAAGCAGGTTGGGTAAAATTCAATACAGGCTTCTGTCTGACGATGAACACAGAACTGTACTTTATGATAATGCCATAGATAACTTTAAACCATCCAAATTATTTGAAATTCAATCAACTATAAAAGTCATAGTTGAAATAACCGCCCCACATTATTTTGACGAATCAACTTCTGAATGTGCGGGTGTAAGAATATTTTATAAATTAAGCAATTAATTTATCACTACTATCCGATAAAAAGTTGTTTTGTCCCTAACGGTACTGTGCCGTTGGGTACAGAATATCGGTAAAGATGAACCGACCCCAATATTCAGTAGTGTCCTGTAGTGATACCTCAATAAGTCGGCATTATAGCATCTTATCGAAAAATTTACCGAACGGTAGTGTTTATTTATTTTAATGATGTTTTATAGAGATAGGTTAAAATATTAAATTTCAAAACAATACATAAATTGGTGGCCATATATAAAAGCCCCAAAAAAGCTTTAATGACCCTACGGGTTGCAATTAAAAAATACCAACGGCAAATCTTAATTAACGTGAGTTCGATGTAATAATTTTGTAATAAAATTTAAAGCATAGAGTT
>JBBIVA010000106.1:0-14123 GCA_037439945.1 Marinilabiliaceae bacterium
CCGGATAATATCCAACTCCTTTTTTATTCAAATTTTTATTTTGGACGGATGTGAAGTTATATCATAGTAATACCAGAAGTATGGCCAGATTTGGGCTGTTGGCCCTTAACAAAGGAAAATGGAAAAATGAACAAATTATAAACGAAGCTTTTTTTACTGAAAGTATAAGTACTTCCCAAACTATTAATCCGGCATACGGATATTTATGGTGGCTAAATGGTAAAAGTAGTTATATGGTACCGGGTGGTCAAACCGTTTACCAGGGATTGTTGGTTCCGAATGCTCCTGTTGATATGTATGCAGCAATGGGGGCAGAAGATCAGCGTATTTATGTTATTCCAACCAGAAATATTGTGATTATAAGAATGGGAGAGGCGTCAGATCCCGGAAATCCTTCTTTTGCTCTTTCCGGATTTGACAATGAGCTTTGGCAAAAAATTAATCCTGTAATAAATTAATTATGAATGTGCCAGGGCATCAAAACAAATCGGTAAACATTAACTTAAGTCAGGCACCAATGAACATTGTAAACATGGTTTTTCTTCATTATTTGGGGAGAGGAGACACAGAATAATAACCAAATTAACAACAAATAAAACATCCAACGCACAAACCGGGATAACGAAGTTATGAGAATAGTCCCCGGGATGTTTAATTAGGCTAATTTATTGAATAAAATATTTAATCATGAAAGTACTTTTTATAGGGGGAACAGGCAATATAAGCACTGCAGTTAGCCGCCTTTTTGTGCGCAATGGGGTTGAGCTGTTTCATCTTACACGCGGTAATATAAATTCTGTTGATGGTGTAACATCAATAAAAGGAGATATAAAGAATGTTGAAGATACCAGGCATAAGCTCAAAGATCATAAATGGGATGTTGTGGTAAACTGGATTGCCTTTGTACCTGGTGATATTGAAACTGATTTTTCGCTGTTTTATAATTCAACCCGTCAATATATTTTTATTAGTTCTGCATCGGCATACCAAAAGCCTCCCCAGGCTGGCCCAATTACAGAATCAACACCTTTGCATAATCCTTTTTGGGATTACTCACTAAATAAAATTGCCTGTGAGGGGTTACTAATGAAATTATATCGTGAAAAAGGTTTTCCGGTAACCATTGTAAGGCCATCATTAACATATGATAAAGTTATTCCGCTACCAATTGCATCATTTAAAGAATACACTACAGTTGACCGAATAAAGCGTGGTTTGCCGGTTGTTGTTCCGGGGGACGGAACTTCATTATGGACAATTACACACTCTTCAGATTTTGCTGTGGGGTTTTATGGAATTACAGGAGATATGAGAGCAATTGGTGAAGCTTTCCATATCACTTCAGATGAGGCAATGGCATGGAATTATTATTACCTGATGGTGGGCGAGGCCTTGGGCATTAAACCTGATTTGGTACATATACCTTCTGACTGGATGGTTCGGTTTTCACAAAAAAATAACGGGCCCGATTTGAAAGGAACACTTTTGGGAGATAAGTCATACAGTGCTGTTTTTGATAATTCAAAAATAAAGCGGTTTGTACCCGGTTTTGCTGCCGTAACACCGTTTTCACGCGGAATAACCGAAACTATTAAATGGTTCGAAGAAGAGCCCTCCAGGCAGATTATTAATCCGGCCAACAATCTTTTTTTGGATAAAATGATAACGACATTCAAAAGCCTGGGGTAATTTTTTTAATTTAATGAATATCCTGATTGTGTTTAATGGGTTCAATATTAATAAAGTGACACTTGTTGCAAAATTTGGGAGGTGTATTTTTAAACCAGCTTTGCCTGAAATTCTTATAACCGGTTGAATTTAATGTGTTAATAACATCAGAATTATAAACATTACCAAAGTTTATTTCTTTAGTAAAGGGTTTTGCACAACAGGTTTAATAAAACCAATTCAGCAAAAGTAAAAAAATGTTAACGGTATGGGAAATTTCTTAAAACTTATATTCAATATATTTTTCTACCTTGAATAGTTTGGAGCTTCACTTGTTATGGTAACATCGTGCGGATGTGATTCTTCAACCCCGGCATTAGTGATCCTGGTGAATTTTGCCTGGTGTAATTCTGCAATATTACGGGCACCACAATATCCCATACCGGCTCTTAATCCACCTGTAAGTTGGTAAATTACTTCATACAAGGTTCCTTTGTAGGGTACACGCGCTGAAATTCCTTCCGGAACAAGTTTTTTAATATCATCTTCAACATCCTGAAAATATCTGTCCTTTGAGCCTTTTTGCATAGCTTCAAGGGAACCCATTCCACGATATGTTTTAAATTTACGGCCGTTAAATATTATTGTTTCCCCGGGCGATTCTTCAACCCCTGCAAACAGCGAACCTGCCATAACCGAATGTGCCCCGGCTGCAATTGCCTTAACAATATCGCCGCTATATCTTAATCCGCCATCAGCAATAAGTGGTACTCCTGATTTTTTTAGAGCATTCGCAACTTCGTAAATTGCAGATAATTGTGGTACACCCACACCTGCAATAACCCTTGTTGTACAAATTGAGCCGGGACCAATGCCTACTTTAACCGCATCGGCGCCCGCTTTGGCCAAATCGTGCGCAGCCTGTGCCGTGGCTATATTGCCTACAACAACTTCCAGGTCAGGGTATCTTCTTTTGGCTTCTTTGAGAGTTTCAATTACACCTTTCGAATGTCCGTGGGCAGTATCAATAACTATAGCATCAACATTTGCCTTAACAAGAGCATCAATTCTGTCAAAAGTATCAAAAGTGACCCCAACACCAGCGGCCACCCTTAACCTGCCTTTGGTATCTTTACATGCCAGGGGTTTATCCTTTGCCTTGGTAATATCCTTATATGTTACAAGGCCAATAAGTTTATTATTTTTATCAACAACAGGAAGTTTCTCAATTTTATGTTGCTGCAAAATTGCCGCAGCGCTTTCCAGATCGGTTGATTGGTTTGTGGTAACAAGGTTTTCTTTGGTCATTACTTCATCAATGAGCCTGCCTATATTAACTTCAAACCTTAAATCACGATTGGTAACAATACCAACTAAGTAGCCATGATGGTCAACAACCGGAATACCTCCTATTTTATATTCACTCATTAAATTTAGCGCATCACCAACGGTTTTGCCACCAAGTATCGTAACAGGATTGTATATCATTCCATTTTCAGCCCTTTTTACCACTTCAACATGGCGGGCTTGTTCTTCAATAGACATGTTTTTGTGTATAACACCTATACCCCCCTCACGGGCAATGGCTATGGCCATTCTCGATTCTGTAACTGTATCCATTGATGCTGATACAATAGGGGTGTTAAGCATAATATTCCTTGAAAACTGTGATGTTAAGTTTACATCACGGGGTAAAACATCTGAATATGCCGGTATTAATAAAACATCATCAAATGTAAGACCGTCTGATATTATTCTATCTTCAATGAATGACATGCGAAAAGCTTTTGAAGTTGTATATTTTTGGGCAAAGGTAAATAAAAAAAACAAAGTTGGCCTAAGGAATTTAATTATTCACATCATGCTTGTTCAAACGGTCTGCTTTTGTAAATTTGAATTGCAGATCCAATAAATAAGCAATTTAAATTTGTTTTTTGTTCTAAATTATCACATTTAATATTTAAGTATTAATTAAACTTGAAAACCGAAGAGAATTTATTCAGGCAAATTCTGAAGAAGTACTGGGGTTATGATAATTTCCGACCGTTACAGGAAGAAATAATCAACTCGGTTTTTAATGGGAATGATACCCTGGGTTTAATGCCAACAGGTGGTGGCAAATCAATAACTTTTCAGGTTCCGGCTATGGCAAAAAGTGGAATTTGTTTAGTTGTTACCCCCCTTATAGCCCTTATGAAGGACCAGGTTGAGAATCTGCTAAAAAAGGGGATAAAAGCTCACGCTATTCATTCCGGGTTAAGTTTTAATGAGATACAAACAATATTGGAAAATTGTATTTTTGGAGATTACAAATTCCTTTATTTATCCCCTGAAAGGCTATCTACAGAATTATTTCTTGTTAAGTTACCCTATCTGAAAATTAATTTATTGGCTATTGATGAGGCCCACTGCATATCACAGTGGGGATATGATTTCAGGCCATCTTACCTTAAAATTGCAAAAATCAGGGAACTATTACCCGGAATTCCTGTTTTGGCAATAACAGCAACAGCTACGAACAAAGTGGTTGATGATATACAGGAACAGCTTGAATTCAGCAGTAAAAATGTTTTTAAAATGAGTTTTGAGCGTCCCAACCTTGCTTATGTTGTGCGTGCCGCCGAAAATAAGGAAGGACAATTGCTTAAGATTTTGGAATCAGTAAAAGGATCGGCAGTAGTTTATGTTCGAAACAGAAAAAAAACACGTGAATATGCAGAATTATTATTAAGAAAAGGAATTTCAGCCGATTTTTTTCATGCCGGCATTACGCAAAAGGCAAAAGATGAACGACAGGCCAAATGGAAAAAAAACATAATTAGGGTAATGGTGTGTACAAATGCCTTTGGCATGGGCATTGATAAACCTGATGTTAGAATAGTGGTTCATATGGATTCACCTGATTCCTTGGAAGCTTATTTCCAGGAAGCAGGACGCGCCGGGCGTGATGGCCATAAAGCCTATGCCGTATTAATATGGTCTCCGGCCGATAAGGCCTTGCTGAACAGGAGCGTAACAATTGCTTTTCCTGAAAAGGATGTTATTAAAAGGATTTATGATGCCATGGGGAATTTTTTCCAGATAGCTGTTGGTGCTGCGAATAACGAAAATTTTGATTTTAATATGGGCCGCTTTTGTGCTGCATTTGGGTTTAATGCAATAACTGTTTTTAACTCCCTTAAGATTTTGCAAAGGGCAGAATACATTTCTTTTTCAGAGGAATTGGATATCCCTTCTAAAGTTTTGGTGCTGTATGATAATTTTGAATTGTATAAATTTCAGGTTGCAAATGCAAATCTTGATCCGGTTATAAAAGTATTGTTACGCAGTTACACCGGATTATTTACCGAATATGCAACAATTGATGAAGATGTTATAGCACGAAGGCTTAATACTTCGCGCGATGAGGTTTATAATGCTTTAGTAACTCTGGGTAAGTACAATGTTATACACTATATCCCACAACGAAACACCCCGGTTATTACTTACCTTCAGCCACGTATTGATTCAAAATATTTGGTTTTCAAGCATGAGATTTATCAAACCCGTAAGGAACAAACAAGAGAGCGGGTTAATGCTGTAATTGATTATGCAACGTCAAATCATATATGCAGAAGTAGTTTATTAATAAATTATTTTGGGCAATCAACAAAAAATCACTGCGGACATTGTGATGTTTGCCTGCAAAGAAAAAAAACAGAATTATCGGATGATGAATTTGATAAAATTTCTGAAATCATTAAAAGTAAGTTAAAAAACGGGCCTTTAAGTGCCGGACAATTAGCATTAACACCCGGGTTTAACACCGATAAAATCTGGAAAGTTATTGATTGGCTTAAGGATGTTGAAATGATAGTTGAAAATAATGAAGGCTTATTGGAGTGGGTTAAAAACTAAATCCTGAATTTGCTTATTAAGTAAAATTGGAAGTTTCCCTTTACTATTTTATTAACTTTGCAGCTTGTTGAATGAAACCGTTTCAGTTAAACAATTTTCATGGAAAATCAATTTGAACACCTGGTATATTCGCGAAATGTTATAGAATTAGTTACTGTAGGACGTGAATTTTGCCATTGGGTTGAAAATGTTTCCTGCCAGGAAAGAAATGAGTTTGTAGGAACAGCAATCAAGATACTTCCATTGTTGTACCTGAAAGCATCAGTAATTCCCAAATCAGAAATTATATTAAACGATTTTCTTGAAAGTTTTGTGACCGAAAATGATTATGATAATATCCGAAATCGGATTATGAATAAAATGGGTAAGTTTGATGAATATCTGGAAGTTTTTACAGCAGATATGCAACGTAGTGAAGTGCCTTTATCATCAACTGTTTCAGAAAACCTGGCAGATATTTATCAGGATATCCGAAACTTTTTGCTCAATTATCGGACCGGTGTAACAGAGATAATGAATGATGCCCTGGTTGAATTAATAAAAGAGTTTGAAACCTATTGGGGACAGAGACTTGTTAATGTACTTAGGGCTTTGCATATGGTATATTACAGTAATGATGAAATTGCTGATGACGATGACAATGGGCAGGGCGATGATATTACCGATAATATTAAAACTGATAATTGGATAATTTCACAACGCCAGATGGAGTGGCAAAATGGATTATTCAAAGGAAAGAAAAAGAATTAGTGGCGGGCAGTTTTGTTGCCTTCAATTTATGTAGTTAATGGATAATAGTTTAAGTAAGGATGAAATAGATAAACTTCCACTTTGCCAGTTTAGTGGAGTTATTACAGTTGTTGAAGACGAGTTGGAAGTTCCGGGAATTATTGAACAACTTTTAAATGAAAAATTTCTTGGGTTTGATACAGAAACCAAACCATCATTCCGGAAAGGGGAAAATAATAAGGTTTCACTGATACAAATCTCTACAACAACCGAGGTTTATTTGTTCAGATTAAACAAGATTGGTTTTCCACCTGCTTTGTTAAAGCTATTGGAAAGCAAATCAGTTCAAAAAATTGGAGTTGGAATAAGGGATGATATTCGGGGCTTGAATAAATTAGCCCGGATTAAACCTGGCGGATTTGTTGATTTACAGGATGTGGTAAAATCATTGGAAATAAATGTGTTGAGTTTAAGGGGGCTTGCTGCAATGGTTTTAAACGTTCGGATTTCTAAAAGGCAACGATTAAGCAACTGGGAGGCAGACCAACTGACCAATTCCCAAATTGATTATGCAGCTACAGATGCCTGGGCAGCTCTAATGATTTTTAAGGAACTGGTATATCTTGAGCCCAATATTGAAATTAATAATATTAAGCTTTCTTATTTCACTACCAAATAGTGTTTATGCAAATACTTAAAGTAATCCTTAAACCCGGGAAAGAACAAAGTGTAAAGCGGTTTCACCCATGGGTGTTTTCAGGTGCAATTAAAACCATCACTGGGAAAATTGCCGAAGGCGATCTGGTTGAAGTGGTTGATTCGGACGGGACATTTCTGGCAATTGGGCATTACCAGGTTGGTTCAATTGCTGTTCGCATTATTACTTTTATAAATGAAACAATTGACTACAGCTTTTGGAATAAGAAAATTACGAATGCCTGGAATTTACGTAAAGAAACAGGATTAGTCGGTAAAAATGGTACCGATGCATATAGGCTGGTACATGGTGAAGGTGATGGTTTACCCGGTTTAATAATTGATGTGTATGCCGGAACCGCTGTAGTTCAAATGCATACCGTTGCAATGTATTTAAACCGGCAGGTAATTTCCGACTCTCTTCGTAATGTTATGGGTGATACCCTGCAAGCTGTTTATAATAAATCGGAAGGCACATTGCCTTTTAAGGCCGGACTTGAACCCCAAAACGGGTTTCTGTGGGGAAAACCAACATCCTATATTGCCCATGAAAATGGGTTAAAGTTTAAAGTTGATTGGGAAAAAGGGCAAAAAACAGGTTTTTTTGTGGACCAAAGGGATAACAGGGCATTGGTTGAGAAATACAGCTCAGGCAAAACTGTACTTAACATGTTTTGTTATACAGGAGGGTTCTCATTTTACGCCCTTCGTGGTGGTGCTAAAATTGTTCATTCGGTTGATAGTTCTGAAAGGGCAATTGATATTACACGTGAAAATGTTGAACTCAATTTCCCAAATGATGAAAGACATGAAGCATTTGCCATGGATGCATTTAAGTTTATGGACTCAGCTTATAAAAAATATGACCTGATAATTCTTGATCCGCCTGCTTTTGCCAAACATATGAATGTGTTGCAGAATGCCCTTAAAGGATACAGACGGCTTAATACCAGGGCATTTGAACAAATACGGCAGGGTGGGATATTGTTTACCTTTTCATGTTCACAGGTGGTTTCAAGGGATGCATTCCGTACAGCGGTTTTTTCGGCAGCAGCCCGTTCGGGCCGCAATGTTCGGATACTCCATCAAATGGAACAGCCGGCTGATCATCCGGTTAATATTTATCATCCCGAAGGTGAATACCTTAAAGGTCTCGTACTTTATGTTGAATAAACCGGTTAAAGGCCACATAATAATTTTAAGCAAATGTTGGTGATAGCATTCTTTATGCATTAACATTAGCCAGGAAACAATTTTTTTTTGATCATTTAAATAAATACAAACTTGAAGTTTAAAGAGTTTAATTTTTCTTCAGAGGTTCTTGATGGATTGGACGCAATGCGTTTTGAAGAAGCAACACCCGTGCAGCAACAAACCATACCGGTTATTATGCAGGGAAATGATTTAATTGCATGTGCACAAACGGGTACCGGAAAAACGGCCGCCTACTTGTTGCCTGTTCTAAACGAGTTGGTTACTGATCATCCTAAAGGGGTTACTACCCTTATTTTAGTTCCAACTCGGGAACTCGCTTTGCAGATTGACCAGCAATTAGAGGGTTTTTCATATTTTTTGCCCGTATCTTCAATTGCTGTTTATGGCGGAAATGATGCCGGATTGTGGGATCGCCAGAAAAATGCCATTGTGCAGGGGGTTAGTGTAATTGTTGCAACTCCCGGCAGGCTCATACAGCATTTATCAATGGGTTATGTTGATATGTCAACCATTAAACATTTGATTCTTGATGAAGCCGACCGTATGCTCGATATGGGATTTCATGATGACATAATGCAGATAGTAAGCACTCTCCCGAAATTACGGCAAACTTTGTTGTTCTCTGCTACCATGCCACCAAAAATTCGTGATTTATCAAAGAAACTGTTGCATAACCCGCTTGAAATTAATATTGCTATTTCAAAACCGCCTGAGGGTGTTTTGCAGGCCGCTTATCTGGTTTTTGATACTCAGAAAATTGCACTGATAAATTCTTTGCTTAAAGGAAAAGAAGTAAATAGTGTGATAATTTTCTCATCAACAAAATTAAAAGTTAAGGATATATTTAAGTCTCTCAGGCAAAACGGGTTTAATGTTGCTGCTATTCATTCCGACCTGGAACAGGCCGAAAGGGAAGATGTTATGCGGAATTTTAGAAACCGGAAAGTTGAGGTTCTTGTGGCAACAGATATTATAGCCCGAGGTATAGATGTTGAAGGAATTGATTTGGTTATTAATTTTGATGTACCAAATGATGCAGAAGATTATGTTCACCGGATTGGCCGGACAGCAAGGGCTAAATCGTCAGGAGTAGCATTAACTTTTATTAATGATAAAGACCAGTACCAGTTTTCAATGATTGAAAATCTTTTAGGGAAGGAAATTTATAAAGTTCCCTTACCGGACGGTTTTGATGAGGGACCTGAATATAATCCTAATATCCGGAGAAAAAGCAGAAATTTCAGAAAGGGAGGAAATACTGGTAACCGAAAAAAATTTTTTGGAAAAGACAGACAAAGAAGGGATAAAACAAACTAAAGCTAAAATAATCTATTTGAAAAACCACCATAAAAGTTAAATAAAATATATATGCACCTTTTTTCTTCCTTAATTTCAACCGAAACAAATATTTCAGAGCGTCAGGTTAAAAATACAATAGCACTGCTTGATGAAGGCGCAACAATCCCATTTATAAGCCGGTACCGGAAAGAAATGACCGGAAGCCTTGATGAAATTGCTATTGGGATAATTAAAGAACGTTATGAGAAATTACAGGAGATTCAGAAACGACGTGAAACAATTTTAAATACAATTGATGAACTGGGGCAGCTGACCACTGAATTAAAAAGCAAAATTGAAGCTACTTGGGATGCAAACGAACTTGAGGATATATATTTGCCATATAAACCGAAAAGGAAAACCAGGGCTGTAAAAGCCAGGGAAAGAGGACTTGAACCACTGGCCGATATTATTATGAAACAACAGGATGATGATGTGGATATTAAAGCCATGGGTTTTATTACCGATGAAGTGCCTGATGTTGAAGAAGCCCTGCAGGGAGCACGTGATATAATTGCTGAACGCGTTAATGAAGATTCAACAGCCCGTGAAATTGTACGGTCGGTGTTTGAACGGGGGGCATTAATTAAATCACGGGTTATAAAGGGAAAAGATGAAGAAGCCGCAAAATACCGTGACTATTTTGAGTTTGAGGAGCCTGTTAAAAAATGTCCGTCACACAGATTGCTGGCCATTCGCAGGGGTGAAAAGGAAGGTTTCCTTAAAGTAACGGTTACCCCCGAGTCGGAACCAGCTGTAGAAAGGCTCAACAGGTTTTTTGTAAAAGGCAGGAATGCTGCATCCGAACAGGTTTCAATAGCAGTTGAAGATGCCTTCAAAAGACTTCTGGAACCTTCCATTGAAAATGAAATGGCAGCCGCCACCCGTGAAAAAGCTGAAACGGAAGCTATTCGGGTTTTTGCTGCAAATCTGCGCCAGCTATTGCTTTCACCTCCACTTGGGCAAAAAAGGGTGCTTGCAATCGACCCGGGCTACCGTACTGGTTGTAAAGTAGTTTGCATGGATGCCCAGGGGGCCCTCCTGCACAATGAAAATATTTATCCCCATGCCCCGCAAAACGAGTATAAACAAGCCATTCGTAAGATTGAAACCCTTGTTGATGCTTATAAGGTTGATGCAATAGCAATAGGAAACGGAACTGCATCACGCGAAACGGAATCGTTAATCAGGAACATTAAATTCAACCGTGATTTACAGGTTTTTGTGGTTAGCGAGGATGGAGCATCAGTTTACAGCGCAAGCAAAATTGCCCGTGATGAATTTCCCGATTATGATGTTACAGTTAGGGGGGCAGTATCTATTGGGAGACGTTTAATGGACCCTTTA
Source organism: Marinilabiliaceae bacterium (assembly GCA_037439945.1). Taxonomy (GTDB): domain Bacteria; phylum Bacteroidota; class Bacteroidia; order Bacteroidales; family Marinilabiliaceae; genus CALEUX01. The sequence goes on from JBBIVA010000106.1 coordinate 10,891, forward strand.
GCCGAACTTGTAAAGATTGACCCCAAGTCAATAGGCGTTGGGCAATATCAACATGATGTTGATCAAAACCGTCTTAAAGATTCGCTTGATCAGGTTGTTGAATCGTGTGTAAACCTTGTGGGAGTTGAATTAAATACAGCAAGCCAGCATTTGCTAACCTATGTTTCGGGATTGGGGCCGCAGCTGGCAAAAAATATTGTTGAGTTCAGGGCTGAAAATGGTCCTTTTTCATCGCGTAAGGAACTTTCGAAAGTGCCCAGGCTGGGAGCAAAAGCATTTGAGCAGTGCGCCGGGTTTTTGAGAATTTCGGGAGCGAAAAATCCACTCGACAACTCAGCTGTACATCCCGAATCATATCCTATAATTGAAAAGATGGCCACCGATTTAAACTGTAGTGTTGGTGAATTAATTAGCAATAAAGAGATTTTAGGAAAAATTGATTTAAAAAAGTATGTAAATGATAAAGTTGGAATGCCAACACTTACCGATATAAAAACGGAGCTTGAGAAACCCGGTCGCGATCCCCGGAAATTAATTAAGGTATTTGAGTTTTCGCCCGATGTGCATTCAATTACCGATTTAAAAACAGGGATGGTATTGCCGGGGATAGTTACAAATATCACCAATTTTGGGGCTTTTGTTGATGTAGGTGTAAAACAGGACGGGCTGGTACATATTTCTCAACTTGCCGACAGGTACGTTTCTGATCCCAATGATGTTGTGTCGCTTCATCAACATGTTCAGGTAAAAGTACTTGAAGTAGATGCACAAAGAAAAAGAATCCAGTTAACCATGAAAATATAATTGGTGACAAAAATTAGGTTTAAGGGTTAATTCAACCGGCTTAATGTTAAAACGAAAAAGATTTATGGGTTTTGTTTTTGCAAAAACAAGGGGGTTCATTACCTGAATATTACGGATTAGTTTCAAAAATTTTTTATGATTTATGAAATTGAATAAAACCGAAAATTTGGGGAATGACCTTCAAAAACAATCACCTATCTTCGGTATTTGATTTTTTACACTGAATTGTCCTTGAAAAAAATGTTAAACAAGGAATAATCTACCAGGTTCTTTTTTACCGGGTTATTAATTTTATCCAAGTAATCCAGATTTAGAAGTTGAACAGCGAAATTAAAATTCATTGGTTACTATTTTTTTAATGTTTCAGTTTTTTTCAAGAAACGGGGTCCTTTATCCCAGTCTCTTGGTAAAATTCGTTTACCAGTGATTTTATTTTTCGGTTCTTCTCTAAAATACCTGCAATTTTTCCTGTAACTCCTGTAATTACAAGTGCCAGAATAAACGAAACAATTACCATCTTTTTGGATACCGGTGTAAAAGCAATAACTGCTGTTGTAGCAATTATAAAAACAGGCGTAGCATATAAAAGGTATTGCTGGCCTGAGCTGCAACCACATTCATTTAAAAGGTCGTTAAACCTTTTGCTCCACATTTCGTTCGATGGTTCATCAAGATTTGGGAAGTTAAAGGTAACGCTTTTAACTTTTATGAAGCGCAGTGATTTTAGTTCATCCAGAGTTTTAATTTCCATAATTCAAATTGTAAAATTTAATTTTTAAATCCCGGGTTGGTAATTAAAAGTTTAAAGAAAACTATGAAATTAACCGGATTTGGTTTAATTATAAAATGTTATGGTCTTTTAATGTGTTATTATACGGTTTATAAATTTTCCCCTTTATTTGGGTTTTGCAAAATAAACAAGGCAACCTTATTTAAATTATAAACTTTAAATATTGTTTTGTATAAACCAATTCTTCGTTTAACCGCTCCCCCAATGTACCGGGATTACTTTTTTTATTAACCCGTTTATAATTTTTAAATTAGCACTGATAACCTGTACCCATGCAGCGGGTGTGACCATCACTAAATTACTGGACTTGTTTCATATGTGTTTTTCTTAAAAATGGTATTCATAATCAGCTTCTCCCCACTACCGCAAAAAAGGTAAGGTACGATAATCCTGAATTTTAAGCCAAATGTGGCCGATACACCCCGATTGTAGTTTTGTAATAAAAACAAAAAAACTTACATCGGGACTAAAAATCAAACCAATTGGCTAAAACCAGGAACCCCGCTCCGCTCAAACAGCCCTGGTTTTCTAACACCGCGATGTTTGATTTTCCATACGGAAATTTCTTTATGCGGAAAATAGCCCCATCCTTTAATAATCCCTATATTCCGTCTATTAGTATTGGCCTTTCAATATAATTTATTAGTTTAACCGGACACTATTGATAAATTTTATTCTGGTAATAATATTTTTTTACTGAAAATTAACATTTTTACTTTAATATCTTTTTTAATTCCCCCAAATAAATATGATTGTGGTTAATTCCGTTATGGGTTTGCCCGGGAAGGGTAATTAGCCGGTCACCATTTTTAAAATGTTTCTCAAGTTTTTTTGAAGACTCATAATATACTACTTCATCACAGTTGCCATGAAAAATTATAACCGGACATTTAACATTTGAGATACTCTTATAAGTTCTAAGCTTATAACGAATTAAAAAACCGGGTATAATTTTAAAGTATTTATTGGCTAAATCAGTCATACTATAAAATGGAGCTTTAAGGACCAATAATTTGGGGTTATTATCTGATGCAAGTTTTGCAGCCAACCCTGTACCTATGGAATATCCAATAATTACCACATCATCTGGCCTATAGTTTTTTGTAATTGAGTCATAAACAATTTGGATATCGTTGTATAATTGTTTTTCACTTGATATTTTGCCTTGGCTTTTTCCAAATCCACGGTAGTCAGGGATGAAAAAATCGAAATTATTTCCCAGGTAAACGTCAGCAATATTTCCCCATGAGTTTAAGGAGCCTGCATTACCATGTAAATAAAATACCAGCCCTTTACTTAAAGGTGCCTTAAATAGCAATCCATGGATTTTAGTTTTCTTATCAACATTGATGAAATATTCATCGAAATCATTGTTGAAGGCAAATATGTGCGAAATAGGTAGTTTTTCGGGATAGAATAGTAGTTTCTCCTGGCGACAGGAAATTAAAATTATTATTAGTGCCAGAGGTACCAAAAAAGTAATTAAAAATTTCATTTGTAAATAATTTTTAAAAATATGGACAGGTGTAACTTGTTACGAAAATGCAGGACTCGTTTCATATACATTTGTCCGGACGTAAAGAGTGTCTAGTCCTAAAATAAGTCTACAGGTTAAAACTATAATTTAAGCTGCATTTTT
>JBBIVA010000107.1:0-13744 GCA_037439945.1 Marinilabiliaceae bacterium
AAATTTTATTAAAATAAAATAGCTATTCATGTGTATTTCTGGGAATTATAAACAATTTGAACAATTGGGTAAATTGTTTGGGTTTATGTAATTTCGAATCTTGATGAAATAAAAACCTCCACAGGTAAATAGTCAACTATAAGGAAAGTTATTCTATATGGAATTTTTTCAAACAAAAAAAGCCCCGGTAGCCAATGCAACCGGAGCTTCTGAAAAAAAAGAATATTAGTTTAGAAAATATACCTTAAACCAATTTGCGCCCTCCAACGCGAACCAAAATCAGAAATAGAATATGGTTTGCCATTAACCAAACTTGTGCCGGTAAATGTGTAGTTAGGCTGGGTTGTGCCAGTTTGAATACCGGTATAATTAATTAACGCATGCTCCTGGTTCGAAACAAAATGTTGTTCTCCCCATTCTTTATTTAATAAGTTGCCAACATTCATAATATCGATAGAAAGTTGGAATTTGTTTGTAATTCCAGCTACATCAACTTTAAACTCCTGGAGTAATTTCAAATCGAAACGATGATTAAATGGTAAGCGGGCACCATTACGCTCGGCATATTGTCCGCGTCGTGTTTTAAGGTAGTCATCACTTTCGATAAATGCATTTAATGCATCCCATTGCTCCTGAGGAGTTACAGCAACAGTTGCACCATTAACAGTTCTATTAAATGAAACCAGATTTATATCTGACATTTTAGCAGGAACAAAAATTAAATCGTTTGATGTTCCATCGTTGTTTAAGTCCCCGTTATACCGATAAGAGTAAGCCTGCCCTGTTTGACCATTGTAGAACAATGAAACCTGTGTCGACATTAACCCTTTCAGGTAGTCTTTTTTATACGACAGCAATCCGGTAAAACGTGAACCCATATCAAAGTTTGAACGGGTGGTCCCTAAATTATTTAAACCATTAACCTGGTTAACAAAGCGCCAGTTTGAATAAGCAACGCTTGATGTGCCTGAATTCAAATCGTACGATTCGCCATATGCATATGATACCGAAGCAATAAAACCTTTGTTAAACTCTTTCTGCAATTGGGCCACATAGTTTAACGAATGGCCTTTATTGGTATTCTCAAGTTTCACTATTTCATCGAAATTAGCATCTACCCTTCCGGTTAAATAACGTGGGCGTGTATCAACCCCTGTAAAAGTATAGTTCGCATCAACTTTACGGTTAAGGTTAACGAAGTTTATGTTATTGAGTGTTTTACTGTAAATAACTTCCAGGGTAGCCACAACCCCAAATGGCAATGCTTTGTCAACTGCAAAATTTGACCTAAATACTTGTGGAAATTTAAAATCCTTATCAATAACATTAATTGCTCCACGACCAGGTGTACGTCCATAATCTTCAGCTTTTTTTTGTGTGAAAGGATCGGGATTAAAGGTTATTCCGGCTGGATTGGTAATTGGGTTAGCACTTGATGCTGAACTACCAACACTGAATGTACCATTAACCTGTCCGTTATTAGTAAACTGATTCGACACCCATACAAAAGGGACACGACCTGTAAATAATCCTGTACCTCCCCGTACCTGAAGGGTTTTGTCGCCGAAAACATCAAAATTAAAACCAAAGCGGGGCGACCACAAAACCCGTGTTTTTGGAAGTTCTCCTGTTTTTACGGCCTGTGGTTCATAAGCATTATTAAAGGCTTCGTTGCTATCAGGTTTGTCTGGAAAAACAGGTAAATCGGCACGTAAACCCAAAGTCAATTTCAATTTATCCATCGCCTGAAACTCGTCCTGAACATACAAACTAAATTGCATTGCCCTAAAATCGGCTGCACCATTTGTTTGCATTGGATTATCATTTCCGTCAAAAGAGTAACCAACAGCATAAAAAGTTGGGGCTACCGCTCCTGGTAATCCAACTGTTTGCCATTGGGTCATATTTCTATAAGCATAGTTACCAAAAATATTTTGTACAAACAGGTTGTAGAAGGAATACATTTCGTTATGAGTGCCAAATGTTAAGGTATGCTTGCCTAAATAGAGGTTAAGGTCGTTTGTAAAGGTTAAAATGTCCTGATCGAGCTGATTGGCTACCGATGACATCTCGCTTCCTACTGTAATTGTTTTACCTCCATCAAGGTTTACCATAACAGTTGGGAAAGGATCTCCCAGCGGGTCCCTGTTATCGCGTACTGTTGTGTATCCCAACAACAATCGGTTCGACATTTTTCCTGACAATAAGCTGTTTAGTTCAAGACCTGTGCTATTAGTAGTACTCGGGAAAAATACACCATTATTATAGAATCGCAGGGCAGTAGCACTACGGCTATTGTCAGTATTTTCCCCATAAGTATAACTGTGACGCACAGTTAATTTGTGCTTATTGCTAATGTTCCAGTTAACTTTAAACAACAACTTGTTACTTTTAGTCTCATCGTTTAAATCAAGATAAGAACCCGGATCGTAATTAGGTGCAACCCGATTAATTACTGCTAAAAAATCTTCAACCTCTTGTATGGTGAATTTAGAACTTGCAGTTCCAGGCACGAAAGCAATAGGGGTTTTGCTTCTCTGGATTTCACCATTTACAAAAAAGAACAATTTGTTTTTAATGATTGGACCACCCAATGTAAACCCTGCCATATAATCCTTATAATCGGGATATTTGGCTTTTGCATTGTTATTAGTAGCATCATATTGACCAACCAGTTTTTCGTTATTCCCATAATAATAAGCAGAACCACGAAATTTGTTGGTTCCACTCTTTGTTATAGCATTAATTCCACCCCCGGTAAAACCACTTTGACGCACATCGTAGGGAGCTATGTTTATCTGAAATTCCTCAATAGCATCCATACTTATTGGCTCAATACCTGTTTGCCCGCCATTGGTACCCGAAGCTGCCAATCCAAACACATCGTTGTTTATTAACCCATCAATTGCAAACTGGTTATAGCGATTGTTGGTACCTGCAAATGATGTTCCGCTGCCTGCAATATTGGCTAATGGGCTTAATTTGGTAAAATCGCGTAGCCCCCTGGAAATGGTTGGTATTGCATTAACAACATCGTTTGACACGTTGGTTGATGCGCCTGTTCGTTTAGAATTTATAACGCTGTTTTTTACTGCAACTACTATAACCTCGTCTAACTCAGCAACGGATGCATTAAGGATGAAGTTTAAATCAACAACATTTCCCAATGTTAAGGTTATATCATTAACCTGTTGAGTGTTGTAACCAACGAATGATACATTTATTTGGTAAGGCCCTCCGGTTCTCATTCCTTGAACCATAAACCGTCCATTTTCGTTGGTGATAGATGCATACTGCGCACCTGAGGGTTGGTGTGTGGCAACGATTGTTGCTCCGGGTAAGGTTTCACCATTGTCGTTGGTGACAGCACCGCTGATACCAGATGTAGTTACCTGCGCAAACGAAACAAAAGTGAATGCTGCTAAAAACAGCATAAGTAAAAAGGTTTTCTTCATAAGTAAATATTTAGGTTTCGATTAAAATTTAATTGTGCAATTATATTATTTCAAGGTTATTCAAATAATCATTTAATATTAACCAATAGTTAAATCTATATCGATCAAAAAAAGTAATAAAAAAGGATATGTTTAGCCGTAAAAAAAAATATTTCAGCTTTAGGTTTTTAATTTTTAATATCGTTAATTTAAGGAGTTATGAACTTTTTAAAAAGGATCAAAGTCATAATTAAACAAAAAGATATTAACAAGATATCAATATCCTATGTTATTAAATATCTGCATAATAGAAACTCGCCATTAAACCTTGTTTTAATAAGGCTTTAATAACCCGGGGTTTTATTTACGATTGTAAAATAATAGGATCATGGTAGGGTAACGGCAGAGTTTTAATATCATTGTTATAAGTTCCATATTTAAACACATCATAATTTTCTGCAACTAATTTGGAGTTCCAAAACCACAATGAATATAAGCAGATTATATATATTAGTTTTCGGCTTATTGAGAACCCTATTTGTAAAAAATCTATTGTTTTAAATAAATAGCTTCTCTTGTTTTAATTTGTATTAACCTTTCCTGTTAATAAATGGTCAAACAAATTTTATTAATAAAAAATACTAATAACAATATATAGTTAATTTCAGATATGGTAAAAACAAAACCGGCCAAACTTAAATTATTTGGCCGGTTTAAAATTGTAATAAAAGAATCATTAGGCAACTGCCTGACCAATTAAGATGGCTGCCACTAATGAAAGAATTGCATAAAGCTCAGGAAAAACAGCAAGAATCAGTGATTTTCCGAATACATCATGTCCTGCTCCAATACCTGCAATACCATTTGCACACACCTGTCCCTGGCGAATTGCTGAAAGTAACCCAACCAAACCCAAGCCAAGGCCAGCACCGAAAACAGCCCCAGCCTGCAGCCATGTTGTATTCTCATTCAATAACCCTGCAAGCATAAAGTAACCTATAAAACCATAAAGACCTTGTGAACCGGGTAGTGCGCTCAATGTAAGATAACTACCAAAAGCCGATTCATTTTTCTTCATTGCACCAATGGCTGCATTACCACCGATAGAAGTACCAATGGCACTACCTATTCCTGTTAAGGCAATCATTAATCCTATACCAATATAACCAAAAACAATAGCTTCCATAATAAGTTTGTTTATTTAATTTGTTTGTTAATCTGACTGTTTAATAAAAGGATTATAAGGTTTACCGCCTCCTTCAAAGCCGGCATTTTTATAAAATTCAACAAAAGTTAAACGCAATGGGTGTACCATAGAGCCAAGGCCAGACATAAAAATATTAATTGCATGTCCTGCTAACAACACAAATAGCATTAATAATATTCCAACCCCCTGAATAAGTAAATTGGCATCAGGATTTACCAGTTTCAATGCAAGGTTGTTAAAAACAAGCCCCAAAATGGCACTTGCCAAACCCAGAGCAAATAAACGAACGTATGACAATAAATCACCAACTCCGCCAACAACTGTATTGTATGCGTCCCACAAACCACTTCCAAAATTTATCAGGATATTTTTCCCCGGGGTATTTAAGAAAAATATTCCTACTCCGCAGGCTATCGATGTTATTATAAAAGGATAGTTTGCAAATTCAACTATTCCCTTATCTGAAATGTAATAATTAATTGCCGACACCAAAATTAAAGCTACCCAGCTAATAGTTGAAACAGCATATTTAAACCCTTTTTGCAGGGTTATTTTATAGGCCCTTAAAATCATTCCAAACAAAATTTGAATTAAACCCAATCCCAATGAGGCCTTAAACATTATGTCCTGAATAATTTTATCTATAGGATTCTCGGTAGAACCATACATTTGAGCTATATTACTGTAAAAAGGCAGGCTGGTTTTGTAAAGTTCTATTCCAAAAAATGTACCTCCTAAAAGACCAAAAAACATTGTTGATGCCCCAAGCAATTGTATTAATGATAATATAGGTGAACTTCCGGTTTTATTCATTTTAAACCAGGTGCCGGCTGCCACAAACAGCAATCCATAACCGGCATCGCTAAAGCAAAATCCAAAAAACAAAAGGTAGAATGGAGCCAGAAAAGGAGTTAAATCCAATTCACCATAATTAGGTAATGAGTAGAGTTTACTTATCATCTCAAATAACCTGGTAAACCTATTGTTTTTAAGTAATATTGGTGGCTGGTCCCCTGATTTGCTTTTTGCCTTCAGATAATAAATTCCGGTTTGCCCCAATAACCTCTCCAGTTCACCTGTTTTTGATTCAGGAACCCATCCTTCAACTATAAAAACAGCTCCATCTACTTCACGGGTGGTCTGATGCATGGCATCTGCATCTCCTATCTCTGATTTTAGCTTATTAGAATAGCTGTTGAGAAGGTTAATCCCATCAACTGATATTCCTGCCAACTCATTATTTAGTTGTGCAATTCTGGATTTTATTCCTGATTGATTTTCCAAAAGTGTTGAAAGAGGTTTTTCAGGCAGTTTTATCTCATCAACTCCGGCCATCGCCACTGATTGTGTTACTTCCCCTTCCTTTTCAATTTTTATAAAATACCTGTAACTTCCAATATCGGTAATTGCCTCAATACAATGTTCAACTTCCCATTGAGTTTGGTATTTTTTTACCGGGCAAACCAAAAACCTGATATTTAATCCTTCTGTTTCAAGTTTTTTAATCAACTCATATGAAAAATAACCCCATGGCCCGGCGGCTTTAACCTCCTTGTCCAACTGTACTAAGGCTTGTTGGCTGATTTCCAGTTCGGTTTCAATTTCTTTTACCCTGTTAAGTAAGGGTTCTGCACCAGCAAAAGAATGTTTACTTATTACTTCAGTCTCTACCTTCCTATTTGCAAGCATTTTTAAAACACGGGCAACATCGGAATTTTTCCTGTATAACTCAACTATTTCAGGAGTAAGTTCATCCTTTTTCTTTACTATATGAACCACACCCAACTCTTTTATTTGTTGCAAAAATTCAGGATACTCGGCATGGTAAACCAGAAATGAATATTTTAGCATTGGCACTATCATAATACTACCTCCTGCTGTTGACGGGTTTTCACAATTTTCTGGGCTGATTTTGAAAGGTTGTCCTCATCCTCCAGAAAACGTTTTATTTTTCTCATGGCATCCTCAAACTCCGGAATTTGCACTTTTTCGTACAAATTTACTTTTTGGGTGGTTTTTCTCCGTGCATAATCAAGAAGTTCCATTTTTCTTAGAAACACTTCCTTTTCAATGGCCAGGGAAGTAAGATTTCTTACTATATTGATTCCATCGGCAAACCATACCGGGTGGGTAAAAGGATTGTAGGGAGACACTTTAAACTTTATTTCATTTAATACAGGCGTGGCCACACCGGCAATTTTTTTTACAGAAAGATTAACCTCATCAATTTTCACAAGCGAAGGGTCAAATTCACCCCATAAACGAACCATTTGTCCGTATTGAAGTAATTCTTTTTTAATTTGCTCTTCCAAACGCTGGGCATTATCTTTTGCTCTTTTAACATCACTACGCAGGGCCGACTCCTTGTTTTTCAAGGTTGGCAAAGCCCGTTGCCTCATTTTCAGTTGTTTTTCAAGCGCCTGACGTGATGTTTTATTATATTGGAATTTTATGGCCATTAATATAAATATTTTGATTTTAGATGGTTGGATAATTAAGGCAAATTCTTTTTACCCCGATATTTCATCCGGTTATCTAATTTTATTTTCTTATCCTTTCCAGTATTTATCAGTAAATTCCTGTTTTATTCCAACTTCTGCCCTTGAGAAATACTTTCCAAATAAATCCCATGTAATTTCAAGCATGGTTTCGGTATCAACATTTACATCAATTGCAAGTAGTTTATCAGAGTATGATTTTGCAAAATCCAGTGCTCTTTCATCGTAACCTGTTAAATCAAATCCATTCTCAAGTTTTGTTTTAGCGTTGGCGGCATCGGCGTATAACCTGATGGCTGCATTCATAACCTGTGGATGATCTTTCCTTGTTTGCTTGCCAATTACCAATTGTTTCAACCTTGATAAGGACCTGAATGGATCAACAATAACTTTCCCTATATCGGTATCCCTTCTTAAAAACAACTGACCTTCAGTTATATATCCTGTATTATCAGGTATTGCATGGGTTATGTCGCCACTTGAAAGTGTTGTAACGGCAATAATGGTTATTGAACCACCTGAAGGAAACTGCACAGCTTTTTCATATATCCTTGCCAAATCTGAGTATAATGAACCAGGCATACTGTCCTTAGAAGGAATTTGATCCATCCTGTTTGAAACAATACTTAAAGCATCTGCAAAAAGGGTCATATCGGTTAATAGTACCAATACGCTTTCGTTTTTATCAACAGCAAAGTACTCAGCAGCAGTTAAAGCCATATCAGGCACCAGGAGCCGTTCAACCGGCGGGTTGTCGGTAGTATTTACAAAACTGATAATTCGGTTAAGGGCACCCGCATTCTCGAATACTTTTTTAAAGTACAAATAATCATCATTGGTTAATCCCATCCCCCCCAGGATTATCTTATCAGCCTTTGCCCTAAGGGCAACACTTGCCATAACCTGATTGTAGGGCTGATCGGGATCGGCAAAAAACGGGATTTTCTGGCCCGAAACAAGACTGTTATTAAGGTCAATCCCTGCAATTCCGGTGGCTATAAGCTGAGATGGTTGTTTACGTCTTACAGGGTTAACTGAAGGGCTTCCTATATCCCTCACTTCGCCTTCCAACTGTGGGCCACCATCAATAGGCTCCCCGTAAGCGTTTAGGAAACGACCTCCCAACTGGTCCCCGACTTTAAGTTGTGGGGGCCGGCCAAGAAAAGTTACCTCGGCATTTGTAGGAATACCCTCGGTGCCCGAAAAGACCTGAAGGGTAATCTGATCGCCCATAATTTTTACAACCTGCGCCAACCTTCCATGTACCGTAGCCATTTCCTCATACCCTACTTCGTTGGCTTTTAACGATACGGTTGCCTTTGTAATATTTGATAATTTTGTATATATTTTTTGAAATGCCAGACTTTCCATGATATAATTTTTTCCTGTTAAACAATTAATTTAATCTTTCATTCAGGAATGTATCCAGTGTTTTTTCGTGATTCTTAAATTTTTCAGAGGCAAACTCCGAGTAATTCATTTGTTTAAAGATGTTTATCACCTCTTTAAAAAAGCCGGCTATTTCTTCAAAACCTTTATAGGTAAAGTTGCTATCAGCAACCTTTAATACAAGTGAGAGCATGTATTTTTGTCTGTTCATTGGGGTTGAACAGTCAATTTTATCAAAGGCATCCTGCTGTAATATTGCAAAATCTATAAGCTCAGACTTCCAGTAACGATCGTGAAAAGAAAGGGGTACTCCATCATCACCTAAAATATTGATTTGTTCCTTTGCTTCTTTCCCTCTCAATAAAATATCTTTGGCTTTTAATACTTCACCAAGCCATTCATCACCCATATTTTTGCTCAAATTCTCCTGAACTTCTTCATATTCAAGATATTTTGAATAACTATCGATAGGATCAATAGCTGGATAGCGCTTACTGTCGGCCCTATCCTGCGATAAACCGTAAAAACACCTTGCAGCCTTGCGTGTACTCTCTGTTACTGGTTCCTTAAGGTTACCGCCAGCCGGTGAAACGGTTCCTATAAAAGTAATTGAGCCTGTTTCCCCATTATTTAAATAAACAAATCCTGCTCTTGAATAAAAGTTTGATATAACTGCCGAAAGGTCCATGGGGAATGCATCAGGACCAGGTAATTCTTCGAGTCTGTTTGACATTTCACGCAATGCCTGTGCCCATCTTGAAGTTGAATCTGCCATTAAAAGAATTCTCAAGCCCATGTTTCTGTAATACTCAGCCAGGGTCATTGCAGTGTAAACCGACGCTTCCCTTGCAGCCACAGGCATGTTGGATGTATTTGCTATAATAACTGTTCGTTCAATCAGCTTTTTACCTGTTCGTGGGTCGTCCAATTCAGGAAACTCGGTAAATATTTCCACAACTTCATTAGCACGTTCACCACAGGCTGCAATTATTACTATATCGGCTTCAGCCTGCTTTGATATGGCATGCTGTAACACAGTTTTTCCTGTACCGAAAGGCCCCGGTATAAATCCTGTACCACCAACAGTAATTGGATTTAATGTATCAATACATCTTACCCCGGTTTCAAGAAGCTTAAATGGGCGGGTTTTTTCTTTATAATTACTAATTGCCATTTTTACCGGCCAGCGTTGTACCATTGTAATTGAATGCTCAACACCTTCATCATCGGTTAATGTGGCAATTATATCATCAACAAGGTAGTTTCCTTCAGCAGCAACCGATTGAATAGTATACCGCCCGGTCATTTTAAACGGAACCATTATTTTATGAGGCATTCCATTTTCTGAAACTTCACCTAACCAATCACCTGCACTAACCAGGGTTCCGGCTTTGGCTAGTGGCTTAAACCCCCACCTTTTCTCACGGTTTAACGGATTTGTATAATCACCCCTTTTAAGGAAAACCCCGTCCATTGTATCAAGGTCATTTTGTAACCCGTCGTAATTTCGTGATAAAATTCCCGGACCAAGGGTAACTTCGAGCATGTGGCCTACAAATTCAACGCCTGACCCTGTTTTAAGTCCCCGTGTACTTTCAAACACCTGTACATAGGCATTACTTCCTACAACCTTAATAACCTCGGCCATTAGCCTTTCGGTACCAAGACTAATAAAACAAATCTCGTTTTGGGCAACCGGTCCGCTTATTTCAACAATTACCAGGTTGGCTACAATTCCGACTACTTTACCGGTAGTTTTATTTTTTCTTTCCATATGTTAATGTAAATTCATCAGGAAACTGAAAATCTGATTCTATATCTTTCAAAATTTTGTTAAACATTTGCTGACCCTTTTCTTTATCAAGGTGAAACCACCTTTCCACAATAAAAAGTTTAAGTAAAAAGGAAATCACTTTCTCAATTGTGAAATAGTTAAAAAAGGTCATTTCATCGAGCTTATTCCACCTGTATAAATCAATTTTAAACTCACGTTCCAAAAGATTTGTATTTTCAAATATTTGAATCATGGTTTCAACATCGGCAACATCAGAAGTAAGGCCAAAATCCCTGGCACGACTTCTAATCAGGGCTTCGGTTATTTCGTTGTTTCCCACCAGATTATCAGTGAAAGGCAAATTATATTTTCTACCATTAAGGGCAGCCATTATATTTCCGATGTTTCTATCCATCAGGGCAACTTCCTTTACGAAAACATTCCGGCAATCATCTAAATACTCAAAATAGCCGCTGGTTAGCAACATATCGGCTTTAAAAGCATCTGCAATACCTTCATCGCCATAATAGTTATTCATAAAACCAATTATGTATGCCGGAAATTCTGACAGATCTTCCAATTCAAATAATTTTCTGTCAACCAAAAGCTCTGCCTTATCACGTGAAAAATTTCCACGATCGTCCCAGTCAAAATCTTTTTTATACAAAAGGTTTAAAATGTTTTTATGATCAAAAGGCAGAAAAAAAAGCTGAGCCAATTTAAAGTCTGCTCCATTTAAATCATCATGAAGCATTTCTCTTAATTGTACTGATGAAAAGGCGAGTTTTTTATCGTCTGCCACCAAATCGGGTAAGCCGGCTACCAGACAATAGTAGTTTCTTTCTATCATTTGGTTTCTCCGAAAAGTAGTTCGTTTGTTTTTGGCCTAAGATAGGCTTTAAAAAAATTCATAAAATCCTGATCAGAGAAACTAATAACATAACTGCCATCTGCCGGTCCAATTTTAAAGCCTGATTTAAGATTATCTGAAAACGATAATTCAAGCCCTTTATTCATTTCAACAGCCAGTTGATTTTTGAAGTACTCTTCCATTTTAGCCATATCCTGGCCGGGCAGAATTACCTGTAGATCAAAATTTCCTTGTTGTGTCCATCCCTTAACAATTATTTCAATTAGGGTTTTAATATATTGGTTATCACCAAATACTTCCTTTAGGGGTGGCTGAAGGGCTTTAAGAGTTATTAGCCCTGTTATATCCTGTTTTAATGCTGATACTGCCTGATTAAGTGCCATTTTAATTTCAGCATCTGCATGGGTTTTAATTGTTTCTGCTTTCTGACGGGCATCAGCTATAATACCTTCAGCAGTTTTTTCTGCTTCTTTTTCAATAGCTGCTGATTTCTCCTTAGCTTCATTTATAATTAGTTCGGCTTCATCTTTAGCCTTTTGAACCCCTTCGTTATAAATTTTTTCAGTTAATTCCTGAAGTTTTGTTTGCATAACCAACCTGTTTATGAACTATTGCTAATTGAGTAAGTAAATTTTAATGTAATCAAGGGCCAAAAATAAATTTTTTGAATGAGATTTACAAAAAGACAAACAATTTGTTTTTAAAATAATTGTGAAGGAAACTTCTATTAGTTTATAACAAAAAAAACTTTGTTGGTTTCCGCAATCCAATTCATTTCAGGATTTACGACCAATTGGTACAAATAAAAACCAAGGTAACTCAATTTTACATTTTTTCAACCTATTTAACCTGTTAGCCGATAACCTGATAATCCCAAAATCGTATATGATTTTGTACCAAAATAAAGAAAATATGCTTAAACATTTACTCTTGAAAATCGGAAACCGAATAGCAATTTTAACAGGTGCAATTTTTGTTTCAATGGCAATAATTATAACATTTACTTTTTCAATTATCACCTATAGGGTTTCAATGAAACAGGTTGATGAAATGTCAAAAATCCTTATGACGAGTTTCGACCAAACATTAATAAGCGAAGTTGAAATTGCAATTTCAATGATTAATGGAATTGCCGGCAAAGCAGCTAACGGAGAACTAACAGTAAAAGATGCAAAAAAAATGGCTGCAGATGTTTTAAGGGGTCTATCATTTGGAAATGGAGGGTACTTTTGGGCCGATACACGTGAAGGAATTAATGTAGTTTTTCCGGGCAAAACCTCTGTGGAAGGAACTAACCGGATAAAAGCCATTGATACTAAAGGTAATTTTTACATAAAAAACATAATTACCGCCGGTATAAATGGTGGAGGTTTTTCAGAATATTGGTTTCCTAAACTTGGTGGAACCGAGCCGTTTCCAAAAAGGAGTTACTCAATGTATTTTAAACCTTTTGACTGGGTGATTGGAACAGGTTTGTATTTTGATGATATTGACGCAATAGTGGAGGGTTTCAAAGAATCAAAAAAGAAAGACCTTATGCGCACAATCGTTTTGGTTATAAGCATTTCAATTGTTTCGTTGATACTGGGTATAATTTTTGCCTTTCAGATTGGAAAGAGAATTTCTGAACCCATAGTTGTTCTATCAGAAAAAACAGGTAAAATATCCTCTGGAGATTTAACAGTGGATATTGAAGTAAATTCAAAAGATGAAGTAGGTGATTTATCAACTTCTGTTTTAAATATGGTAAGTAAATTGCGCCAAATATTATCAAATATATCAGATGGAGCAGGAAATGTAGTAGTGGCATCACAGCAAATGAGCAGTGCTTCACAACTAATTGCTGATGGTGCATCAGAGCAGGCCGCATCAACAGAAGAAATCAGCACATCAATGGAAGAAATGGTGTCAAGTATATTGCAAAATAGTGAAAATGCGAAAAAAACCGATATAATTGTTCTTGATGCAGGGAGAAATATCACAGATTTAAAAAATGCATTTCAACAAACCCTTACTGCCATGCAACAGATAACCGAAAGATCTGTTATTATTAAAGATATTAGTTTTCAGACCAATATTCTTGCCCTCAATGCAGCAGTTGAGGCAGCCAGGGCAGGAGATGCAGGAAAAGGTTTTAGTGTGGTGGCAGGTGAAGTAAGGAAACTATCTGAAAATACACAAAAAGCTGCGATGGAAATAGATGATTTAACAAAAAACAGCCTTAAAATAGCCCAACATTCATGGGGTCTTCTCGAAAAACTAATCCCCGAATTAAAAACCATAACTGAAATGATTGCGGATATTTCTGCATCGGGGAACGAACAAAGAATTGGGGCAGATTTGGTTAATAATTCCACTCAAACCCTGGTTCAAATAACCAGTCAGAATTCAGCTTCAGCCGAAGAATTGGCTTCCAGCTCGGAGGAACTTGCAGCCCAGGCTGAATCGTTAAAGGAGTCTATCAGTTATTTCAAATTCATGTAAAAATTCACTTTTGTAATATTTAAAATAAATTATCTAATATTAAAATGAAACCCAAACCATAAAAACACTTAGCCAATAATTTAATTA
>JBBIVA010000108.1:0-13666 GCA_037439945.1 Marinilabiliaceae bacterium
AGGGTTAATCCCGGCTAAGTCATTAGTTCATTGCCTTTCTAATGACTAATCCGGGCTAAACATCAAAACAGCATGTCAATTAAGAATTACATTAATTGAATTAAGAAAAGTTTGCTGTTAAAGTTTTAACTTAATAGTGGAAGTAATTATTCCTTTACATCACTGATACAGCTAATTTTATTTATTTGGTCGGGTTTCTGATTCAGCCCTAAAACCTTAAGGAATTGAAAAGTATTTTCATCAATTGGATATTTTATCAAAAATAGAAGAGGCTGATAAAAAACATGCAGCCATTATATAAGGACAGACCGTTAAAAAAAGGTAAAAAATAGGTATTTGGAACACAGGCATCAAACTTAATAAGCAAGTATGGTAGCCCTGGTAATTTTGCCAATTCTACATCCCGAAAATGTTGATAGTTTACGCAGGGTAGCATGATTTGAAAAACCGGTTGTTGAAAGTGCCTATAGTAAAGGGGCTATCAATAATAAACCGGAAGAGCTGCCCGTTATTAAATAAAAAGTTACGAAATTCTTAATCCTTAACTTTCTTCCTGAATGTTTTCACAAAAAATAATTCAATTAAATTCCTATTTATGGTATAGCTTTTTAAAATCGTCAAGCAAAAACTCCAATCCGTTTAATTTTATTTCATAAAGTGTTTCAAGTAAAACCCCAAGTTTACCATCGGGATACCCTTTTTGATGCATCCATAAAAGGTAATTTTCGGGCAGTTCGCGTAAAATAAATCCTTTATACTTTCCAAAAGGCATTTTTGTTGAAATAAGTTTTAAAAGGATATCAGTTTGTGGTATTTTACTATTGTCCATAAACAACCACTGACACTAAAAATTAAAATTGTCAGGATCAGCACCTACCCTTTCATTACGGTCCAGTGAATCAATTACAACCATATCATCACTTGCTATAGTGAAGTCAAATATTGCTGCATTTTCTATGATACGATCTTTATTAACACTTTTAGGTATGGTAATTATCCCTTTCTGTAAATTCCACCTAAGTACTATTTGTGCAATACTTTTCCCATATTTAACGGCTAATGCCTTTAGTTGGTCAATAACAAATATTTTCCCTTGCATTAAAGGGCTCCAGGCCTCTACAACAATATTGTTTTTATTGCATATTTCAAGCAATTCAGGTTGGATAAGGTAAGGATGAAATTCAACCTGGTTAACCATTGGAACTATTTTTGCCACCGTAAGCAAATCATCAATATGGTGAGGTAGAAAATTGCTTACCCCTATTGCCTTTACACGCCCTTCGTTATATAAAGTTTCCAGTGCACGATAGGTCTCCTTATATTTTCCTTTAACAGGCCAATGAACCAGATAAAGGTCAAGGTAATCAAATGCAAGTTTTTTTAAAGATTCATCAAAAGCTCTTAGAGTTGAATCGTATCCTTGGTCGGAATTCCATACCTTGCTGGTTACAAAAACTTCATCTCTTTTTAAAGGATAGTTGTTTACAGCAAACCCCACCCCTCGTTCGTTTTGGTAAATTGCAGCAGTATCAATATGCCTGTACCCGGCATCAAGGGCATATTTTATTGCATTTTTAACTTCTGATCCTTCTTTTGATTGAAAAACTCCTAATCCGAAATATGGCATTTTAACACCATTGGCAAGAACAACTGTTCCTTTAATATCCGTTATATTCATCTTAAATTTATCTATATAATTATTTTACGGTCATCATAGTATTTGTAGGTTTAGGGTTACAAATACAACCCATTCGCCATTGCCCGTTAACCTATTTAGGCTACTTGCCCTTTGCCTTAAACCATGCATCAACAGAATATTTTCCTGAACCAATTAAAAATATTGCTACAAAACCGGTTAAGAATAAGAGCGCAAATTCCTTTGAGCCTCCCCCATTGGCGTTTAAGGCAAAAACAGGATCGTTAAAATGAATAATAAAAGCAGCAATTATCATTGTAACTATAACCGGAATTGTGGCCAATCTTGTTTTAAATCCCACCAATACAAATGCTGCGGCAAAAAATTCGGCAAAAATTACGAGTAGTAAACTTATCATGGGTGGCATTCCCAAAACTGAGGGAAATTTTGGCGTAGCTTCAAAAAACATTTGGAATTTTCCTATTCCATGACCAAAAAGCATAAACGATCCAAAACCTAAACGCAATACCAAACTGGCCAAATCAACTGTATTTTTAGGTATTTTGCCCATAATAAAAATAAATTATTAAGTAAATAACAAAGTAAAACTATTAATTCAGGTTACTGCCATAAAATTTAATTCGACAATAAAACCAGATTTTTACCTGTATTAAACATTTTTTTGTAAATTCAATTAAAATTACTTCTCAGGCCAAATGTATTTCTCTTCCTCTTCGTCCCAAAAAGGGCCCCACTGAATCTCAGTAAGTAACCCATCTTCAAACCATAAATTAAGGCTTGCTTCAATTATAGTTGCAACTTGCTGATCAACTGAATCATCTCCTGCAACTTCTTCAATTGAGACATCTCCCAAATCCATTATCTCAAGTTGCTGGATTACTTCTTCTGTACTAAGACCTAACAGATTAATCCCTTCAAACAAAAAATCAGGTGAAGATACAGCCAAAGCTGTTAACTTCCAGTCGTCAACTTCATCAAAAGTAGCAGAAAGTTCATGTTCGTCATAATGCCACGCTTCCGATTCACCTTCATCATCATCACCAGCCGGATACCTTTCAATTTCATCGGGTTCACCGAAAATATTTTTTATCTCATCGCGGGTCATACCAAAGGTTAATGTATTGGTACCTTTGCCTAAAATCACATTTTTTTCGTTGTTTTCCATATTACTTAATATTAAAGGTTATTCTATATCATTAAATTTCCTGAGATTCTTCTTTTCAGATAATTTAAATTTGATTCCTAATCTTTTTTCACGTGAGGCTTTGGTTGGCTTTGTTGGAATCCGCGGCTTTTCAGGTTTTAATGCCTCTGTTAAAATATTTATAAACCTATCAAAAACAATTATTTTATTTTTGTATTGCGACCTTTCTGATTGAGAAGTCAAAGTCAAAACACCTTCCTGATTTATCCTTCTGTAGAGTTTTTGTATAATAATTTCTTTTTCATCCTTACTCAATATATTGGACTCTTTAACTGAAAACCGGAGTTCAACCCGGGTACTTACTTTATTAACATTTTGACCACCTGCACCACTGCTTCTTGTGGCAGCAAAAGTTATTTCTTTAAAAAAATCCCTTAGTTTTATTGGTAATTGCATTGTTTAAACTTTTCCCTATTCTTAATTTATGAATATAAATTCAAAGCTAAGTAGTTTTTACTATTAAATAAGAACAGTAATTAAAAAAACTTTGATTATTGTAATTATTTAAAAAGTTGGGAACTTAAGTTATTCAATTAGCGAAATTGCTTAATTCTTATCTAAAAAAAAGAATTAAAATACTAAAAACACCTTGTTTTTATAAGCAATTGCAGATATAAAACATTTGTTATCTCTAATTTACGAATTTATCAATGTTTAAAACATTATATTTTAAACATTGATAATATGAAGAAAAATTGGAGGTTTAAAATCAAATCCGATGTTGGTTATTATTTGCAGGTTTTTGTTGCCATATTTGCATATCAAAATTGTAACTCATTATGGTAACATTAATAGGAGCCCTGGCAGCAATATTTACTACATCGGCAATGTTTCCCCAAGCTATAAAAATTATAAAGAGCAGAGACGTGAAAAGCATCTCACTTTTAATGTACGTAGCTAACACCCTGGGTATTGCACTCTGGCTATTATATGGAATTTTTATTTCAAACCCGGTTTTAATAATTACTAATATTGTGGCAATTATTCCTGCTACCACAATTTTAATATTAAAATTAAAACTCAGAAATAACGAAGAACAAACAGGATTAGTTAATACCGGCAATTAATAAAAACAACCTATAATGTTAGTAATAAAAAGGTTATACAAACTAATAATAATTGTTTTAGTTTTTGGTTGTGCCCCTTTATATAAAACACCTACAACCTTTTTTGATTCGCTTAATGGCTTAAGGTTTACTGAAATTAAAAGTGAGCCAGGGTTTGAAAGATCATTTCTGGTGTGGATTGAGCAACCTCTTGACCATTCTCAACCAGAATCAGGAACTTTTTGGCAACGCTTATGGGTTTCTCACCGCTCGGTTACTGCTCCAACAGTATTGGTAACTGAAGGATATTGGGCAGTGGCAAACTATATTACCGAACTATCTGAAATTTTAAATGCTAACCAGATAATTGTTGAGCATCGGTTTTTCGGGCAATCTGTCCCTGACTCTATCCAATGGAAGTATTTAACAATTGAACAGGCAGCAAATGACCATCATAGAATAACTAAATTATTTAAAAAACTTTATAAAAGTAGCTGGGTTAATACCGGAGTTAGCAAAGGGGGTCAAACAGCTTTAATTCACAGGGCATTTTTCCCCGATGATGTTAATGTAACAGTAACTTATGTTGCACCTTTTAATCTTGAAAGAGAAGATAAAAGGTTAATCTCTTTTTTTGATGAAGTTGGAACTGATGAAATGCGTCAAAGAATTAAAAACTTTCAAATTACCTTATTAAAAAGAAGAGATGAAATTCTACCCCTTTTCAGCCAATATGTTAAGGAATATAATTTTACTTTTTCAACTGATTTGGATAAAGCTTTTGAGTTGTGTGTGCTTGAATACCCGTTTAGTTTATTACAATGGTGTAGTTCATATACTGAAATACCCCATGAAGGAGATACGCCTCAATTAATATTCGCCCATTTCCAAAAAAGTATTGATTTTGGCTATTTCTCTGATCAGGAAACAAAGAGGTTTGCTCCTTTTTTTTATCAGGCGTACACTGAACTGGGATATTACGGTTATTTGGCCAAACCTTTGTTACCCTATATGAAATCAATTAAGTGTGATACAGTTAGCAGCGATTTTATGGTGCCTAAAGGTGTAACAACCATCTTTAATAAAGAAAGACCTTTTCAGATAACCAGGATGTTGCAAAAAAACGATCCAAGGGTTATACACCTTGTAGGAAAAAAGGATCCCTGGAGCAGCACATCAATTGATACCGAAAGTTTTACCAACAGCATAAAAATAGTTGATCCTGACGGGTGCCACTTTACCCGTATTTATTCAATGCCTGATTCATTAAAAAATAAAACTTTGGAATTATTAAACAGGTGGATAATAAAGAATTAATATTGGATTTGATTATTTATTAGGCAATCATTTAAATTGAATGTTTAGAAAAAAATACTATTTTTGAACATATTGAATACTTAAGATATTATTAACTCTGTAAAATTTTGAATTATGGCAAGCATACGATCATTAAAAAAAGATATAAATTTCCTTGCATCAGAAATGGTATCACAAGCCTATTTGAGTAAAATGTTGTTTAAGACCATGGATAATGAGGGTTTATCGCAGTTTATCAATAAGGCAATTGAATTTCAAAGAAGTTTTATTGAAAAAGTAAATCACCCCGATGCAAAAAATAACCCCAGGATGCTTAAAGCATATTTTGCAAAAATACGTAAAGATATGATTACCAATTTTGATGAAATAGTTAGTTCAATTAATAAGGCATCATAAATTACTCCGGGGTAAATAATAAAAATTAAAGCTGCTGGAATACTATTCCAACGGCTTTTTTTAATGTAAAAGTTGCCAGGTATGACCTTTATAAAAACATCGGCTTATAAAATCAATTTGTTGCTTAAGCATCTGTTTTTTTTTACGATGATTGCATACAGCCAGGTTATTTATTTAGCCTATGGGCAAAAGTCAAATACCTTTATGGATGGCAGATTTAATGAAAATTATGAAGTATTAAAGTCCGACACTGCAATAAAAAATGGTAGTTATAAACTTTTTTATAAAAATACACTTGTTGAAGAAGGAAAATACCGTAACGGTATTAGAAGTGGTATTTGGACTTTCTTTAATTTAGGCGGAAATTTTGAATTTCAATATGATTTTGACAAGGATTCGCTCTTAAAATTAGCAGGAGAAGATTATTACCAGCTTAGAAGTGAAATGCCATGTTTATATAAGGGAACACCTTTAATCCCCTATGTTTATTTATCCAAACTTGTTGGATATCCGCCCGAAGCCTACGAGAAAGGTATTGAGGGCCGTGTTGTACTGACTTTAAGAATATCTGAAAAAGGCGAAATATTAGACAGGTATATCAGCAAGGGATTAAACATTATATTGGATTCAGCAGTTTTAGATGCAGCTACCCGTTTACCAGAAAAATGGGAATGGATACCGGCGAAAAAAAACGGTGAAAAAGTAGAAAGCCTTTATAATATCACCATAATTTTTGATATTGACTAAATATTTATGGCAATTTTTATCGAAATATTCAACAGTGAAATAACATTTTTTAAATTCCTTCAATTTTGATTAATATTTATTGTAAGTAATTGAAGGGGAGATATATCTTTTTTCTCGAGCAAACTAATTAATATTGATATGTTTGACGGGCTTTGAATTGCATCATCAAACCCCATGGAAATAAGTCTTTCCTTCCTTTTTTTATCTAATTTTTCAGCAATACCAATTATTTGCGATCCTTCATCCTTCTTTATCTGGAGCAATAATTCCTGCCAAAAAGGTAGCTGGTCAAAAGCTATTAATGCATACAAAAACTTATTTGATAACATCATGTGCTTCATTTCCTGGGCATTTTGCGCCCAAAAAACCTGGTAATTAATTGGTTTGGAATTATGTGTTAGGTCATGGTAAATAGATTCAGTTGGAGAAACAACAATTATTTTATTTATTACAGTAATTGGGCCGCATGACACCTGTATAAATGGGGAATCAACAGGTTGCAGCATATCAGGTAAAACAAATCGAAATTCCGAACCCTTTCCGGGTTCCGATGCCACCCACTGATGCCCGCCAAGAAATTGTATTAACCGTGATGCAATTGATAAACCCAGCCCCATACCACTAAACTCGCGTGAGTTACCATCGTTTCCCTGCCTGAATTTCTCAAAAATCTGACTGTGCTTTTCCTCGGGTATACCAATTCCGGTATCACGAACAAAAAACTCAAAAAGTTGAGGCCCCTTATTCTTCACCCCCACTTCAATAACACCATTTTTTGTATATTTAATTGAATTATCCAATAAAACCTCAAGTATTTGCTGCAACCGTGAAAAATCTGATGCTATTGAAGAATTAATTAAATTATTAGGTAAATCAAAAAAGAGCCTTACATCCTTACTTAATTTTGGATTTGAATTGCCAAATTCTTTTAGGTTTGAAAAAAGAACATCAAAATTGCATAATTCAACTTTTAAATTTATTAAACCCGATTCAATTTTTGAAAAATCAATCATACTGTTTATCTGGGCCAACAACTCTTTGCCACTTTGGCGTATAAAGGTTATAAAAACTTTTCTCTCATCAACTTCAATCGATGGTTCGGCCAGCAACTCAGCAAAACCCATAATTGAATTCATTGGCGTCCGTACCTCATGTGAAAGGTTTGCTAAAAAAGATGATTTAAGCCTATCACTCTCATCAGCCTTTATTTTATATTCGTCCAACTGCTTTTTTGTTTCAATATAATCGGTAAGGTCATGCACAATAAAAAACAATGCAGGGGTCCCGAAAAAATCTGTTTTGTTAACAAAAACCTCTACGGGAACTGATTTCCCACTTTTTGTGTAGCTTATGCTTTTAAATGAAAACGTTTCATAAATTGCCATTTTCTTTTGCCGTTCAATAATTTCAGTATGATAGTTCATTGGGTATAAATCTGTAACCGGCCTTCCAATTAATTCATCTCTTGAGAATTGTTGCAGTTTACAGGCCGAATTATTTGCTTCTAAAATTATTCCGTTATAATCTTCAATAAAGATGGCCACCGGAGAATTATCAAGAATCTGCCGTACAATATTTTTAGGTTCATCCAATGTATGATTTACAATTTCTGTTTCCGGTACTTTTTCAAATGTTATCAAGAGTTCCTTTTCGGGAAAAAATGTTGTTGGCAAAAGCTGCCACCGAATTTGATATTTGGTTTTGTTAACAGGACTCAAAAAACTTTGAGATGTAGAGCCTGATGCCCTCCCCTTTTGTATATTACTAAAATCAAAGGTTAATATTTCAATTAAATAGGAAGGAAGAAATGAAAAGAGTGAACGTTTTGCCAGTTTGCCTGGTGTTTCTCCAATAACTTTACCAAACGATACGTTTGCATATTTAATTGTACCATTTAACTCGCAAATGCATGTAGGAGTTGGGTGTATTTCTAAAAATTGTTCAGGCTTTAACGTATTCTGCTTTAGTTTTGGAGTTTTGGTTTCAATATTATTTAAAGTCAGTTTTCGCTTTTGATTTTTGAAATTTAAAATCAAAAACAATACCAATACTAAAATAAGCAGTGAAACAACCACAAATAGCGTAACCTGAACCTCACTAAAATAAGTGTAACCATCCGAATCAGTTTTGGCAAAATAACCTGGTGCGACTTGCTGATAAGTGACATATGTTTTAGACAGAAAAAACATATAAAGGAATATTTTTAAAAAAAATCCCATTAATTTCTCAAAATTGAGTTAATAATACCTGTTAAGGTTTATTTATTTGTTTTTTAAGGTTTTAAGATAAACAAACTTATTTAAATTACGAATATTTGTCAAAATAGTTTTATGTATTGTGTAAATTTTTTAACAAATGCTAACAAATGTAAAAATAGCGGTTTTTTAATTGATTGTAAATCATTGTCAGCAATAATATTACAATTTAATAAAAAAATATCCTGTCATGAAATGTTGGTGCTTATAAATAAATTGCATTTTAATTTCGTTACATAATTTTTAACCTTAATGCTTCTGAATAGATTACTTATTTTTTAGAATCTTCATCAATTGATAGATTTTTTATCTTTGCATGTTTTTAGAAATTTAATTGAATTTATAATGGCTATAGAAATTCAGATAAAAGAAATTGCCATAGATGCAATCGAAAAATTATATGGACAAAAAGTAAGCCCTGAAATTGTCCAGGTTCAACAAACCAGGAAAGACCAAAAAGGAGATTTCACTCTCGTTGTATTTCCGTTGTTAAAATTTTCCGGAAAAAAACCTGAAGAAACCGGCAATGAAATAGGTTTATATATATCAAATAACCTGAATTTTATAGGATCATTTGAAGTTATTAAGGGTTTTCTGAATTTCTCCCTTCTGCACAGTTTTTGGTTAACAAGGTTAAATGAAATAAACTCCGATACTCAATTCGGATTTAAACCCGTAACAGATCAATCACCGCAAATGATGATCGAATATTCATCGCCCAATACCAATAAACCTCTTCATTTAGGACATATACGAAATAACCTTTTAGGATTCTCCTTGTCACGCATTGCAAAGGCTAACGGCTATAAAGTTGTTAAAACAAATATTGTTAACGACAGGGGTATTCATATTTGTAAGTCAATGCTTGCCTGGGAAAAATGGGGTAATGGTTTAACACCTCAGACATCAGGGAAAAAAGGTGATCATTTGGTTGGCGAGTTTTATGTGAAATTTGATCAACACTATAAGAATGAAATAAATACCCTGATAAACTCAGGTTTGTCGAAAGAAGATGCTGAAAAAAAATCGAGCCTGATGGCCCAAGCCCGGGAAATGTTATTAAAGTGGGAAGCCGGTGACAAAAAAGTTGTTCAATTGTGGGAGATGATGAACAGTTGGGTTTATGAAGGCTTTGCAGAAACTTATAAAGCCCTTGGGGTTGATTTTGATAAGATTTATTATGAATCACAAACCTATTCTACCGGCCGTGAAATGGTTTTAGAAGGGTTAAAAAATAACCTGTTTTTAAGAAAAAGTGACGGTAGCGTTTGGGTTGACCTAACAGACAAAGGCCTTGACGAAAAATTGCTATTGCGGAGCGATGGTACATCGGTATATATAACACAGGATATTGGTACCGCTAAATTAAGATTCGATGATTTTGCCATTGACAAAATGATATATGTTGTTGGCAATGAACAGGATTATCATTTCAAAGTTTTATCGTGGGTTCTGGACAGGCTTGGGTTTAAGTGGGGTAAAGATTTGTTTCATTTCAGCTATGGAATGGTTGAACTTCCCGAAGGAAAAATGAAATCAAGAGAAGGCACTGTTGTTGATGCAGATGACCTCATAAGTGAAATGATCATTACGGCAAGGGAGATGTCTGGTGAGTTGGGAAAACTTGATGGTTATTCAACTGAAGAGGCTGAACAGGTTTTTAAGGTAATAGCTTTGGGCGCATTAAAGTACTTTATGTTAAAAGTTGACCCAAAAAAAAACATGACTTTCAATCCTAAAGAATCGATTGATTTTAATGGTAATACAGGTCCTTTTATTCAATATACCTATGCCCGTATTCAATCTGTTTTTCGCAAGGCTGCATTAAAAGAGATTATTTGGAATGGAACGGCCCCTGTAAACGTTGGTTTAAATGATAAAGAGAAGAATTTACTACTATCGGTTTCAAATTTAGGCAATGTAATTGGTGAAGCAGGAAATTCCTACAGCCCTGCATTAATTGCAAATTATGTATATGATTTGGCAAAAGAGTTCAACCAATTTTATCATGAAAGCACTATTTTGTTCGAAGAAAATGAACAGATAAGAAATGTGCGGTTAGCTATTTGCAAAGCGGTTGGTTCAACAATTAGCAAATCGATGTATCTTTTGGGCATTGATGTTCCTGAACGTATGTAAATTAATATTGGTTTATTAAATACACGGGTCTAACATCAAATACATTTCCTTGTAAATCAGGGAACAAAAAAAGTGTGTATGATTTTTTATGATACACACTTTTAAAATATGAAAACAAAAACCTATAACCATTTATAATTAGCAGTTAATACTGCAGCCAGCAATTTGTCGGCAACAACCCTGTCAATTGATTTAAGTAGTTCAGTAAGTTTTTCTTCCTTAACATATTGGGTTGTGTCCTCCGATAAAATCAGTTTGATTTTGGAAATAATCTTTTCGGGCAGGAATTTAGAAATAATTGAGTCCAAAGATAATTCTTCAATGGTAACATTATTGTATTTACTTCCTTTAACATCAATTATGCAAATATCAATTAAATCTGAACAACTGGTTTTAATTGAATCATTGCTGCCTGAATTATCTCTTAACGACCAACTGTTATATTCATATTCCAAATCATTTAATTGCTTGTAATAATGGTTTTTTTCACCAAAAATGTTTTTCAAAACCAATAAAGTTCCCTTCTTCCATGCTGCCCAGTCAAATGTTTTATGCTCGAGCTTTTTACGCCTTTCCTCAAGCATAAGAACCATTTCATGATTAACCATTTTATTTTTCATAACAAGCCTAATTATATAAATCAAACATAATGAAATAAAATTGTCAAATCTGATTTAACTAAAAAGCATTTAACCTTAAACAAATTAATATAAAATAAAAACTTTTGAAAAACAATAATCAATTAAATGACAATAGAGCTTTTTTAATTATCTCAATTGCTTCTGTCATTTGATGTTCGCTAATAATTAAAGGGGGGGTAAACCTTATAATATCTCCATGGGTTGGTTTGGCAATTAAACCCAATTCTTTCATTGCAAGACAAACATCCCATGCATTTTTATTATTTTTGGGCTTAATGGTAACAGCGTTCAGCAAGCCTTTTCCACGCACTTCAACAACCATTTCAGATTTTAATGATCGTAATTTCTCTCTGAATAACCTGCCCATTTTTTCAGCGTTTTCGGCAAGTTTTTCATCTTTGATAACCTGAAGTGCTTCCATGGCAACAACAGCAGCAATTGGGTTACCCCCAAAAGTTGATCCATGCTCACCCGGCTTGAGGGTTAACATTACCTTGTCATCAGCTAAAACACATGATATAGGGTACATACCTCCTGAAAGGGCTTTTCCAAGTATCAAAACATCAGGACGCACATTTTCATGGTCAACCGCCAGCAATCTTCCGGTACGGGCTAATCCTGTCTGAATTTCATCGGCAATAAATAAAACATTAAACTGGTCACATAATTCCCTGGCAGCTTTCAAAAATCCGTCTGAGGGAACAAAAACCCCTGCCTCTGCCTGAATTGGTTCGGTTAAAAAAGCTGCAACATTTGGATCAGATAAGGCTTCTTCCAGGGCTACAACATCGTTAAATGGAATGTTAACAAAACCACCCGTAAAGGGCCCAAAATCATTGTAAGCATCAGGGTCGCTCGACATTGATACAATTGATATGGTACGGCCGTGAAAGTTTCCGTTACAAACTACAATTTTTGCCTGATTCCGTGCTATTCCCTTGACTTTATAAGCCCATTTCCTGGCTAACTTTAAAGCGGTTTCAACACCTTCGGCGCCAGTATTCATTGGCAACATACGGTCATATCCAAAATATTTGGCCATGTACTCCTCCCAGTTGCCAAGTTTATCGTTATAAAAGGCGCGTGATGTCAATGCAAGTTTTGATGCCTGGCCGGTTAAAGCTTTAACCAACCGTGGATGGCAGTGTCCCTGGTTTACTGCTGAATAGGCCGACAGGAAATCGAAATACTGGTTTCCATCAACATCCCAAACAAAAATTCCTTTTCCTTTTTCCAAAACAACCGGTAGTGGATGGTAGTTGTGTGCACCAAATTTATCTTCCTTTTCAATATAGGTTGCTGTTTTTTTTGTTACCATAGTAAACTTTTTTTACTGTTTCAAACAAATTTAACCAATAGATTGCAAGTAGCGTAATTTTGCCGAATGAGTTTTATCATTATAAAGGCTAATACCGAATTTGAATATTTGCTTAAATAAACAATAAAGAATTGGCATTAATAAACCGGTTGAGAGTTTGGAGCTGTATCAAATATTATCGGTTACCAATGTTGAAGCGATCTGAACCGGGTTATAATCTATTAAAAACCCTTTGGTATGTTATCTATTACTGAACCAGGTTTTTTATATTTTATTATTTGAACCTGATTCAGGTAATTCAATAAAAATATACACGTTATTATTGATGGATTTCTGTAAGGGTAGCTGTGGGGAACGTTTATATTATTCATTTCACATTTCCTTTAATTTAAACTTTAAGGTATTTTTCTGAATTAGCTAAGACCTAAACTGATATTTGTGGATTAAAACTAAAATGGAATCACAGATAAAAAAAATTTAACCCACTAAAACTGTCAGAAATGAAAACAGAAGTAAAAATTATTAAAACCAAATTAGGATTATTAAGTTTAGCGAACGATTAGGAAATGCTTCCTAATCCTAAAAAAGATGAATCTTTACATTTTACAGGTGAAGCGGAAACCCTTTATCGACAAGTAACGGGGATAGGTTGACAGCCATGCCATCCACTACGCCAAGTCACAATCCGTTATCAAAAAGCCAAAAAAATCTCCGATGACAACTTCCAGCTTAACTAAAAAAGACAAAAAAAAATATGCCAGCGCACAAAAGCAGATTATGGGAGCTCATCCCTGCAACCGGCCCATCGCTTACATGCATGGCTTTTCCTGTCACTGCACGCTACGTTGACAGGTTATTGGTACATTGATTTATAAATTTTTAGGTAGATTGTATATTAACGTGAGTTCGATGTAATAATTTTGTTATAAAATTTAAAGCATAGAGT
>JBBIVA010000109.1:0-13545 GCA_037439945.1 Marinilabiliaceae bacterium
ATCGACCTGAAATACCCAAACATACAAAATACAATTACGCTTATTACCCAATTATCTTTGGTTCAGAAAAGCAAACACTAACCGTGTTTAACGAGCTACAGAAACATGAAATATTTACCAGACGATATTTCTACCCATCGCTTTCCGGATTAGATTATGTTGCCCATTATGAAACACCGATATGCGACGATATTGCCCAAAGGGTGCTTTGTTTGCCTTTATATTATGATCTTTCTGATTCAGAAGTTGATTTGATATGCAGAATTATTATCAGAACCCTAAAATACAGCTAATGGCATTTTTAAGCATTGAACAACTTAAATTATTGGGGTTAAAAAGCTTTGGTGAAAACGTTTTGATTTCAGATAAAGCATCCATATATAGCCCACATTTAATATCTATTGGTTCCAATGTTAGAATTGATGATTTTTGCATTTTATCGGGAGAAATTACTTTGGGAAGTTACATTCATATAGCCGCCTATTCAGCTTTATATGGAAAGTTTGGCATTGAAATGGAGGATTTTACAGGGCTATCGCCCAGATGTACATTGTTTAGCGCTACCGATGATTTTTCGGGTGAGTACCTTGTTAGCCCTATGGTGCCCAAAGAATTTACCAATGTTATCGGAGGTAAAATTTTAATAAAGCAGTTTTCTCAAATAGGCGCAGGTTCTATTGTAATGCCAAATATAACCATTGATGAAGGAGTCGCAGTTGGAGCAATGAGTTTTGTTACAAAAAGTTTACGGCCTTGGACTATTTATGCAGGAATACCTGTTAAAGCATTAAAAAATAGAAGCAAAAAATGTAAAGAAAATTCAAATAAACTGCCACGTGACAGCTATTAAAAAATATACAGATACGCCCATGGTAAGTGTTTGGATGATTACATATAATCATGAACCATATATAGCACAGGCCATTGAAGGCGTATTGATGCAAAAAACAAATTTTCAGTTTGAACTTATAATTGGGGAAGATTGCAGCACAGATAATACTGCTGCCATTATAAAAGAATACGAAGCAAATTATCCAAAAATAATTAAAGCCAGATATAACAATTCCAATATGGGAATGATAACCAATATGGTTAAAACCCTAGAGGAATGTAACGGAAAATACATAGCAATGTGTGAGGGAGATGATTATTGGACAGATCCTTTAAAATTGCAGAAACAGGTGGACTTTTTGGAAAGTAATTCCGACTGCAGTATTTGTTTTCATAATGCCTTAATTGTTGCTGATGGTAAATTTATTAGACAAACAAATCTCAAACAAAAAACTTTATCAAACCAAGCGGAACTAGCTTTAGGCAACTTTATAGCTACTACTACAGTTCTTTTCGTTAACAGGATAAAAAGTTATCCAGAATGGTTAATTCAACTGCCCGCAGGTGATTACCCACTCCATTTGCTAAACGCCAACCATGGACAAATAGGCTTTATCAATGAATGTATGGCATGTTACAGAGTTCATATAAATGGTGTTTGGAGCAACAAAAATAAACATGACGAAATTATTAATACAGTTGAATGTTTACTTTTTGAATTAGTAGGTAAAATTAACCAAAAAGTTGATCAAAGTCTATTAGTTCAAATAATTAATAAACTTGAACAACTTAACAACATGGAGCAATCATTCGAAATAATTGATAGAATAACCGTTACCTTAGAAAACGGGCATATGATCAATTTATTGATGAAGCACCTACTAAAAACCCAAACTCTCAACAGTAAAATACTAAATTCCAAAAATTTCAAATTTGGTAATTTTATCAATCGATTGCGAAACCAAATAATGAAAACAGTAAAATTAAGTAAAATAACTTTATAATTTAGGTAAGAAAAACACTAATGATTACAAAAATACCCTGCTTTGTTATTATATATTATAACTTTGAGGTTATTAAAGAAACCTTAAATTTCCTAATTAGTGAGAAATATTTTGATATTTATGTAATAGAAAATTTCAGTATATACACTAATCCATTAATTAAACCATTTGTTATTGAAAAACTTAAAAAAAAGGAGATACAAAACTATTATCTTTTTCATAAAAATATTAGTTCAAATGCGTTGGAATTGTTCTTTGATTCATCCTGTTACAAAAAAATTGTGAATAAATCAGATTATGTACTTTTAACAGATGGGGACATCATAGCTAAATCAAATAATCTTGATAAAAACTGGTTAGATGAGCAAAAATTTATTATTAATAAATATGCTGATATAGATTGCTGCGCAATAAATTTAAGTTCAGAAAATATCCCAAAAAATGGTCCTTGGGATACACAAGGTTGGTTAGCTGAGAATAACGGAACAGTTTACGATGATTATATTCACGCAAGCACAGGTATTCATTTAGTTCTATTTAAAAAGGAATTATTCAATAATATTATTGATTGGAGAAAAAAAAACAAGCAACGTTTTATTGATTACAATTTGGCATTTTACGTGAATTCTATAAATAAAAGATGGGCTATAACAAAGTTTAATAAAGGATTACATTTAACATGGGATATTTACAATGACATTAGTCATCCTTATACTCAAATGAAATTAAAACAAGGATATAATAGTACATGGTTGCATTTTAATTATTGCTTTTTCACAAAGTACAATAAAGATGGAACAAAAAGAACCTATTATCCTATTAAGGCAATAAAATATTATATTAAACAGTCAATGCCTTTTCTAAGAAATTCAAAAAGGTAAATCAAATAATGACTATCTATTATTTAGTTCCAGACAACCCCACCCCATCTTGGGGTATTGGCGTAATTTACCATCATGTAAAAGCACTAAACGAACTGGGGTATAAGGCCTATATAGTACATCAAAACCAAGGCTTTAAACTCCCGTGGTTAAACATGGATGTAACTTTAAAATACACACATGAAATTTCAGATGGTAGTATTAACGAAAAGAATGTTCTGGTAGTACCTGAAGTAATGACAAATGATGAGTTTGTTAACAAATGGGATAGTGATAAAATACTATTTATTCAGGCATCGGGCTGGATTTTTGAAAAATTACCAATTAACAAAACCCACAAACAACTTGGTTTTTCTTCGGTAATGGTTATAATGCCACACATGATACCTATTGTCGAGAAATTTATTGGATTGCCAGTTTTTATGGTGCCCCCAATGATAGCCGATTACTTCTTCACTGCTAGATTGAACGAAAATCGAGAGAAAAGCATTGTGATGTATCCCAAATTTAATCAGATTGACTTTTCCATTGTAAACCACCTATTAAGACGCAAAATTGGTAGCAACAAAATAAAAAAAGCCTTTGGCATAGATTGGCGCATTAAATTACTTCAAGGCTTAACTCATCAGCAGGTAGCTTCAACGTTCGATAAAGCCACTTTCTTTATCTCACTCAATACCTTTGAAGCATTAAATACATCTGTTGTTGAAGCAATGGCATGTGGATGCATTGTGTTTTGTTACGAAGGATTTGGCCCCAGGGATTTCTTAATGAATGAAGTTAATGCCTTTGTGTTTGGCAATAACGAACCTTACAAATTGGTTGAAAAGCTTTACGATTTATTGGACAATCCACATAAATACCATGAACAATTAAAAAGCATGCAAAATAATGGCATTGAAACAGCCAACAAATATACATATGAAAAGATGAAGGATGAACTGACTAACAACTTACATCATCTAACCAGTATTTAACATTTCACATAAAGGAGTGACAGTTATAAACGCCACAAGAATAAAGCATCAAAAAACTATCAACCAACACCTTAAACAGAGGCTATCCTATAGAGAGATGGCGAAGCTCTAACTTCGAGTTTCAGAAAAAGCCTCTGCGTTCTTAGCGTCCTTTACGAGAAAAATATTCAACATCCCCGTTAAATCAGATTTCAAGATAAATATATTAAAGGCATCGCAGGCCAACACACACATAACCCCCGTTCGGCTGAGCTCACATCGAACCCTAAAGGGGAAACCGAACACACAATTAAAGAAATCAGCGAGGCTGCGAGCAATAATTCGTTTAATTAGCTTCGCAGAACTTCGTTTCGTGTAATTAGTGGACAAAACAAACGAGCCTGCGAGCAAAGCGGCAAAGCCTATTACGATGACAAAAAATATGACCATATACCCCATCATTGTTACCTACAACGGCCTTAAATGGATTGACAAGTGCCTCGGTAGCCTACGCACCAGCACCCTGCCCCTGCACACCATCGTCATTGACAACGCCTCTACCGATGGCACTCCCGACTATATTGCCTCCCACTACCCCGAAGTAGAGCTGATACGCTCACCACAAAATCTGGGGTTTGGTAAAGGCAACAACATAGGTTTGCAAAAAGCCCTCGATGATGGTGCCGACTATGTTTTTCTGCTGAATCAGGATGCCTGGATAATGCCTGATACCATTGAAAAATTGGTGGAGGTGCACCAGAAATATCAGGAGTATGGGATATTGAGCCCGGTGCATTTGAATGGAGAAAACACCGGATTAGAGACGAAATTTGCCGAATATGCAGCACCTGACAATACACCCGATTTGCTTTCCGATTTGTATTTAGACAACCTTAAATTGGTTTACACCACCAAATTTGTTAATGCCGCCGCTTGGTTAATCTCAAAAGGTTGTTTGATAAAAACTGGTGGATTTAATTCGTTATTCCCCCATTATGGAGAAGATGAAGATTACATTAACCGGGTTCATTATTGGAACTTCAAAACAGGCATTGTACCAAAGGCAATAATAGCGCACGATTCAATATTCAGTTGGGAGAAAATTGAGCATCACCCGGTACGGAATATCATTTTTAATTTAATACCATTGTCGAATATCAGCCACCGTTATAGAAGTGCCTGGCTGCTTTTTGTAAAAAAGAGTGTCGATGATTTAACGTCGTTACTCTTATTTCGTCAATTTAAACGCTTCAAAACAAGGTTTACCGCATTTGTTAAGACACTGTTTTTGTACAGCAAAATCAGAAAGGCAAGGCATGATAGCATGAAACAAACAGCATATTTAGAATCATGCGGGAAATAATTAGCATCATCACCCCTCTTTATAACCGCTATGATTTGGTGCAGGAAACTTGGAGATCGATTGAAGCCCAAACCTACCCACATTGGGAGTGGATTTTAGTGGATGATGGATCAACCGATGAAGGGCCTCAATTCATTCAGCAACTAAGAGAACAGGATAAACGGGTAAACCTGTATTTTCGAACAACAGGCACCAAAGGCCCATCGGCCTGCCGTAATTTAGGTGTTAACCATGCTTTGGGCCGCTACCTGTTGTTTCTCGATTCTGACGATCTAATCACACCCGATTGTTTGGAAAAGCGTGTTCAATATTTAGAAAATAAACCCAACCTTGACTTTGCAGTTTTTACTCAGGCATTATTTAGCAACAATATCAGCGAATATAGTGTTTTCAGTAAGTTCTATTCAACTAATGATGAATATTTAAAAGCCTTTATTGCCGACGAGCATCCATGGCAAACAAGTGGTCCTTTGTGGCGAAAAGATAGCTTTATAAAGACTGGTGGTTTTCGTGAAGACTATGCCATTATGGAAGACCCCGAACTACACATCCGCGCCTTGCTGGCCAATATGCAATTTGATGTAATAAACGATGAACCCGATTTTTTTTATCGGCAAACACCTAAAACCAAAGAACAAGAAGAGCGGTTTTGGGAAAATTCTATTAAAGGACGAATCGTGTTTTATAAAAACCTGACAGATTATTTAAAGCAATTGGGCAAATACGACAATTACAAAAAAAGTCTTAATAATGGTATAAAGTTATTATTCAAAGGGTTTATCTTAGCTCGGCTAACCAATTTTAAAATCGAATTTAATGAATTGTACGCTTGGGCATGTAAAGAAAATTTATTATATCACCGGAGTTTTCTTATAATAAAACTATATTATTTTGTACATCAGAATAAATTATTATCATCTATTCCTTTTTTGAAGGGGGGGGTGTTTAAACTAATTTGATTTAAATATCTACCACAACGAATATTTCCACATCCATACTTACAACGGTAAAACACTTTTCGAACCAGATTAAAATATAAATAAACACACATTTTAAAGAAATGCTAACCTTTAGCCAAATAACCTTGTACTTTTTGCTTTTATTATCATATCTGCTAATAATAATAATAGTAGGCAGTATCGTTGTTCCCTCAAAAAATAACAGCAGAAGTACATTAAACCAGTTTAATGCATTATTTGCAGGTGTTGTATCATTAGTGGTTTTAACGGCTTTGGTTGTTACAAAAATTCAAACTGTTTATACTGGCATCTTTTTATTGGTTCTAATGTTAAAATGGCCATTAAGTCTGCGAGAACGCTTGCAAAACTTATCTATAAATTTACAAGCTAAAAAACTGCTGCTTATTTTGTTGGTCGGTAGTCTGTTTTTTGGTCTCAACCTTATCTTTCACCGCACCATAGGCGACACAAAAATTCCCCACGAAGACTACATGTTCTACAGCCAATTAGCTAATAACCTATTTAATGGTTTCGAAGGTTTAAATTATAAACTATATGCCACCGGTATTCTTACATCCAAACAATTAACCCCTTACCACTATTTTGAATTATGGACAGCTGTACCTGCAATTTTTGCTACAAAAAATGCCGTGTGGTCGCTTAATCTGGTTGCCTATTCCTTACTCCAAACCATCGCATTTTTTGGACTTTATGCCATTGTGGATAATATATTGCCAAAATCAAAGTGGGTAATACCCATTGCAGTTTTGCTATTCTTTATTGGTGGTGTTCAGTTTAACTTTATGAACCAATTTATAGCGCGCAACTACACCGGTTTTATAACCGACACAGCATTGTTCTCGCAGTTTGGCCGTAAGTATGCCATTATTTATATAGCGTTCTATTGGGCTGTGTTGCATTTTATAAACGGGAACAATAAAAAATTCCTATTAGGTTTAAGCCTCGCAGCTTTCTTTTATCCCACAGTTACACCCGGTGTTTTAATCTTCATATTGGCCTATCTGTTTTTCAATTATCGGCAAACATTAAAACAAAATATCAATTGGTTGTTGCCGGCTCTTGTTACTGTGTTTCCAGCTATATTTTATACAATAATCACAATACTAAAATCAACAGACACTGGTGTGGGCAGCGGCATTATACAGACTATGGTTTTGGAATTTAGATACAAAGCAGGCATATGGTTTTTAATTATTTCGGCTCTATCGCTAGGTATTTATATTATTCCTTTCGCGGCAGTTTTTAAAACACTGAAAAATCAGTATAAATGGATATTGATAATGATTGCAATCACAGTAGGTTTTGGTTTTTTCATAAGTTTGGTCATTCCAACCCATCGCGACCAAATTCAATTTTATTCCAACACTTTACCATTTCTATTAGTAGTGATACAAATTTCAATTGTATTGTGGATTGCCAAAAACCACTGTTAGGTGGTATTTTTCTTGTTACGTTGACAGGGTTTGTCTTCTTCAAAAATTTCGAAAAGCAAAACAGTTTTAATCGTACAGTTTCGGAAGTGACTACCTCCGGTCAAAAAGAAACACTCAACCAATTGATGAAAAAATACCCAAAAGACTGTTTTTATGGTTTTATCTGGCCTAATGATAAAATTGAGCAATTAAATAAAG
Source organism: Marinilabiliaceae bacterium (assembly GCA_037439945.1). Classification (GTDB taxonomy): domain Bacteria; phylum Bacteroidota; class Bacteroidia; order Bacteroidales; family Marinilabiliaceae; genus CALEUX01. The sequence continues at coordinate 7,647 of JBBIVA010000109.1, forward strand.
ACTCTCATCTGTTCTTATCGGCCAATTATGGCTATTTAAAAATTCATGGATATATAAACGCCATTAATTTAAGCAACCTTCCTAATGAAAAAAAAACAATTCCCTATGATGAACCCTTTCAGATATATTCGATAAATAAACCCTATGATGTAGCCTACAATCAATGGCTTTTATCAAAAAAAATCTCTTTTATACTTAACGAACAAGTAGAACCAATCCCTTAAATGAGTCATTCCGTAATTATCTCCATCATCATCCCCGTAAAAAACGGCATTGCCACCATTAGGCAATGTCTGGATGCTATTTTTACGCAAACACTTATTGACCAGGCCGAGGTGATTGTGATTGACAGCGGCAGCACCGATGGCACATTGGAGGTTTTAAAACAATACCCGGTACGGCTGTACCAAATACCACCCGATGAATTTAACCATGGCGCCACCCGCAATTATGGTGTTTCGTTGGCTAATGGTGAGTTTGTGGTAATGACAGTGCAGGATGCGGTGGCTACCGATAATAAATGGCTTGAAAAAATGCTGCGTCATTTTGAAGATACTAAAGTAGGGGGAGTATGTGGCCGGCAAATGATACCACAAAAAAAGGAAATCAATGCTTTTGATTGGAGTCGTCCGGTTAGCGAACCAAAAATTGAGGTTTATGGTTACCCTGATATTTTGGAGTTTAACAAGGTAACACCCGAAAATAAACGAAAAATTTGCGGATGGGATAATGTAAATAGCATGTATCGAAAAACAGTGCTGCAAAAAATTCCGTTCGAGCACATTAAGTTTGGTGAAGATATTACATGGGCAATAAAAACCATTAACGATGGATTAACGCTTATATACGACCCAAATGCTAAAGTTGAACATTATCACCCATTTAATCGCAAACAGGAAATAGACCGCAAATACATTGAAATGATGCAGGATTATTTACTGTTTGATTTAAGACCCCGGCGTGTAAACATTTTAAAAAAATGTATTAGGTTGTTATATTTATCAATAAGATGGAGTATAAACCCGATTGCCATTATACCCCAAATCAGTAAATTTTGGGCCTATAATGCAGCCTTCAATAATTTTTTAAACGATATTAAACGTTATTCTAAACCCCAACTTAAAAGCAACCTGTTTTGATTATGAAACAACAACCATTGGTTAGTGTACTCATGACGGTTTATAACCGAGAAAAATATATTGCCGAAGCCATTGAAAGCGTTATAAATAGCAGCTATCAAAACTGGGAATTAATAATTGTTGACGACCAAAGCAAAGACCGTTCGGTAGAAATTGCCCGCAGTTATGAAGCAATAGATACCCGAATACGCGTTTATGTAAACGATGTTAATCTGGGCGATTATCCCAACCGCAACAAAGCGGCAAGTTATGCTAAGGGAAAATATCTAAAGTACCTGGATTCGGATGACCTTATTTATTCCCATGGGTTGGAGGTTATGGTGGATGCCATGGAGAGATTTCCAGATGCTGGTTTAGGAATTAATTGGAATAAAAGTGAAATGCGCCGTCCCTATCCGCAATGTGTTTCATCGGAGGATGTTTTTAAACAACAGTTTCTAGGTACGGGCTTTTTCTTTACAGGCCCAACAGGAGCAATCATAAGAAGAGATCTTTTTGAAGAAGAATCTGGTCTTTCTGAGCTTAGATATATAGGTGATTTTGATTCTTGGCTAAAGTTCAGTGCAAAACGCAAAGTAGTAATATTTCAGCCGGCTCTAATATGGTGGAGACAACACGAGGATCAGGAGTATCAATTGGGTTTAAATCCTAAATATTACCTAAAGTCTACGACTGAAATAGCACTAAATCATCTAAACAACATGGAGTCACCTCTGAATCATAAAGAAAGGAAGTTGGCTCTTTATTGTTTAAAACAAAGACAAGCTCGAATGTTTATATCTCATCTATTTAAACTAAAATTTAAATATGCTATTAGCTATTTTAATAATTCAGCACTAGGTCCTTTAGATATTCTAAAAGGATTATTGAAATCAAAAATCTATTTTGATATTGACCGCAAATAAAGATGAATCCACCCCTTGTAACAATCATAATTCCTGTTTATAACGCTTCACAATATTTAAACAGTACTTTAGAATCCGTTACCTCGCAATTTTACCCATCGGTTGAAATCATCTGCGTAAACGATGGTTCGACTGATGATTCTTTAAAGATCCTCAATAAATATGGTAATCGGATTATAATCATCGATCAACCCAACAAGGGTCAATGTGCAGCCTCCAATGCCGGACTGAAAATAGCAAAGGGTGATTACATTAAGTTCTTCGATGCCGATGATATTATGAATCCGGAACACATCGAACTGCAGGTTAAAAGACTTAATGGGCGTCAGGATGCAATTGCTTCTTGCGAATGGGGACGCTTTTATGATGGCAACCCAGAAAGTGCTCGATTTATCCCAGAACCTGTTTGGCAAGATATGAAATCTATTAACTGGTTAAAAACAGCCTTATCGCAACGCATCGATATGATGGGAGTTTGGTTGTGGTTAATCCCTCGTCGAATCATTGAAAAAGCCGGAAAGTGGGATGAGCGATTAAGCTTAAATAACGATTTTGAGTTCAGCACGCGCCTTTTATTAGCAGCTGATGAAGTTTTGTTTACCCCCGGAGCAAAAGTTTATTATCGTTCCGGATTGGAAAGTAACTTGGCAAGCCAAAAAAGTAAAAGAGCTTACGAAGCAGCTCTTTTGAGTACCCAATTGGGTTGTCAACATTTATTAAACGCTGACAGTTCAGATGCAATGAAGCAACTATGTGCCAATCGTTACCAACAATGGTTATATCGCATTTATCCCAATTACTCTGAAATAATTAAACAAATTGAAAACCACATTCATGAGTTAGGAGGCAGTACCATTGAAATGGAAGGAGGAAAATTGTTTTTCATACTAAAAAAAACATTTGGATGGAAACTAGCCAAGCGGATTCAATTGTTAGCCTATCAATTAGGCTATAAACCGAAACATCCACATAAAAAATAGGAGTTTGAAGCATTGGGCTGGCACCTAGGTCAATGTTATTAACCTGTGTCGCTATTTAATATGCTAATGTAATAAAGTTGAAATACAAATTTCAGTCATTACCTGATTAATTGATATCATAAATAAAGCATATTGGGTAAAATATCAAACCCATAATTATTGCAATCAAGAGTTTTTTCAAGCGGTTTATTCTTTACCAAAGAACATTTTGTACAATAATTGTTTGTCGTCAACAAACAATTAATTCATGATTAATAAACAAAGAACAGTTAAAGAATATCTGTCCGCCGCATTTGGCATTTCCACCATCGGCTCAGATTACAATGCCATAAAAGACATGGTTGAGCACGGTAAAAATGGCTTACTGTTTAAGAATGGCGATTGGCACTATTTAAAGCATCAATTGGAAACCATCATCAACCAACCTGAGTTGATAACGGCCTTGAAGCAAAACATAAGGCCACCGGTAAGCATGAACATGGTGGCAGAGTTAATTGAGAAGGAGTATTTAAAGGTACTAAAGGATAAATGGTAACCGCTAAGGCCACAAAGTCTATTTCTCGCAAAGGGCGCAGAGGCCGCAAAAGTTTTTTATCGCAGATTTAACCGCAAATTATTGCTGAATTTTTCCCACAACGATTGCAATAAAGGCAATGAACAGCCTCTGAGTACTCTGAGTAAAATTTTGGCGAACTCCGCGGTTAAGTATGGTAACCGCTAAGAACGCGGAGGATATTTCTCGCAAAGGGCGCAGAGGCCGCAAAGAGTTGAATGACAAGAATATTTGTCCGCAGATTCTTGGTAAACCAAGCGGCATAGCCGAGCGCAAGCGAAGCGCAGTTCGGGTTTATCGGAAAAGCAGATTTTGCTCGCTGGCTCGCTAATTTCGTTAATTGAGCGTTTGGTTGCCCCTTTAAGGGTTAGGGGTAGCAATTGGCTCGTGTTTTTTGCCATCGCACTCGGCTTTGCCGCATTTTGAGTTTACGAAATCCCGAACTATCGGGAGCGCAAAGAATTAACGCAAATTACATCTTTTTTTGCTCGCAGGCTCGCGTTTAGAAACCGCAGGGGTTTTACCTTAGTGTACTTAGCGTATTCTTTGCGTACTTTGCGGTTCAAACTAAACAGCTTGCTCAGCGGTTCAATCATTTAATCTACTGTTTTAAATTTATGCACCTACTTTTTCTCACTACCAATAATCTGGCCACCAATCCACGGTTGGTAAAAGAGCTTAAAACAGCAATTGAGTTGGGTGCCACATTAACCGTTGTACAATTTAAACTTGGCAACTGGAGCGACAACAAAAGTGAGCAGTTGAAAGAAGTAGTGGGAGGTGAGAAGTTAGTTGTGAGTGATGAGTTAAGAGGAACAAACACTAAGAAGAGAGAAGTAGAATTTATTGAGATTGATGCCACATCCAAACGAAAGCTCAGTTGGCTGAAGTGGGGTGTTTTAGAGAAACTGGCGCAACGGATTTATCCGCTGTTTAAAAACAATTTATTCATTAATGCATTGGCCAGTAGCCGACGTTCCTTGCAGTTGGTTAATGTATTAAAAAAATCAGAAAAGGCCGATTTAATTGTAGCCCATAATCTGGGAGCGCTCTATCCCGCTTATGTATTGTCAAAAAAATGGCACATCCCCTTTATTTTTGACGTGGAAGATTACCACCCGGGCGAGCACATCCGCCTCGATGCCCAAAACGAAAGAGCGCGGCGCGAGTTTTTAATGAAAACCCTTTTGCCCAAAGCATCGGCCATCACCACCGCCAGTCCGCTAATTGGTGAATACACCTTGAAACTGATTGGTGGCCATCTTAACCACACTGTGATCCTTAACAGTTTCCCAAAATCGGAGTTCATACCTCCCCTTTCCCACTCCACACTCAAAACTCACATTCCGCTTTGCAGGTACCGATGCTCGGCATTCCACTTCGTTACAACTCCGCTACGCTTCGACTCTGAACTAATAACCCAGAACCCAGAACTAAATTTGGTCTGGTTCTCCCAAAAAATAAGCTTTGGCCGTGGTCTTGAGCAACTTTTCGAAGCACTTAAACTTCTCCACTCCGCTATCCACTATCCCAGCCAAAGTGAAGAGGCAGAAAACAGTATCCAGAAGATAGATAACAATAACGACATAAACCATCAACCTTCAACCCTAAACCCAGAACTCCCAACTCCTACCCCTAAACTCTCAACTCCAAACTATCAACCCATAACTCATAACTCTCAACTCTCAACTCCCAACTTAAACCTCACCCTCATTGGCGACCTCGACCCGGAGTTCAATCTACAAATTATAGAACCTTTTCTGGCGCAGCTCGAAACTTTAGACCAAACTGTTCTGCCACCTTCCTCCGGTTTGCGGTGTTCGGTATCCTTAAAAATAATGTCTCCTATGACTCAGTCCGCCCTCCATGCCGAGTTGGCCAACCACGATGTGGGTCTTGCGCTGGAATTTTCGAACACAGATTTAAACCGGCAACTTTGTTTAACCAATAAAATACTGGCTTACGCCCAGGCCGGTTTGTACATTTTGGCCACCAATACCCCTGCACAAAGCGAGTTTATGAATGAGGACCCCACCCGGGGAGTAGTGTGCGGGCAAACGCCGCGTGAGATGGCAGAGGCAATTTTAAATATGATGGAGCAACATGAAGCTATAAAATCTGGAGCCATACAACGCTTCGAAAAAGGAAAAGAGTTGGCGTGGGAGAAGGAACGAGGGAAATTACATGCTATTTGGGAAGAGCAACCGGGAACAGTTAACCGCAAAGGGCGCAAAAGTAGTTACTCGCAAAGGCCCCGAAAAACTTAATATAACGTGAGTTCGATGTAATAATTTTGTAATAAAATTTAAAGCATAGAGTTTT
>JBBIVA010000110.1:0-13358 GCA_037439945.1 Marinilabiliaceae bacterium
AGTGGATGAATCCCATTAAAAGAAAATGGTATTTTGTTTGTTGAAAAAACAGGGGTTTTTCACGTTTGACTAATTACCAATAAGTTTATTACTGGCTTTGGACTTAACTATTTTTTGACAAAAGAGCCACGAACAAATCAGTTGATGTTTAATGAGTTTTTTTCAGGTAGAAGATTTGAATATCAGCAATTTTATTCCATTAAAAGATGTGGTTATTCAGATTAACATGAATGGGGGAACAATAAAAAATGTGAATTTTGCAACATTACTAGCATCAAAAGCTTTTAATTTAATCAACACATTTGATAAAAACGATTTAGTTAAACCTTCAAAGTTTACCGGGTACAAATTATCAAAAACTATTATTAAAGTTAAATTAGCACCTCATACCATCGGAGTCTTGGAAGTTGAGTAACATTTATATACAGGGTAAGTGGTTTACGGTGATTTGAAATTATACAATAAATAAATAAAGAGTCACTGTTTTAAGAAATGGCCACCCTTTTATCCAAATTGGTTATATACCTGAACATATTAAAGGCTTATCACGATATCCCTGTTTTCCGAAAACAATGTTAATACCTGTCATAATTGTTACATCTTTCATTCGCTCATTAACCGGAAATTTGTCGCTATCAATATGTACCTCTGAATAACGCAATGGTAAATGGTCGGTTAAAATATAAAACTGTAAGGGGCCTAAAAGAAATGTCATTCCCAAACCGGCAAAAGTACTTCCGGTAATTCGCTGGTTAAGGCTAACGCTTAAGGCAACAAAACTGTATGGTTGAATATTGGCCGAAAGACTAAAGTCTTGCCTGAAATTTTGCTTTTGCAATATACTTCTTGATAAAAAACCAAAAGAAATAGCATGGTTTAAGTGATATGATGCCCCTAAATAAAATGAAGGGGTGAGTCCTGAAATAAATTTTCTGTGATCGGTATTGTAATTTAGTACAGTTTCCAATGAATCAAGAATATCATCAATGGCATCATCAATATTATCCTTATTTGATGCATCAACTCCAACACCATCAAAAATATAATTTCCCATGAATGAAAGATTATTCAGGTCCTTGTGCCAGTTAATAAATCCAATATTATTAATTGCAGCCGAATAAGTCCATTTTCCGTTAAATTTATAAACAGCGCCAAAATCGGCGGCAATTCCCGGATTAGAAAATGATGTCCCGTATTTGTTAACTATATCTGAACCTTCCAGGTCCCTTGTTTCAATATTATCCGGAAATTCGCCCGGGGTACTTTCAACATCAATGGGTAAAGATGAATATATTTTCCCATCAGCAACTATTTCCCAAGCCAGGCGACCGGTGTACAGGCTTAAACGGTCAATATCTGTAATTAAAGCCAATTGCCCAAACAATGGTTTTATGTTGGCACCAATAGTTAACTTTTCGGTAAGTTCGTGACTATATCCCAATGAAAACTGCTTATAAACTATACCCTTTTTACGAAGTGTTGACAATTTAAAATGGCTGTTATCCGGAAACCCATGTTCCATAATTTTAAATATATCAGATGGAATTCCTGATTGCACAAAAGCCCTTTCGGCAAATGAAAAGGTAAAATATCCTTTCCTGGTTTTAAAACCAAAGCCGAATAAATTTAAATCAATAAATTCGTTAAAATTTGTGGTAGTTCCCAAAACTTTATAAAGGTTGTTGAAGTTAAATCTTTGACTGTTAAGAGTAACCCAATCGCTACCACTTTTTTGAACAACATCTTTTAAGGCAAGGTCGCTGCTAAAAGCCTGGTTAACCGAAGGCAACGAGATAAACTTGTTTGCCCTTGGCTGTATTGCAGGATTGGTTTGGCTGATCTGCGGAATTGTTTCCATAAAATACAGGGTCATAGGATTTTGACCCGATAACCTGAAACCCATGGCAATGAATAAACCAATTATTACAAACCAGGCATAATATTTAATTCGCATTTTGCAATATTTTTGATAGGTTAGGGTAACTGTGTTTTGGTAATTATTGAAATAATTGCGTCAAGTTCAGATTTATCATAAATTTTCACGAATATCTGACCATTATTAAATGTTGTTAATTTAGTTTCCAGTACAATTTTTTTAGCATTTAAATTACTGTATCGTTTAATCTGCTCATTTGAAATATTTACCACAAATTTTGTGTATTCAGCATTGGTAATTTTACCTGACGTACCGGGTGCCCCTGATTTAATAACATTTTTATCTCCCCCAAAAAGTACATCAATTGTTTCACCGGCATTGTTTATTACCCAGGCATTAGCAACCATTCCAAATGGGAATTTATTATAGAAATCGAAATAAACATCAATAAACTCTATCTTTTCAACATCTTCCTTATTACTTCCAATAATATCGTTAAAATCAAAATCAACGGTATCTTTACGTGAATACATTCCTGATTTGAACCAGAAGGGTACTTTTAAAACCAAATCGGTTTGGAGCCTTGTTTCGTTTCCCATAAAGTTTGGGCCAATCTCACCGTTTGGATTCGATTGTGTTGTTATGTCGCATAATAGTTTGTCGGGATATTTGTTTCCAATGGTTAAAATATTCGAATTAGAACCCGAAACTGTATATTTGCTTGTTCCTGCAATTATAGGATTGCCATAAATTCCTGAAGGCACGTTAAGTTGAATGTTGTCAACTCCGTTAACCATTAAGTAATCAAAATTTACAGGATCATTCTCCCTGAATACCCTTATGTTGTCTGTTTTAACTTTAAAGGGAACCCCAATTTTATTTTTTGCAATAATTTCAAGGGATAAATCGGCCAATTCAATTTCATTTATTAGTTCCAAATCACTGAATAATGAAAATGTTAGTGAGGCATCTGTCCGTTTAATTTCCTTTTGGCCGAAATAACCAAAAGTAAGCCCGGTATTAATGTTGCTTATTGAGTATTGGACATTCGTAAGTGCCAGAGGGTTCACAGGAGTTAAATTTAGTGAAGTATTAAAGGTTATATAACTTGAATTTGGTTCCTTGCTAAAATGGATTTTTTTTCCTGCAAGTAATTCTGTTATATTGAATATTCTTTGGCCTGCGGTTACCGTCAAAACTCTTGTATATGGAACCCTTCCGGTTAATAGTTCAGGAATACTTATTATAATGGTCCCGGCACTTCCCAAAGGAGCTTCAACACGATATCTAAGTTCCCCTGCTTCCATGTACATACTGTCAATACGTACATCATTTGTAATGTTAAATTTAATCTTTTCCTGGTAGTTGATTTGTACTGTAGGAAAATTTGAGTTCCCTGCTTTATCATCTATTTCAACTAATGATTCCCATTGTATAAAAACTTCATCAGTATATTTCATTGAAATAAGGCCATTCTGGTCAACTTCAAAATCTTCTTCAGCAAAATCTTCATTAAGCCATTCAATGGCAGTAATATTTATTTTTGCAAGTGGCCCGGCCAATTCAATTTTTTGGATATCTGATTTATTATCAAAATCAAGAATTATGTCATTTTCCTTGCATCCGGAGGTTATTAATATGAATAACCATACCTGGATAAATATTATGGGTTTAATTTTCATCATAATAAAATTAATTTTTGAAGGTTTGATGGCTTGTCCCGTTTTTACGGGAGAACTACAACATTGCTAATTTGACCTCGTCGATCTTCGATTCATTTGTGTTTCCCGAAAAGTCGGCTAAAGGTGTGTTTATTCGCAGCCATTTTCGTTTCATCTGTTTATTATTTGTTTTTCTGCAGCCAGGTTGAACTCACAGTTTAATCATCCACAATTGTCGGTATAGTTTAACACGGTTCTTTTCATCTGTTTAACTTTAATTTGATCAATATTAACATGCAACACCCGTTAACAGTTTATGTTCAAGGATTATTTATTGAACGGTCACTAATCATATTTATTCCTAAGTTTCTGGTTACAATATATTTATTTTAATCCAGCACTTCAATTTCAACCCTTCTGTTAGCTGCACGTCCTTCAGAGGTTTCGTTTGGGGCAATGGGTTTATCAAAACCGTAACCTTCAAAATCAACTCTGTCGCCCGAAATACCTTGCGATACCAGGTAGTTTTTAACTGAAAGTGCCCGGCTTCTCGAAAGTTTTTTGTTTATAGTTGCCGAACCAACATTATCTGTATGCCCTGAAACCTCAATCCTAACATGTGGATTTTCACGCAGAAGGTTCACCAATTTGCTCAATTCACTATACGACTCAGCCTTTAAGGTGGCTGTACCGGTATTAAATAAAATGTTTGCAATCACTATTCTTGCTCCCGTTTTAATTTTTTTCAAATCAAAGTCCCTTGTCATTAATGTAGAATCGGGATGAAATTGAATAGCTTTATAATTAAAGAAATAGCCCTCGGCTGTTATTTCAAGTAAAAATGGGCCTGTATTATCCAGATTAATTTCATATTTACCTTCCTCTTTGGTTGTATTTACTGAATGAATTGGATTTTCATTACCTGGTAAAAATATTCTAACCAATGATGCTATAAAATTGGCCGAATTTTCCTCCTTAATTATTCCGGTAACTGTATAAGTGCTTATACTTCGAAGCATCCCAATATTCTTTTCACCACTTGATACTTTTTCACTTCTAAGCATAAGGTTTTCACTTACCCCAAAATAGTCAGGAACAGTTATTTCCATCTTTAAATTGGTTTTATCCTCAAAAGTTATAGAGTAATGTCCTGTTTGCGCATTCGAAACAACCCTGTATATAACACTATCAATATTTAGTGGTTTAAAAACTATCTCTGCCTGAAGAGGTAACCCTGTTCTTTGATTATAAACTTTACCGCTTAACGTATAAGGATAAAGTAATTTTTCGAGTTTAAAATGTTGTTCTAATTTGGCATGCCGTTTTTTAGGAGTTGTAAACGGCTCATTAACGGATCTATAGCCTGGTGCGTCTGCCTGAATGTAAAAATCTCCGCCATCTTCCATTGCCAGGTTATAATATCCGGCCAGCGAATCAACAACAGCTGTTCCAACCGGTAAATTATCTGCATTATTAAATAAAGTAACAGTTCCAGGCAATAGTTTTCCGGTGACTTTATCTGTAATGGTTCCTGATAATACAAAAGGAATCCTTGGGTCTTTCTTTATCTTATAAACATCTAAACCTCCAAATCCCCCCGGTCGTTTTGTGGCAAATAGTGCTATCATACTATCGGCAGTTGGATGGTAAAAAAGGTCGTCTGATCCACTATTAATTGGGTAACCCATATTTTGGGGTTTACTCCATAACCCATTTTCTCCTTTCTCAACCTTAAATATGTCGAAACCTCCCATGCCCGGATGTCCGTTTGATGAGAAATAAAGTGTTTTGCCATCCGGAGAAATAAATACACACTCTTCATTACCTGTTGAGTTTATTTCTGATCCAAGATTAACAGGCCTCGAATAACTGTTTTTACCTTTGCGTTTCACATACCAGATATCTTTTCCTCCATTTCCGTTTCTTCTTTGCGAAACAAAATAGCGGTTTCCTGCATCATCTATTGTGAATGTTGTTTCCTGGTACGCTTTTGTGTTTACTTTTCCCCGCAGAACTCTCCTTTGCTTTAATTTCCCGTTATTAAACACGGCTTTTCTTATCTGTCCCTGCTTATTGCCACCAACATAATACAATAATGTATTGTTAATATTATCGCAACCTGCAACGCTAATATTGTTAACAGATTTGAGCTTTAAATGTTCCCTTGCCTCATTTGGACTAACATCTATGGAATAATTTGAGTAGAAAATCCGTTCTTTAAAGGCTGATGGATTTTCAACTTTCTGCATATTACGATCAGGCCTCCTTGATGTAAAAAATATTTTCGATTCTTGTTTTAATTCAACTGCTGCATAATCATCATAATAGCTGTTTATCCCTGGCCCCATGTTTATAATATATACGGGTACAGAGTCGCGCATTAATTTGTCTGCCAATTCACACGACTTTGTTAATTGTCTAATTTCACTTGCAGCTTTTTTTTGGCTTGCAAAGGGTAGCGACATTATATAGGTTCTAAACGACTCCTGGGCATCTTTGTATAAATATTTCTGCTGGTAAGCCTTACCAAGTTGATAATAATAATCGGAGGTGGTTTTTGGGTTGGTCAATAAAAGGTATTTAAGACTATTTTTAGGATTTGTGCCATAAAGAGAACTTACTCCTATTTTATAGTTTAAGGGCGAGTGATCTGTACAATGCTGATATAACTTTAAATAATAAGTTAAAGCCTCATCGTAAATCTTGTTTTTAAAATAAAAATCACCGCGCTTTAAATTTCCCAGGGCAACTCTTTTATTCTTTGTTTTTTGAATTAGCAATTCTTTGTCTATTTTGGGGTTTTCCTGACTGAATGCAGGAATATAAAGAAACGTTAACAGCAAAACTAATAAATGAATTTTTTTCATAGCCTAAATTAAGTTAGGTGGCTGGGTTTACGAATTTGGTTATGTAAAAGTTTAATTTTATAGTTAAATATAACAATCTTTTTCCATAGTATAATTTATATCTTTTGCCACATTAATATTTTTACAACTTGATTAATACCTATTTTTACATAAGGTTATTCCCTGGTTAAAACATTACAGAATTTTGATATCCGGGTTTTTGGTTAAATGAGGTAATTCAGGTTTTAATGTTGATCAGCAATTTGTATAATGGAATAATTGAAATTTGGTATATATCCAACATTTATTTTCCTGTATTGGAATAATTATTAATCTTAAACCTTCAATCTTAAATCTTATGTATGAGAGTATTTATTTAAAAAAAATGGTGAATGTTGCCATCCAAGTGGTACCGGCTGCTCCGGGTATTGATACGTATAGAGTAATTGATAAGGCTATTGGTATTATAAGTGGAGCAGGTGTGGAATATGTTGTTACACCATTTGAAACTGTTATGGAGGGAGATTATGATAAACTGATGGAAATAGTTAAAATGGTTCAGGATGAATGTTATAAGAATGGAGCTAATCAGGTATTATGTTATATTAAAATACAAAGTAAATCTGTCGGGGATGTAACTATAAATGAAAAATTAGGAAAGTATGTAAAGAGGGTGTCTCAAAAGTCCTAGACACCCTCTTTTTATTCGTACTCCTCTCGAAAAGTTTTTCCAATATTCAATTCTCATAGGCTTTAAAAAACTTTTGAGACAGCCTCTTTGTGGGGTGGTTGGGTTACTTACTTAAATCATCAAACTCAATGCTTGTGTATTCGTCTGACACCATTGCTTCCAGAATTTCTTCATTTTCAGGAGATTCGCCCTGAACCGATTTAATAAATTCAATAGCTTCCTTCAATCCTTCAGCAAACTTATCAAAATCTTCCCTATATAAGAAAATTTTATGTTTTTCGAAATGAAATCTGCCATCTTCCTCAAATCTTTTTTTACTCTCGGTTAAGGTTAGGTAGTAATCATTCTTTCGGGTCGCTTTCACGTCAAAAAAATAGGTCCGTTTCCCGGCTCTTACAGCTCTTGAAAAAATTTCTTCTTTGTCAATCTTTTCAAAATCATCGTTTTTTTCAAATCCTTCCATCTTTTAATTGTTATTTTTTATGTACAACAAAAGCGCTTTTGGTTAATTAACTTCAAAAATGAGAATTATTTTTTTAATATCGAACACTTTGTTTACAAATTTTCGTTAATTTTCAAACTATTTAACCTATTTTGTTAAATAGACTAACAACATAATTACCTCAATATTACTTTTTTTAGTTTAAAATAAAATTATTTCTAATTTGTTATTCGCAACTTGTTTTAAGAGAAAAATTATATAATTTTATCGGCTCAGAAATTATTAAAAAGTTCTTTATATAATGTTAAGCAGAAGACTGTTACGTGTTAAGGTTATGCAATTTGTATATGCCTTTCAGAAAAATGGTGATGTTTCTCTACTACAGGCGGAAAAGGATTTATTTCATAGCATTTCCAAGTCTTATGAATTATACCATCTTTTTTTACTTTTATTGGTTGATATTCATTTGTTTGCGTCTAACAAAATTGAAACCGGCAGGAACAAAAAAGTACCTACGCGGGAGGATCTGAATCCCAATACAAGATTTATAGAAAACAGGTTGCTTGTGCAACTTTCAACAAATAAATCACTTAATAATTATATAAAAGAAAAAGCCATATCATGGGCCAATAACCCCGAAATTATAAAATCACTTTTTGATGCAATCATTACTTCGGATATTTACGGCCAACATATTGAATCACCTTTTGTATCTTATGATGAAGACCGCAAGTTTATAGTGAAATTATCTGAAAAAGTAATATCACAACACGAACAGCTTTATAACCTTCTTGAGGAGCATAGCATTTTTTGGAATGATGAGGCAGAGTTTATTATGAGCATGGTAATAAAAACCCTTAAAGATTTTCAGGCCGAAAATGGAAATTTACAATCTTTACAAACTGAATTTAAGGATGAGGACGATATAAAATTTGTAAAAACGCTTATTCAAAAAACCATATTAAACCAAAAAGATAACATTGAGGTTATAAGAAAATTCTCCCAAAACTGGGATCTTGAAAGGGTAGCATTTATGGACATTGTGCTAATGCAAATTGCCCTTACTGAAATGATTGAATTTTCAGGTATTCCGTTAAAGGTTACTTTAAATGAGTATATTGAGTTGGCAAAGCACTATTCAACCCCCAAGAGTGGCTTGTTTATTAACGGAATTCTTGATAAAATTGCCGGTTATCTGATGGAAGAAGGTAGGGTAATTAAAAATGGGAAAGGATTATCAATGGGGGAAAGGAGCAACTAATACTCTTGGTTATTATTTAAACAAGATATTAATAAAAGAAGTAAGTAGCTTTAAAATTTAAAATTGGTTGAATAAAACCATTAATTATTAAATGTACCGGGTTAAATCCAAATAATCATTGTTACACGAGTCATTAACCAACGAAAATTTTTAACGGTGAAAATATTTAGTCTGTTATATTCCTTAATGTTAATATTGGTTATTCTTTCATGCAACAGCCGTGGAAGTCAGGATAAAAGCAGTTTGGGAACACTAAGTGAATTATCAGATTCTACCCGGTTGGTTTTTAATAAAACGATGCACGACTTTGGCGATATTAAAGAGGGCGAGGAGATTGGATGTAGTTTTGGGTTTTCAAATGCTGGTGAAAATCCGTTGTTGATCCAGGAAGTTATAGCCGGGTGCGGATGTACAAATGTTAAATTTCCAAAACATCCAATACCACCAGGCCAAACTGGTGTAATTGAGATAGTATTTGATACACGTGGACGAAAAGGCCTTCAGCGAAAAACCATCAGGGTAATTAGCAATGGGGGCCAGTATCCATCAGAATTAGTGATCAGAGCAAATGTTGAATAATCTTTAAACGAGCATGTTCGTTATACTTTTGTAGAAATGGGGCTACATGCAGACCATTTATTAATAAAAATTGCAGGAAATGAAAATGTTTAGCTTATTTATGTCCTTACCCCCACAGGAAGGTGCACCAAATCCATGGATTCAGTTAATGCCTTTTGCATTAATTATTGTGGTTTTTTATTTTTTCATGATCAGGCCACAAATGAAAAAACAAAAAGAACTTAGAAAATATCGTGAAAGCCTTAAAAAAGGTGATAAAATTGTAACCACAGGTGGTATTTATGGAAAGGTTTCTGAAATTAAGGAAGATAAAGTAATTATGGAAATTGCCGAAAATGTTAAAATTACAGTTGATAAATCTGCTGTAATTATGGACATGTCTGATGCAGTAAGAAAATAACCGTGGTTAAGTAAACCATGAATTTTTAAATTTATTACCTGATTTTATTTTACGGGGTCAATGATTAACTTTGTTAATCATTGACCCTTTTAAAATTAAGGTAATGGCTTGTTGTTTAAAATGGATTTATCTTTAACTTAAAGCTCAATACAATTTTTTATAAAAATTAAAGGATGAAGAAACTATTCAATATTCATGAAAAATGGAACATCCTTAAAAGGATGAACTTTTTGGATGAATTTAAAAGGCTTAAGCGAAACCGTGATATTTTTGTATTCCTGATTTTTCTTTTTGTTTCTACCACATTCTGGCTGTTAAATGCTCTGCGGGATACTTATGTAGCGTCTTTTTCTTTTGATGTAAATTATGTGAATGTTCCTGATAATGAAATAATTGTAAAGTCTGATAACGAAAGATTCGAGTTAAAGGTAAGAGGAATCGGCTTCTCAATATTAAGACAGTATGCATCAAGTTCCTTATCTTCACCATCTTTTGATGTATCACGGCTAAAAAGGATCAAGCATAAAAATTCTGAGTATGCCTATCTTTTGGCAAGGGATCAAAGAAATCATTTTTCCAATCAGCTTTATGTTGGAATAGAATTGATTGATATTATTCCGGATACAGTTTTTATAGCTCTTCAAAAACTGGTGAAAAAGAAAATTCCAATAACAACCAAAGGTGAAGTAAAACTCGAGAAACAGTTTCTTATGTCAGGGCCCATAGTTTTTGATCCCGATTCGGTAGAAGTTACCGGACCAAAAAGTATAATAGATACTATTTCAGCCATTTTGACAAAGCCATTTGTTTTCGAAAAAGTAAGAGATACCCTTATCAGGAGCGTATCTTTAGTTACCCATAAAAACCTAAGTATTAGCTCCAAATCAACATCTATGTTAATTCCGGTTGAACCATTTACCGAATCATCAATGCAAATCCCGATTGATGTTGTCGGAATTGCAGATACATTGCGTTGTAAAACTTTTCCGTCTGAAATTACTATTACTTTCAGAACAGGTTTAAGTAGGTTTGGTAAGATTCATATCAAGGATTTCAGGGCAGTTATTGATGCAAGCGCAGCTTATACTGACGAAAAACCCCAGCGATTAAGAGTTAAAATTGACCGGATGCCCCAAGGTATATATTCTATGGACTACTCACCTCTATTTGTTGAATATCTTATTGAAAGAAAAAGGTAAATATTTTTCCACTCATTTCCGATTATAAATAAACTAAACTAAACATATTGAAAAAAAATAAATATATAGTCGGTATTACTGGCGGTATAGGAAGTGGAAAAACAACAATTTGCCGTATAATAGAGCATTTGGGTTTCCCGGTTTATTATTCCGATTTAAGGGCTAAACAGTTAATTGAAACAAATGACGAAATAATCGCCCTATATAAAAAAAAATTTGGAAACGATATATATAACCATGGTAAGCTTGACAGGGAACGGGTAGCAGAAATTTTCTTTAAAAATGAAAAAATTAAAAATGAAATAGAATCTGTGTTACACCCTTTGGTTATAAACAATTTTAGTGAATGGGTTATTAATGAAAAAAGTAAAATAGTTTTCAACGAAAATGCTATTCTGTTTGAAAGTGGTGGGTTCAAACTCATGAATACTGTTGTTACAGTTGTGGCCCCCGAAAATGTTAAAATAAAACGTATTATAGACAGGGATAAGGCAACTGGGCAACAAATTATAAACAGGATGAAACAACAATGGGATGATGAGCGGAAGACAGAAATGAGCGAATTTGTTATTTATAACGATAATTTTAGTTTAATTATTCCCCAGGTAATTAGTTTATTAAACGAATTATCTCAAAGAATAAAACAAAGAGGGTAGCCATTATTCGGAACAAGAAGGTGCCATAAATTGGGATTGGGCATAATGGTAACCTGATTATTTTTTCATGATTTAATGAATGTATAATTTACCATTGAAAGTTGCATAGGGTGAAACTCATCTAAAATGGTCTTAAATACTAATAATTTATTCTATTTCAATAATAAATATAAAATTAAAAACGAGTGAAAATATTACGTGTTTTATTAGGCGCAGGCCTTGGATGGTGGATGTTTGGTCCTATTGGCGGAATAGTTGGTATGTTACTTGGAAACCTTGTTAGTTCATCAACAGATGAAATCAATTACAGCGGCACTAAAGCAAGGGATGGGTTTATAGTATCATTACTTGTATTAATGGCAGCAGTAATGAAATCTGACGGGAAAGTACTGAAATCAGAATTAGATTATGTTAAAAGGCAGCTTCTTAATATGTTAGGTGAGGAAAATGCAAAAATTTCTCTTAAAATGCTTCAAAACATTCTTAAAAAAGATATTCCGCTTAGCGATGTGTGCCATCAAATAAGAATTAATATCGATTATCAGGCAAAAATTCAATTGTTGCACGTACTTTTCGGATTAGGGAAGGTTGATGGTGTTCTTGGCAGACAGGAAATTAATGTTATCCATACCATCTCGGGATACCTTGGTATTTCTGTACCAGATTACCAGGCCGTTTTAAATATGTTCTACGATAATCTTGAAGCTGCCTATAAAATTTTGGAAATAGATATGGAAGCAACAAACGATGATGTTAAAAAAGCTTACCGGAAAATGGCTGTGCGTTTTCATCCCGATAAGGTTACTCACCTGGGTGATGAATTTCAGGGAGTTGCTAATGAAAAGTTCCAAAAAGTAAATGAAGCCTATGAAAAAATTAAGAAAGAACGGGGTTTAGTTTAATCATAATAGTTATTATAAATGAAGAGGGTCAAAAATCCAAGGCATTTACAATTCGTTTTAATTAGGTGGTGTTATTGTAATTTTTTAAGTTACAATAGAATTAATAAAGTTGGATTTAGCAAAATTGGAATGAATTTTTGACATATCAGGGATAGTTGTATTTTTGTGCAAAATTTATAAACAAAACATTATGTTAAAGGATATTTTATCAATTTCAGGCCATTCTGGCCTGTTTAGGCTTGTTTCTCAAGGTAAAGGAAAAGGAAATATTGTAGTTGAATCATTGGTTGATGGGAAAAGAATACCTGCCTATGCTACATCACGTATTAGTGCACTTGAGGATATATCAATTTTTACCGATAGTGGAGATGTTAAGCTGGTTGATGTTTTCTTATCATTGTTTGAAAATAAAATTGAAGTTGACTCAAAAGCCACATCAAATAATTTAAAAAGTACTTTCGAAAAAGTATTGCCCAACTATGATAAGGACAGAGTTTACGTTTCCGACATTAAGAAAATATTTTTATGGTACAACTTACTTATTGATAAGAATGTAATCAACCCTGAAACAATTACTGAATATAAGAGTAAAGATGAATAGGCACAAGAAATCACAACTTAACCTTTAACAAAAATATTTAGTTCGTTTTTTCAATTTGTATTGAATGGTGATTAATGGCATCAATTGCAATGCTTTACCTGTTTTGGAATGATATATTGTGATTAGTTAATACCCCATGAGGTTTTCAGTTTAATCCAGGAAAAATATTTTTTGTTCCTTTTAAAATTGAATTAAACTAAAATAATACTCAGCTGTATTTTTTTCTGCTGTAACCCCCTGTCTT
>JBBIVA010000111.1:0-12983 GCA_037439945.1 Marinilabiliaceae bacterium
AATTTCTAATGACGGTCATTAGAAAAAATGGCTAAAGACAAATTTGGGTTTATTGGTAAACCAACCATGTAATAAGTAAAACAAAACCTTTGGGTTTAAGTAGCCTGATGGCCCAGGATTTTAGGTAAACACCAACGAAAAGGAACCCGCATTTAATCAATAAAAAAGTAACAATCAAAAAATCAGTAAAATTACGGTTTTGTTTCACAGCATTGAAATCCACTAAAATGTAAAGATTAACAATAATGAAAGCCGTTCCGGGGGGGCGGACCATTAAATAAATACCAATTTCAGGTGTAATATGAACGGGTTTGAAATTTAAGCCAACAATTAAGACCCGCAACTGCAAGTAAGAACTGAATACAAATGAATTTATTTTCAGAATGTTAATAATTATTGTTGATTATAATTGGAATATTATATAAGGAAAACCTTTGTGATGGAAAATAAATCCGGCCAGTCTAAATAATAGTTCAGGAAATTGTAACTTTGTAAGTTGTAACTGATATTTCTGATGTAATAATGATGGATGTTCAGCAAATAAAACAAAGATTTGGAATTATAGGCAATTCATATGCCCTTAACCGTTCCATTGATGTGGCAGTTCAGGTGGCTCCCACAGATTTATCCGTACTTATAACCGGAGAGAGCGGAACCGGTAAAGAGGTATTTCCGCAAATTATACATCAATATAGTAGTCGTAAACACGGGCCATATATTGCAGTTAACTGTGGCGCAATACCCGAAGGGACTATTGATTCAGAATTATTTGGTCATGAAAAAGGTTCCTTTACAGGCGCTTTGTCCGATCGTAAGGGCTATTTTGAGGAAGCCAATGGAGGAACAATATTTCTTGATGAAATAGGGGAATTACCCATGTCCACCCAGGTTCGTCTTTTGCGTGTTCTCGAAACAGGTGAATTTATAAGAGTTGGCTCGTCCAAAATAATTAAAACTAACGTCAGGGTGGTGGGTGCTACAAATGTTGAAATTGAGAAGGCTATTAAAAATGCAAAATTCAGGGAGGATTTATATTACCGGTTAAACAGCATTCCCATAAAAATACCACCGCTCCGTGAGAGGGTGGATGATATACATTTGCTTTTCAGGAAGTTTGCAAATGATTTTGCAGACAGATACCGTATGCCGGCAATTAAGCTGGATGACAGTGCAAGGATGTTACTTGAAAAATACAGATGGCCAGGTAATATCAGGCAACTTAAAAATATAACTGAACAGATTTCGGTAATTGAGAAACAACGTACTTTAACAGCCGATCTTTTAAAACAATACTTGCCATCAAATGCTGGTGAAAATCTCCCTGCGATCCTGGAAACAAAGGATTCACGTACCGAATCCAATTTCTCAAATGAAAGGGAAATACTTTATAAAGTACTTTTTGACATGAAGCGCGATATGAACGATTTAAAAAAACTTGTATTGGAAATGCTTCAACATGGAGGAGATATTAATTTGAAAGGTGAACACGCACAAATTATCAGGAATTTGTATAGCAGCGAGGGAGAAATTCTTAAACCAACCGTCCAGCCATCAACTCAGGTTTCGTATGGTCAAAGGCATGACGACCAGACAATTGTTGATACTGAAGAATTTATTGAAGAGTCACTTTCGCTTGAAGAAAAAGAGAAGGAATTAATAGAGAAAGCTCTCGATAAACACAGCGGTAAAAGAAAAAGCGCGGCATACGAATTGGGGATTTCCGAAAGGACATTATACCGGAAAATTAAAGAATATGATATTGACGGATAATATCTTATATAACCTGGATTTATTATTAACAATAGATCGGTAGACTTTTAGAATTTTAGATGTTTGATAAAAGTAAGCTCTTTATTTTAAATATATTACAGACCCAACAGGCATATTTGTATGCATCTGTAAATAAAGTAAATAAAAAAGTTTAGCGAACTATTAATTAAAGTACTTTAGATTAATTTTGCACACCAACTATAATTTATTTGTAATAAAAATATACCAGCCTAAATGAATAAAAATCAATTGGTAATTAAGTTTATATTGGGTTTTTTTGTTATACAGCTAATTGCAAACGGCTGTTCAGTTAAAGTTACATTTAAAGGGTCATCGGTTCCCGACAATGTTAAAATTGCCTCGGTTCAGTATTTCGATAACAGGGCTCCAATTGTTTATCCCGCATTTAGCCAGAGTTTTACAGAAGCGTTAAAGGACAGGATTACATCTGAATCGAGATTAATTGTAAGATCAGGGGTTGGTGATGTTGATTTTTCAGGTGAGATAGTTGGTTATGAAATAAGGCCAATGGCCATACAGGCCAATGCCCTTTCACAGGAAACAAGACTGACAGCAACCATAAAGGTTAGATATCAGAATTTTAAAAACCCAAAGTTAAATTGGGAAACAAACTTTTCGGCATATCAGGATTTCCCAAGTGACAGTAATCTTAATGCCATTGAAGATGAGCTGGTTAAGCAAATAATTGATGAAATAACCGAAAATATATTTAACAAGGCATTTTCTGATTGGTGAAAAATGAACAGACGGCAGTTTATTGAAATAATGCATGAGCATCAACTTTTAAATGAGGCTACATTGACTGATATTGAGGTTATTTTAAATGAATATCCTTTTTTTCAGGCTGCGCGTATGTTATGGATAAAAAACCTGAATGAACTTGACCATATAAGGTTCAACAATGAATTAAAACTTGCAGCTGTTCACATTCCTGACAGAGCCCGGTTATTTGATCTTTTACACAATAAAAAGATTGTTCCTGATATTCAGGAAAAAAATCAAATACAAAAGGGAAATATTGACGAATTTAAGGGTCAAAGTGATACAGAAAATTCCCATAATCAGATTACTGATGCCGATCAACTAAATAAATATGAATCAGGATATGTCAGCGATACTGATTTTGATGGGTTACCAGGGACGCAAAATGACTTCATAAAAACAGGTAATTGTACAGAAGATATAAAGCATGCCTTTCCTCAGAGAGAGGAAAATATGGTTTTACCAAGTGCCGACCTGTTGGATTATGAAAGACTTAACTCTGACTATTTTAACATTCTGGAAGGCGAAAATGAAATTGACTTTGATGAATACAGATCATTTTCAGCATGGTTAAAATTAATGCGCCATTCAACTACCAACAATAATAGCCAAGTAAAACCAAAGCCAGATGATGGTACTCCTTCTGATAAAGGGGTTAAGAAAGATTTAATTGACAGTTTTCTCAAAGGTGGGGCAAAAAGCAGGATTAAGGTTTCCGATGTGCATTCAAAGGGCTTTGATAATTTAGATATTTCAGTAAAAAGTTTGCAGGATAACGATGATTTAATGACCGAAACCCTGGCAAATATATATATCAGGCAAAATCATTTCTCAAAAGCTATTGAGATATTCGAACGGTTGTGTTTGAAATATCCCGAAAAAAACATTTACTTTGCAGGTCGAATTAAAGAGTTGGAAGTACAGATTAATAATAAGTAAAATAAAAGATATGTATTCTATTGTTTCAGGATTCGTAATAGTGGTTAGCATATTACTGATCTTAATTGTTTTGGTTCAAAACTCAAAAGGTGGAGGTTTGGCATCAAATTTTTCAGCTTCAAACCAGATTATGGGAGTTAGAAAAACGACAGACTTTCTGGAAAAAGCTACCTGGACATTAGCCGGTGGTTTACTTGTTTTATCATTTGTTGCAGTTATGGTATTACCCAAAGACCAGGTGGGTTCTCAATCAGTAATTGACGAAGAAACCCAAAATGTTGCGGCTCCTGCCAATAATATGCCCAATTTCCCCATTTCTGAGGATGAACCTGCATCAACTGAAGATTCAACCCAGTAATATATAAACAGGAACCCCAAAATGCCAAAGTGTCAGTTTTTCTGACACTTTTTTTTGTTCTAATATTTGCTAACCCCAAATTACGAATTGGAATTAAACAGAGAATTCAGAAAAACGCTGTAAGCATTATAGAATAGCTAATACAGCATTTTTCTATTTCTAAAATTTATAATTATCGGCGTTAGAAAATTACGAGTATAAATGATATAAATTCAAGTATTTAAATTTTAAAGTTCATCTAATTGGTAATTTGGGATAAAAAGGTTCCAAATGTAAATTTGCACAAAAATGTCAAATCACGGTTGTAGTTATTTCTGCAAAAATGTCCGGAAAATATTGTTTATCTGCCAGATTTTCCCTTTGGCATAATTTCTGAAATTGCACCCAACGTAAAATTAAAAAATGTTTAACATTAAAAATTAAATAGAAATGTCAACTTTAAAAGGTAAAATTCTAGCCGGTAAGGTTTTGGTTAAACCTCAGGCTGCTGAAGAAAAAACATCAAGCGGAATTATTATTCCCGACTCCGCAAAGGAAAAACCACTTAAAGGAATTGTAGTTTTGGTGGGGGCTGCAAAAAAAGATGAAACAATGGAAGTAAAATCAGGTGATTTAGTGCTTTATGGTAAATATGCAGGAACTGAACTTAACATTGACGGTGATGATTTTTTGTTGATTTCACAAACTGACATTTTGTATATTGCATAATCAGGTTAAAAGTTTATTTAAATAAAAATAATTAAAATGGCAAAAGAGATAAAATTTAATATTGAAGCTCGTGATTTATTGAAAACAGGAATTGATGAGCTTGCTAATGCGGTTAAAGTTACTTTGGGCCCTAAAGGGCGCAATGTTGTTATCGACAAGAAATTTGGATCACCTGCCATAACCAAGGATGGTGTTACGGTGGCTAAAGAGATTGAATTGTCTGACCCATTTTCAAATATGGGAGCCCAAATGGTTAAAGAAGTTGCATCCAAAACAGGAGATGATGCCGGTGACGGAACTACCACTGCAATTGTTTTGGCCCAGGCTATTATTAATGTTGGGTTGAAAAACGTTACAGCCGGAGCAAACCCAATGGAGCTTAAAAAGGGGATTGACTTAGCTGTTAAAAAGGTTGTTGAGAGCATAGGGTCGCAGGCACATGAAATAGGCGACGATAATGAAAAAATAGAACAGGTGGCTAAAATTTCAGCAAACAACGACAATGAAATTGGTCGTTTAATTGCTGAAGCCATGGAAAAAGTAGGACGCGAAGGAGTTATTACAGTTGAAGAAGCTAAAGGAACCGAAACTACCGTTGAGGTTGTAGAAGGAATGCAATTTGACCGTGGTTACATTTCTCCTTATTTTGTTACCAACACCGAAAAAATGGAAGCCGACCTTGAAAGCGCCTATATTCTTATTCACGATAAGAAAATAAGCACAATGAAGGATATGCTTCCTGTACTTGAACAGACTGCTCAAACCGGACGTCCTCTTTTAATTATTGCTGAAGATGTTGATGGTGAAGCTTTGGCTACTCTTGTAGTTAACCGTTTGAGAGGTTCATTGAAAGTTGCAGCTGTTAAAGCTCCTGGATTTGGTGACCGCAGAAAAGAGATGTTACAGGATATAGCTGTTTTAACCGGAGGTACTGTTATTTCTGAAGAAACAGGCCTGAAACTTGAGAATACTACCCTCGAAATGCTTGGTAAAGCAGAAAAAATTACAATAGACAAGGAGAATACTACCATTGTAAACGGTGCCGGAAGCAAAGATGCAATTGCAGCAAGAGCTGCCCAGATAAAAGCTCAGATTGCAAATACTACATCGGATTATGACCGTGAGAAATTACAGGAACGCCTTGCCAAATTAGCAGGTGGAGTAGCTGTACTATACATTGGTGCTGCTTCTGAAATGGAAATGAAAGAGAAAAAAGACAGGGTTGATGATGCCCTAAGTGCAACAAGAGCTGCCGTTGAGGAAGGAATTGTTCCTGGTGGTGGGGTAGCTTATATCCGTTCAATTTCGGCACTTGATAAACTCAAAGGCGAAACTGAAGATGAAACAACCGGTATTGAAATAATCAAACGTGCAATTGAAGAACCGCTGCGTCAGATTTCATTTAATGCAGGTAAGGAAGGTGCAGTTATTGTTCAAAAAGTTAAAGAAGGAAAAGACGATTATGGATACAATGCCCGCACCGATGAATATCAGAATTTCTACAAAACAGGTGTAATTGATCCTGCTAAAGTAACCCGTATTGCTTTGGAAAATGCAGCATCAATAGCAGGAATGTTTTTAACAACCGAGTGTATCTTGGTTGAAAAGAAAGAAGAGAACCCTGCTCCAATGCCGGCCGGAATGGGTGGCGGAATGGGTGGAATGATGTAAAATCATGATAAATTATTGGATTAGGCCCCGGTTAATCCCGGGGTTTTTTATTGCAAACAACATCTTTCCGGTTTAGGTAATTGAAAGAATATTGTGTCAATTTTTAACCCTGAACGACATCTGCAACTTATCTCTTTTGGGTAATCCATTTTCAATTGACGGTTGCCATACCGAAGCCTCTTTTATAATCTTAATTACCTCTGGGTTTTTATTTTTATCAGGGGTTTTAGTTACGGTTACCTCATCAACAATCCCTTCTGTGTTTACATATATAACAATGGTTATTCTGTAATCAGAAATACCTTGGAAATCAATCTTTTTAAGCTTTTCAATAATAGATTTTTTAAACCCGGGAATTCCTATTAACGGCTTTGCCTGAATTGTATTATTTGCAAAATTCTCGCTTGTGGATATTGTTTTGGAAGCTCCTGTATTAATTGTAGTTTTTTTTGAGCCATACCCTACCACAACTACCTCTTCCATAGCCAGCAGGTTTGGGTTTAAAACAATTTTGGCAGTATCTTTTCTGGCTTCAAAGTCATAATTGTCATATCCAATAAAGGATGCGGTCAGTTTGTCGGTTGTAACTTCCTCAGCTGGTATGGTAATTTCAAAATAGCCCTTAATATTGGTAACTGTGGTTTTTTTAGATTTATTATGAACAATGCTGGCCCCCGGAAGAGGCTGTTGGAGGTTGTCCATAACGTAACCCTTAACAATAAGAGCTCCTGTATCCACTTTATCCATCGAAACTTTTACACCGTTTACTTTTCCCTGTAATGTTACCGGTATTGATATCCCATCCTTTTCTTCTTTGGTTAGAGAGTTCACTCCACGAATTGTTACAATATTGGCTCCCGGTTCTGAATACTTTGATGAAACTACCCGATTCCTGACAGGTTTGGAAATTTCGTTATCGGCATTAATATCGTCATCTGACTCAATTGCCATCATTTCAGAGGTTTCGTCTTTTGTGGTATCAATAAAAATTGAAGTTTGCTGTTTTTTAATTATTGCATTAGTATCAACAAGTTTTTCAGTATTATTTCTCTCAGGCGGTTCCAATTCCGAACCTGACAGGTCAAGGGTGTCTTCATAATAAAGGGGAGTAGTAAAACCGGTTTGCTTTTCATCAGATTTACCTGCAGCCAGTTTATTTTCACGTACAGGAGGAATTATCCAAAATAGTATTGAAACCAGTCCTAATAATAGTATCACCGAGGCCGCAGAGTATAGCCATAATCTTATGTTTCGTTTGGTTTTGGGTTTATTTAACCTATTTTCCAAAACAGCTATATCATTTTCCAGTTTATCGGCAGTTAGTTTTGAAAGGCCATCAAATGCATCTGCGTTAAAAGGATCGGACATAACCATTTTCTCAAATTGGTGCTGTTCCCTTTTTGACATTTTCCCATTCAGGTAATCTAAAAACCCCTTTAAACCTGTATTTATTTGTTTGTTTCTAATTCTCATCAGCAAATATTTTGTTTTTTTAAGCTGAATGAACTCACATGGCTCATTTTTTTCACCAATCCTGAATTGATGGACGTTTCCCTATAAGCAGAGAGTTTTCTGTTCCGCAAACGGAAAGTTGTGTTTAACTATTCATGTTCGTTTCATCGGCATTTTCCAAACATATTTTTAAGTTTCGTTTACCATTTTGAATAAAGCTTTTCACTTTTTTTACATCAATATTGAGGGTGTCACTTATTTGGTTGTAACAATGATTTTTAAGATAAAAAAGTTCAATACACTGCTTTTGTTTAATTTTTAATCTTTTAATGCATTCTTTCAGTTTTTTCTCAATAATTTCTCTTCCGTTGTTTTCATAAGGATGCCAATCAAAGTAATTTTCCATATTTAAAGATTGTTCCCTAAAAAAAAGAACCTCCTTTTTTTGAACTGATTTATTGTGCCTTAGGGCCATAAGGCAGTGGTTTTTTGTCACAACATAAAGCCAGGGCTTAAAATCCTTAACATCTTTAAGCAACAACTCCTTTACTAATTTTTCAAAAATCTCAATTACACAATCTCTTGCAGTTTCACGCTCTTTTAAATACTTAAGGCAAACACCAAATACAAGGTGCATATAACGACTGTACAATTGCCCAAGCCATTCTGTTTCTCCGCTTTCTTTAAATTTAACCAGTAGGTCAGCATCGGAAACTTCTTTTTTAAATCTAAAATCTGGCATTGGTAAAGGCTCTATTTTACAATAAAGATAATTGTATGATTGTAATTTATAGTAATTTAATTCAGTTTTTAGCAAAAGAATAAAGTTTATTACAATGAAAATGAATTTATACATTTTATGGAATTTTAATTATGGCTGCATCATAAAAGAAAAGGTTAACTTAAAATTTGATATTATGGAACCATTTATTTTCAAAAAATTAATGTCACCAGCCTATTCGGTACATTTTGGTAAAATTAAACACCTTTTTCAGAAAGTGATGTTTATAATTTCTATTGTAGTTTTTTCTGGTTTTACAATCAATGCGCAGGTGTCAGAAATTATAGTTGACGGTTATGTAAAGGATAATCTGGGCAGCCCGTTGGTTGGGGTTAATGTAATTGTAAAAGGATCAAATAATTGCGCAATAACAAATTTGCAGGGTTATTATAAAATTACAGTTAAACCCACTGACAGGTTTCTGGTTTATAGTTTAATAGGAATGGAAATTGAAACTATTGAGATTGGCCAACGAAAACGCATCGATGTTGTTATGAAACCAGATGAAACCAAATTGGAAGAGATTGAAGTTGTGGGATATGGACGAAAAGAACTTTTATCTGGTATCTCAATTTTAAAAAGCCCGCCGAAAAGAAGAGAAAGGGAAACAAATTCATTTATGGCCAATTCGGTTGTAACTGTTTCCTGCGAATCTGATTTTAACACTGAAAATTATTCAGCCATTGGCGAAAATGGATATAAGGAGGTATCAAGGGAGCCTTTATCAACTTTTTCGGTTGATGTTGACAAAGCGTCATATTCAAACATCCGCAGATTTATTAATATGGGGCAGATGCCTCCGGCTGATGCCGTTAGGGTAGAAGAAATGATTAACTATTTTGATTACAACTATAAAGCCCCATCGGGCGATCATCCCTTTGCGGTTCATCCCGAAATGGCCATTTGCCCATGGAACAGCCAACACTTTTTGTTAAAAATTGGACTAAAGGGCCATGAAATAGAAAAAGAGGATCTTCCACCTTCAAATCTAGTATTTTTAATTGATGTTTCGGGTTCAATGAGCCCGGCCAATAAACTGCCATTGTTAAAATCTGCATTTCATATGCTGGTTTATGAATTGCGGCCACACGATAAGGTCTCAATAGTTGTTTATGCAGGAGCTTCAGGTTGTGTTCTTGAGCCAACACCCGGTAATAAAAAGCAAACAATTATTGATGCCCTCACCAAACTTGAGGCCGGAGGCTCCACAGCAGGTGGCGCGGGGTTAAAACTGGCCTATAAAAAAGCTGCTGAAAGCTTTATTAAAGGTGGTAATAACAGGATAATCATGGCCACAGATGGTGATTTTAATGTGGGTGTAAGTTCAAATGCCGAAATGGAAAAGCTTGTTTCTGAAAAGAAGGATGAGGGTGTATTTATTACAGTTCTTGGCTTTGGCATGGGAAACTATAAGGACGACAGGCTTGAAATTATTGCAAATAAAGGCAATGGTAATTATGCCTATATTGATAATATTCAGGAGGCTCAAAAAACCCTGATAAAGGAGTTTGGAGGTACTCTATTTACAATTGCAAAGGATGTTAAATTTCAAATCGAGTTTAACCCTTCCAAAGTTTTGGCTTACCGGCTTATTGGATATGAAAACCGCTTACTTAATGCAGAAGATTTTAATGATGACAAAAAGGATGCCGGCGAAATTGGTGCAGGACACACAGTAACTGCACTTTATGAAATTATTCCGACAGGGGCAGAAGATGCCGAAAAATGGATAAAGAAAACTGACAGGCTTAAATACCAGACACCTACGTTAAAAATTGCAACCACCAATAATGAAGAGTGGTTAAATTTGAAACTCAGATATAAAAAACCAGATGGAAATTCAAGTATATTAATTGAAATACCGGTTATGGGTAAAATTAAACCATTTGAAAATGCTGCAGATGATTTCAGGTTTGCTGCATCGGTGGCCGGTTTTGGTATGATGTTACGTAACTCAGAGTATAAAGGCAGCCTTACCTACTCAAAAGTAATTTCCATGGCATTAAAAGCAAAAGGAAATGACAATGACGGATATAAGGCAGAAATGATTAGACTAGCTAAAACAGCCGAAAACCTGACCAGGAATTTAGCAGTGGCCGATTAATCCAGAGCATAACAGGTTATATGCAGATTCCAATAATTTTATCGATACCGCACTTTACAAGATTAAAATTCAAGCTTGTGGTGCGGTATTATTTTTCCTTTTGCACAGTTTCAAAAACAACGAAAATTAACAGGAATTCAATATATTTGCACCACTGAAAAAATGTCTGTATTTTATGGCGTTTTAGTTGCAAATCAACAGGTTTGTTTAATACCTGAAATTGAATAGATAAATGAATAACATTCGGAACTTTTGTATAATAGCCCATATTGACCATGGGAAAAGTACCCTGGCCGACCGTTTGCTGGAATTTACCAAAACTGTATCTGAAAAAGAGTTACAGGAACAGGTTCTTGACAGCATGGACCTTGAACGTGAGCGGGGAATTACCATTAAAAGTAAGGCCATTCAGATGCAATACTTACACAATGGACAAAACTATACTTTAAATTTAATAGATACTCCCGGTCACGTTGATTTTTCGTATGAGGTTTCACGATCTATTGCTGCATGTGAAGGGGCACTTTTAATTGTTGATGCAACCCAGGGAATCCAGGCGCAAACAATAAGTAATTTATACCAGGCTGTTGAACACGACCTAACAATAATACCTGTTCTTAATAAAATGGATATGCCAAATGCCATGCCTGAGGAAGTTGAAGACCAGATTATTGACTTAATTGGGTGTTCCAGGAGTGAAATTATCAGGGCAAGCGGAAAAACGGGCGAGGGGGTTACTGAAATTTTAACAGCTATTGTTGAACGTGTAGCACCGCCAGTTGGCGATGTTGAAGCCCCGCTGCAGGCTTTAATATTTGACTCGGTTTTTAATTCATTCAGGGGTATTATAGCTTATTTTAAAATTGTAAACGGTGAAATCCGCAAAGGTGATTTGGTAAAGTTTGTTAATACCGGCCATGAATATAATGCTGATGAGATTGGAGTTCTCGGGTTGAAACTTATTCCAAAAACAGTATTACAGGCAGGTGATGTTGGGTATATTATTTCAGGGATAAAATCGAGTAAGGATGTTAAGGTTGGCGACACAATAACTCATGTTAAAAGGCAGTGCTCAGCTGCAATATCAGGTTTTGAAGAAGTTAAGCCAATGGTTTTTGCAGGGGTTTATCCTGTTGATGCAGAAGATTATGAAGATTTAAGGGCATCAATTGAAAAATTGCAGTTAAACGACGCATCATTAACATTTCAGCCAGAATCATCTGCAGCCCTTGGATTTGGGTTCAGGTGCGGTTTTCTGGGCCTTTTGCATATGGAAATTGTGCAGGAACGCCTTGACAGGGAGTTTGATATGGATGTAATAACAACTTTCCCCAACGTGCCTTACTGGGCATATACCAAAAAAGGCGAAAAAGTGGAAGTTAATAATCCATCAGGGTTACCTGATGCCGTTGTATTGGAATATGTTGAAGAACCCTATATACGCGCACAGGTTATTACAAAATCAGAATATATTGGTAATATAATGACTCTTTGTTTGGGTAAGCGGGGTGAGTTAATTAAACAACATTACCTTACTACCGACAGGGTTGAACTTGATTTTGACATGCCCCTTTCCGAAATTGTTTTTGATTTTTATGACAAATTAAAAAGTACATCCAAGGGATATGCATCCTTTGATTATCACACCACAGGTTTCAGGGAATCTAAACTTATTAAATTGGATATTCTGTTAAACGGAGAAAGTGTAGATGCCCTTTCAACACTGACACATGTTAATAATGCCTATACACTAGGAAAGCGGTTATGTGAAAAACTTAAGGAGTTAATTCCACGTCAACAGTTTGATGTTGCCATCCAGGCTGCAATTGGCTCAAAAATTATTTCGCGCGAAACAGTTAAAGCTTTGCGTAAAGATGTGACCGCAAAATGCTATGGAGGAGATATTACCCGTAAAAGAAAACTTCTTGAGAAACAAAAGAAAGGGAAAAAGAGAATGAAACAAATAGGTAATGTTGAGGTTCCACAAAAAGCTTTCCTGGCAGTATTAAAACTTGATTAGAATGAAAAATTGAGAGTTTTAATACGTAAATAATTTTTTGATTAAGGTCGGTTAGCTTGTCCCGTTATTACGGCGGAACACGCCCCGAACAATAGGGGCTCGTTTAATCATAATAAATATAATTTCTGAAGAATAATGAAGCGCTCAATTATGCACTCTTATTAATAAAGGGTTGCGTTTTACAAAACATGGGTATTTCATAAATAAAAGAAGCTGTCTCAAAAGTTTTTTAAAACCTATGAGAATTGAATATTTGAAAAACTTTTCAGGAGGAGTACGAATAAAAAGAGGGTGTCTCGGACTTTTGAGACACCCTCTTTGATTATAAATAAGTATATAGAATTCAATGTCGTTTACTTAAGCTATAATGGTTTGTAATTCATATAGTAGAGTCTTT
>JBBIVA010000112.1:0-12859 GCA_037439945.1 Marinilabiliaceae bacterium
TAATATGTTTGTTTTACCATCTATACAAAAGTCCGATTTATAGGGGGCTAGACCACCCCGGTAAAGTATGAGGCCCTTAATATTGCCAAAGATGGAAAAGAACTCTGGACTCAAACAGCATTAATGCCGATTATTGACGATAATAATGAGATTATTGGGATGGTTACCATTGATACCGATATTCATACCCGAATAACCAGCAGCGATTTACTAATTGAAAGAATGGAGGATTTAAACAAAAAAATAGATTTGATGGGTAATCGGTTCAATATTCTGGTTGAAGAATCTCATTCCCTTTTCACTACAATTAACAGTTCTAAACAGCTTATTGAGCAAACATCACAAATAGTTGATTTTATCAAAAACGTTTCAGACCAAACAAAAATATTAGGTATAAATGCATCAATTGAAGCACGCCATAAAGGCCTAAATAACAAAGGATTCAGGGTTATAGCAACTGAAATAGTAGAAATATCAAATAAGACTATAAACTCAGTTGAAAAAATTAGCAGATTGGTTAAAGATATTGGTCATAACCAAGATAAACTATTGAAAGAGAAAATGGATACTGAGTTGGAAATCAAAATATTTAACGAAATGATTTCGCAATTAAAAAAAGATATTAAAGAAATAGAAACCGTAATAAATGAATTTAAAGTTATATAATACAAAATCATTAGAAATCAACTAAAAACTTATTCTTATTTCATAATTTTCATAAAAAATTTCGGCATTTCGGCTTTAAAAGTGACTTCCTTTTGGGTAAACGGATGAGTAATTGAAAGTGATGAAGAGTGCAGGGCAAGTCGTTTTACATGAGATTTTGTCTGCCCGTAAATTTTATCGCCCGCAACCGGATTACCCTTTTCTGAGAAGTGAACCCTAATCTGATTTTTAGTACCAGTAAAAAGGTTAATTTCCAACAAACTATAATTGGTGCTTTCCTTAATTACTTTATATCCAGTTTTTGAGAATTTCCCATCATTGGGGTTTACAACCGAATACATTTTATTTGCCTTATTTTCTGCAAGATATGACACCATGACACCCTCCTTTTCAGGTAAAACTCCCTGCACAACAGCAAAATATCTTTTAGAGAAACTACTCCAGTTATCCTGCAAATATTTTTTAGCATTAAAATTCTTTGCAAAAATCAATACCCCTGAAGTATCCCTGTCAAGCCGGTGAACAATAAATATCCGGTTCCCTGCCCTGGAATTTGCCCTCCTTACATACTCGTTTAAAGCAAAATAAGCAGTTTT
Organism: Marinilabiliaceae bacterium; assembly: GCA_037439945.1. GTDB lineage: Bacteria > Bacteroidota > Bacteroidia > Bacteroidales > Marinilabiliaceae > CALEUX01. The sequence continues at coordinate 1,263 of JBBIVA010000112.1, forward strand.
TTCTTTTTCGGTTTCTGTACTTATGGTTAAAAGACCACTAGGCTTATTAATTACAATAATATCTTGGTCCTCATAAATTATTATAATACCATCAGGCTGATGTTTATTCCACTTGTTCAAATTTTTTGAAAATTTACCCTGCATAATTCATTTTTAACAAAACTATTTTATTTATGGATAAAATTCCTCTGGCCAATAGCCAAAAATTCCTCCATTTGTTTAATAATGAGTGCGATTTACTAATTATTCCTGAGCCTGTACATACTTTTTAACCTTATACTTTCATTAAATCCAGCTTCAACTATCTGCACATAACCATGTAAATATTAGAATACTTTAACCTTTTTTTAAAAAAATACATCCCCAATAAACCAAATTAATCAATTTAAAAAGGCAAACATAGGCAATTAAAAATAATGATAGGAGAACTTTATGCAGCACAACAATTAAGAATACCAATGAAATTTTTTCATATTAATATCACTATAAGGTTTTTCCTGGCGCGAAACAAGGTGTGGATTATTCTTAACAGATAGGAAGACACTTAGTGCAAATATTTTATCCAATTAATCAACCATAATTATCTATTAACCATATTCGTTCACAAAAGAGTATTTTAAATTGTTATTTTTGCATAATAAAAACCGCTGAAAAATGAAATTCACCTTTTTTAAAATTCCAAAACACAGGCAATTTAACTACTCACCGTTATACTACGATGAAGCAAAGGAGGAGCGCAAGGAAAGGGAGCGAAGGGTCAGGGATGAACTTGGAATATCCCCTACTCAGGAAGATAAGGAAAATTCTACCGAAGACAGGATAAAAGGTAAAATGCGCAGAAAAATTAAATCGAGTTTTGAGGTAACCCATAAAGCCCGCCGGACATCAAACATCAGATTAATTATTATTCTGATTGGGTTATTTGCCTTGTTTTACTATTTGCTGAAAGCATCGCATGAATGGTATGAGCGCTTTTTTTTAACCTAGCAACCGAGAATTAAAATTAATGTCAGATATAATCCAGCTATTATCCGATTCGGTTGCTAACCAGATTGCAGCCGGTGAGGTAATTCAAAGACCTGCATCTCTTTTAAAGGAGCTGATGGAGAATTGCATTGATGCAGGGGCAACAGATATTAAGGTTTTTGTTAAGGATGCCGGTCGCACATTGGTTCAGGTTTTAGATAACGGCTCGGGCATGTCTGAAACCGATGCCCGTATGGCCTTTGAGCGTCATGCCACATCTAAAATCAAAAGTGCATCCGATCTGTTCTCACTACGAACTATGGGCTTTAGAGGAGAAGCCCTTGCTTCAATTGCCGCAGTTGCCCAGGTTGAGCTAAACACACGCAAACATCAAAACGAATTAGGAACCCGGATAGTTATTGCAGGTTCTGAAATTGAGTTGCAGGAACCGGTAAATTGTCCCCCTGGAAGCAATTTTATAGTAAAAAATCTTTTTTTTAATGTGCCGGCACGTCGCCGTTTTCTAAAATCAAATGCTACCGAATTGCGGCATATAATTAACGAATTTCAGCGCGTGGCACTGGCACACCCTGAAATTGGTTTCACCCTGACTCACAACAACCAGCCGGTTTTTAATTTGCAGCCGGGCAATTTAAAGGTCCGCATTGGAGGAATAATGGGTAAACAAACACCATCCAACCTTATCCCTGTTTCAATTGATGCCTCAATTGTAAATATTAATGGTTTTACCGGAAAACCACAAGCCGCCCGAAAAACACCCGGTGAACAATTCTTTTTTGTTAACAAACGATATATGAGACATCCATATTTGCACAAATCAGTTATGGATGCTTACTCAAACCTTATTGCACACGATGCATCTCCATCATATTTTCTTTTTTTCGAAATTGACCCTGAACTTATTGATGTTAATATTCACCCAACCAAAACTGAAATAAAATTTGAAGATGAAAAAATGATTTGGAAAATTCTGAATGCTACCATTAGAGAAGGTTTAGGTAAATTCAACGAAATTCCATCAATAGATTTTGACACCGAGGGCCAGATTAACATTCCCTTACCAGGCAAAAACCAGGAAATAAATATACCGTCAACAAGGATTAACAGTAACTTTAATCCTTTCAGCAACGAAATCAACCATAACCAGATTCATGATAAAAATAATTCCAAAAACTGGGAAACCCTATATCGGGATTTTGAAATAAGTGATGAAGAAAAAATTGATACATCCTTAAATACCATAACCATACCATCAGGGGGTATTATTGAAACTGAATTGTCAATATCGCCAAGATCAATTACCGACTTTCCGGTTTTGGAAAGCACATATTTTCAAATTAAAAACAGGTTTATTCTTACACCTGTAAAATCGGGTTTAATGGTAATTGACCAACGCAGGGCCCACGAACGTATTTTATTTGAGCAGTTCTTGCAATCAGTTAATACAAATCGTTCGGCATCGCAACAAATACTGTTCCCCGAAACTTTATCATTCAATGCTGAGGATACAATTTTATTGCGCGAAATAAGCCCTGATCTTAAAGTCTTCGGCATTGAATTGGATGAAACATCTGAAGGTAATTTTCTGATAATGGGTTTACCCCCCGAACTTGAGAACACAAATAACAAGATAATTATTGAAAAATTACTGGATGCCTATAAAAACGGTGAGGTAAATCCCGAAAATCAGATTAGGGAGCAAATGGCTGCCATTTTGGCCCGTGATGCATGTATGTATCATGGTGAGTCACTTACGTCAAATGAAATAGTTTCGCTGGTAAACCGACTTTTCAGATGTCAGAAACCTAATTACACTCACTCAGGAAAACCTGTAATTTCGATAATCACAAACAATGAACTTGACGACAGGTTCACATAAAATAAAACCGGTTAAGCGGGTTTAGCTTAATCTATTGAAAATTTATGAACATCGTTAAGTACCTGTTGTTATATCAATGACAAAATGGCCATTAGCCGAGCTTAAAAATATTTGGCCTGATGCTTGCGACTTAGTTAAATGTAATATTTAAAAATAATTCACATGAATTACGGTTCATCGCCTTTCGGTGGTCTTACGCCGGTTGTTAAAAACCTGATAATTATTAACATACTTTTTTTTCTGGCTAGTATTGTCATTAAAAATTCATTCGATATAAGTATTGAAGATTACCTTGGATTGCATGTACCAATGGCTTCCGACTTTAAATTCTATCAGTTGGTAACCTACATGTTTTTACATGATTATCCGTCATTAACCCACATTTTCTTTAACCTGTTTGCTTTATTCATGTTTGGAAGGATGCTGGAAATGGTGTGGGGCCCCAAACGATTCCTGATTTATTATTTTTCAACCGGAATTGGAGCAGCCATAATTCACCTTATAACTCAATATTATGAAATACTTCCCGTACTGAAAGCGCTTAACCATTATATGAACAATGCATCACACGAAAACCTTGAGCTGTTTTTAAGTGAACATTTTCAAATAAGAAGTATGGAAATGAAGATAAATTTTGACGGATTTATCTCTTCCTATAATTCAGTTTTAAATGTTGATCCTGAAAAAGCCATAGCAATATCAAAAGAGTTTTTATACCAGTGGCGTATTGATTATTTAAACAAATTTATAACAATAGGCGCATCAGGGTCAGTATTTGGAATTTTGCTTGCTTTTGGAATGCTTTTTCCAAACACTCAGTTAATGTTACTTTTCCCGCCTATTCCTATAAAAGCAAAATATTTTGTAATAATTTACGGTGTTGCTGAACTCTTTTTGGGAGTTGCAAATTTCTCGTTCGATAATGTAGCCCATTTTGCTCATCTGGGAGGTATGCTTTTTGGTTTTATCCTTATTAAATACTGGCAAAAAAATGGTAACCTTTATTAATTGGAGATATGTCTGTATTGACCGAAATTAAAGATTCATTTAAAAACGGGTCGGTTTTAACCCGGTTGATATACATCAATATTGGTGTTTTCTTATTTTTCCGTTTTGTTCAACTTTTTATGGTTTTGTCGGGTAACCCTTCCGGTTCAATTAAAACAATTATAAGTTTTGTGGCCGTTCCATCAGTTTTTGAAATATTAGTGGTTCGTTTCTGGACACCTTTTACTTATATGTTTGTTCAATTTGATTTTTTTCATCTTATTTTCAATATACTTTACCTTTATTGGTTTGGCCGAATATTTATGGACATTATTGGAGCGGGATCTCTTTTGAAAGTCTATGTTCTGGGAGGGTTAACAGGAGCTTTGGTTTATTATATGGGTGTAAACCTGGTACCTGCATTTTATCCTTCAACAGGTTATGCCGAAATGATAGGCGCGTCAGGCTCCGTAATGGCCATTTTATTAGCTGTGGCAGTTTATAGGCCTAATTACTCCCTAAATCTTTTGTTTATTGGGAACGTACGTTTAAAATATATCGCCCTTGTTGCTTTTATAATTGACCTTATTAGTATTCCGGGTTTAAATAATACCGGAGGTCATCTTGCTCATTTGGGGGGAAGTGCATTTGGACTATTATATGGTTTATTCCTTTTAAAGGGCAATATATCAACAATTAAATACACAAAACAAAAAAACACTTCCTGGAAACCTTTTTGGCAAAAAAAAACAAACTTAAACGTTTCACACAGAAGGCCTCTTAGTGATATGGAATATAACGCACTTAAAGTTCGCAGGCAAAAGGAGGTAGACCAAATCCTTGAGAAAATAAAAAAAAGTGGATATGAAAGTCTTTCAGGTTCAGAAAAAAAGACACTTTTTGAAGCCAGCAAGGATAGTAATTTTAAGTAATAGCCCCATATGTTTTTCTTTTTCCGTAATTTTGAGAAGGGAACACAATATCTGTAAATATCTGCAGATTTATTATTTTTTATTATAACGTTCAAATAATCAGCATACAAACAACAATCGTTTCAAGTTTTGGCCAAAAAAAAATTCAGGGGATGACAAATTTGGATTAATCCAATTTCTCCATTTAACGATTTTTTGTGGCCGGTTATCAGTATTTCTGCCGGCAAATTTTGATTTTAAAAAGGTAATATCCCAATACTATTGGTTATCGATTTTTTTTTGTAACATTATTACATAAAGGTGAAAAAGCTTTTCTTTTCAATATCGCTTATATTAGTTTTAATTCCGGCACTCTTTCTGCTTGGCTCCATGTCAACTGCATACATAAGGCCAACCACTCTGCACGTGTTTACCTTTGGCGGATATCTTTTTTCAGTGCTTTGGATTATCAATTTTATTGTATTAGTATGGCTTTCAATTCGTAAAAACATTCTTTTGCTTATACCTTTGGCATCTTTGGCAATTTCATGGGAACACTGGACTAATTCATTTCAGTTTAAAGGAAACACCACTAAAGACGATACCAAATTAGAACGCCCAATAAAGATTATGTCATACAATACCCGGATGTTCGATTTTTATAACCATTCAGGAATGAAGGGGGCCCCCGACGAAATATTTAAATTTATTATTAATGAAAACCCCGATGTAATATGCTTTCAGGAATATTTTACAAGTCTGCGAAAACCCGAATATTCACCCACACAAATAATTGCCCGGTTCAGGCATTATGGCTACCGTCACGTTGAATACCTTAAATCGCGCACCGGAAATACCGGTTACGGCCTGGCAACATTTTCCAAATTTCCGGTTATTGATAAAGGATCTATTCGTTTTAAAAACTCCAATAATCAGACAATTTATACTGACATTAATGTTAACGGGAAGTTTGTACGTATTTTTAATAACCATCTTGAGTCAATAGGCTTTAAAGATGGTGAACTCAGCGTTCTTGACACTCTTGATTTCAGAATAAGCGAAAGTCAACGAAGGGGATTGCGCAATATATCTAAAAAACTTAACAGGGCTTTTGCAACGCGCTCAATTCAGGCCGATGCAATTACCCGGCACATAGCTAACTCACCCTACCCTGTTATAGTTTGCGGCGATTTTAATGACACCCCTGTATCCTATGTGTACCGAACCATGAGAAGTGAATTAAAGGATGCCTTTAAAGAAGCTGGGTCAGGCTTTGGAGGGACCTATAATGGCCGGCTGCCTTCCTTCAGGATTGATTATATATTCCATTCACCTCAGTTTAAATCATATAATTTTGAACGGCTGAAACTTGAATATTCCGACCATTTTCCAATAATAACCACGATAGACCTGGGTAAATAATTGAATTAATAATTATACATCAATCCAATATATGCAACAATACCACCATTTAATGCAACATGTTTTAAAAACGGGTTTCCATAAAGAAGACCGTACAGGAACAGGTACTTTAAGTGTTTTTGGATACCAGATGCGTTTTAACCTGCAGGAAGGGTTTCCTCTTGTTACTACAAAAAAGCTGCATTTAAAATCAATAATTCACGAATTATTGTGGTTTTTAAAGGGTAGTACCAACGTTGCATACTTACAACAAAACGGAGTCAGAATATGGAATGAATGGGCACTTGAAAATGGTGATTTAGGCCCAATTTATGGATACCAGTGGAGATCGTGGCCCGATTATAAGGGCGGGAACATTGACCAGATATCCCAGGTTATTACCTCATTAAAAAACAATCCTGATTCACGCCGCCACATTGTCAGCGCCTGGAATACTGGTCAGATTAACGATATGCAACTACCACCATGCCATATTCTGTTTCAGTTTTATGTAGCCGGTGATAAACTTAGTTGTCAGCTTTACCAGCGAAGTGCCGACATTTTTCTGGGAGTTCCCTTTAATATAGCATCATATGCAATGCTTACCATGATGATAGCACAAGTTGTGGGCCTTAAACCGGGTGATTTTATCCACACCCTTGGTGATGCACATATTTATACAAACCACATTGACCAGGTTAAATTACAATTGACAAGAGAACCCCGCAGTTTACCTGTTTTAATAATAAATAGAGAAAGAAAATCTATTGACGATTTTATATTTGATGATTTTCAGTTGGAAGGGTATAACCCTCATCCACATATTAAGGGTGACATATCTGTTTAAAATTAGTTTGAATGCAAATATCTTTAATAGTAGCGGTTGATAATAATAATGCAATTGGGCAAAACGGCGACCAGCTTGCCTATATCTCAGATGACTTAAAACGGTTTAAACAAATTACATCAGGACATACCATAATAATGGGCCGAAAAACTTATGAAGCATTGCCAAATGGCGCCTTACCAAACAGACAAAATATAGTGGTTACACGCAATAATAACCTGGTATTCCCCGAATGTAAAATTGTTTCATCAGCCCAGGCTGCAATTGATTTGTGTAAATCCCAAAAAGAGATTTTCATAATTGGGGGCGGTGAGATTTATAACACCTTTATGCCTTTAGCCTCAACTATTTACCTAACCAGAATCTACCATAGTTTTAAAAAGGCCGACACATGGTTGCCACCAGTCAATTTAAAAACCTGGAAACAAAAATCGTTTGAAGGGCCTTTTACTGATACCAAAAGCGGTCTTAATTACTCATTTGAAGTGTTGGAACGCCACCCTTAATTCAAAACCTTTTTATTCAACAAATAAAATGAAGGCATATATATGAATATTATCCCGTTTACCCATTTGCACGTTCACTCTCAATACTCTATTCTTGATGGTCAGGCAAGTGTTGCCGGTTTGGTTAAAAAAGCTGCTGCCAACGGTATGAAAGCAATTGCTTTAACCGACCATGGAACTATGTTGGGAATAAAAGAATTTTACGATACCTGTAAAAAAAATAAAATTAAACCCATTATAGGTTGTGAAGCCTATGTAGCCCAACGCTCAATTCACAATCGTACTGAAAAAACTGACCGTTCGGGGCGGCACCTGATTATACTTGCAAAAAACAAAACGGGATATAAAAACCTGCTTAAACTAGTGTCAATTGCCAATTTGGAAGGAGTTTTTTACCGCCCACGAATCGACAAGGAACTATTGGAGAAACATCACGAGGGGTTAATTATCACAACAGCTTGTCTGGGTGGTGAAATCCCAAAAAAAATAATGCAAGGCGATTTAGAAGGGGCAAGGGATGCTATAAACTGGTTCAAAAAAATTTTTGGAGATGACTTTTACCTAGAACTACAAAGACATCCGGCTGATGACCCCCGTATGCGACAGGAAGTTTACGAAAACCAGGTAAAAGTTAATGACCAGTTGATAAAATTCTCATCCGAGATGGGTGTAAAAGTAGTTGCGGCAAATGATGTGCATTTTGCGGAATCTGCTATGGCCGAAGCACATGATATAATGATTTGTCTTAATACCGGAAAAGACCTGGATGATGAATCAAGAATGCGTTACACCCATCAGGAATGGTTCAAAACAACCGAGGAGATGAACATGCTTTTTTACGATGTACCGCAGGCACTCCTTTCAACACAGGAAATAACCGATAAAGTAGAAGAATTTCAGATCGACTCCGATCCCATTATGCCTGTGTTTCCAATTCCCGAATCTTTTGGCAATATTGAGTCATACAAATTAAAATTCAACCAAGAAACCCTGGTACCCGAATTTGGTCACGACCGCTATTTTGCTCTGGGAGGAGATTATAATCATTTGTTAAGGGTAAAGTTTGAAGCTGATTATCTTGAACATATAACATACATTGGTGCAAAAAAAAAATACGGAGACCCAATACCCCAAAATGTTACAGAGAGAATTGATTTTGAACTCAACACCGTAAAAACTATGGGTTTTCCTGGTTATTTTCTTATAGTCCAGGATTTTATGAATGCAGCACGAGAAATGGGTGTTTTAGTTGGTCCTGGCCGGGGTTCGGCTGCAGGCTCAGTAACAGCTTATTGCATTGGTATTACATCGGTTGACCCAATAAAATACGATCTGCTGTTTGAACGTTTCCTTAATCCAGACCGTATTTCAATGCCTGATGTTGATATTGATTTTGACGATGACGGTCGGCAACTTGTACTCGATTACGTGGCCAATAAGTATGGAAGTGATAAAGTAGCGCATATTTGTACACTTGGAACGATGGCCGCTAAATCGGCAATAAAAGATGTGGGGCGTGTTTTAAAATTGCCCCTTTCCGAGACCGACCGCATTTCAAAATTAATTCCCGAAAAACCTGGCATTAAACTGGCAAATGCTTACAATGAAGTATTAGCCCTTGAAAAAGAATACGGTAACTTTGTATCAACGAAAAATGTAATTGACAAAAAACTTTCTGAAGCAAGAAGTAGCGGAAAGGAAAAAGACATTGGCAAATATGAAATTCTTAAAACATTTGCTCAGGAAATTGAACGCGCACGAACAACCGGTGATGAAAAACTGCTGAAAACCCTTGAAATGGCTTGCGCCCTTGAAGGTTCAATCAGGCAAACAGGTGTTCATGCCTGCGGTGTGCTTATAAGCCGTGATCCGTTAGATGAGCATATCCCGTTAATGCCTGCAAAGGATGCCAAATTAAAGGTTACACAATACGAAGGGACGCTTGTTGAGTCTATTGGACTATTAAAAATGGACTTTCTGGGATTAAAAACCCTTTCAATACTTAAAGAAACATTGGAGGCAATTAAACTATCAAAAAATATTGATGTAAACCTTGATGACATAACCTACGAGGACGAAAAAACTTTTAAACTCTTTAGTAACGCCGAAACCACAGCAATATTCCAGTTTGAGTCGGCAGGTATGAAAAAGTACCTCAAAAGCCTACAGCCCAACCGTTTTGAAGATCTCGTTGCTATGAATGCCCTTTACCGGCCGGGGCCTATGGAATATATCCCAAATTATATTGCCCGTAAACATGGCCGTGAACCAATATTGTACGATCATCCGTTAATGGAAGAATACCTAAAAGAGACCTACGGTATTACAGTATTCCAGGAACAGGTTATGCTTTTATCCAGAACCCTGGGTGGGTTTACCAGGGGTGAATCTGATTCTTTGCGTAAGGCTATGGGGAAAAAACTCCCTGACCAAATGGCCAAACTTAAAGCAAAGTTTGAAGAAGGATGTAAAAAAAACGAAGGTTTTATGAAAGGATGTGCCCAGCTTGATAAAAATCCCGATTTCGTTATTGAAAAAATTTGGAAGGACTGGGAAGCTTTTGCCAGCTATGCATTTAATAAATCACACTCGGTTTGTTATGCAAATTTAGCATATCAAACAGGGTATTTGAAAGCTCATTTTCCTGCTGAATTTATGGCTGGGGTATTAAGCCGAAACCTTAACGATATTGGCAAAATTACTACTTTCATGGAGGAGTGCCGCCGTATGGGTATCGAAGTTTTAGGCCCTGATGTTAATGAAAGCCACCTGAAATTTAGGGTTAACAAAGCCGGTGCGCTCCGTTTTGGAATGGCGGCCATTAAAGGAGTTGGCGAAGGGGTGGTTGAAGAAATTCTGAAGGAGAGAGAGCTAAATGGGCCATTTAAGGACATTTATAATTTTGTTGAACGGGTAAACCTTCAAACGGTTAATAAAAAAACAATGGAAGCCCTCGCCGATGCAGGTGCGTTCGATAGCCTGGGGAAATTTCACAGGGCCCAGTTTTTTGCGCCCTTCCCTGGTGAAGAAGGTACTTTTATAGAGAGGGTTTTAAGGTACGGAAACAAATTTCAAATAGATAAATCAACAAACCAAAACTCCCTTTTTGGTTCAGTTGCAATGGTTCTTGAAATTAAAAAACCTGAAATCCCGGTATGTGAGCCAAGATCAACGCTTGAAAACCTTGATAAGGAAAAAGATGTTATTGGCATGTACATTTCAGCCCATCCGTTGGATGAGTTCAGGCTGGAGCTTCGCCACTACTGTAATCTTCAGCTAAAAGCTTTTGAAGAACTTGGCGCCTTAAGTGGCCGGGAGTTTACAGTTGGAGGAATGGTAACCTCAGTCAGACGGGGGTTAACCAAGGTTAAAAGCAGCGAATACGGAATACTTACACTGGAGGATTATTCAGGCTCATATGAATTTGCTTTCTTCGGCGAAGATTATGTTAAGTTTGCAAATTATATTCAACCCAATTACCACCTTTTAATAAAGGGAAAAATACAACAAAAAAAATTCAAACCAGAAGAACTGGAAGCAAAAGTTTCCAGCATTACCCTATTGAATGAAGTTTTACAAAAACAAGTCCGTAATTTAACCTTAACAATTCCGTTGCAAACAATTACAGGCGAAATTGTAACTGAATTAACTTCCCTTTCGAATGAAAACAAGGGAAATGTAACCTTACAATTCACTATTTTCGACAACGAAAATGAAAGGCAGAATGTTAATTTACTGTCAAGGTCAGTTAAAATAGATTTAACACCTGAACTGGTGAAATATTTTGAAGAAAAACCTGAAATAAAAATGAGACTTTCTTAACCTACTAATCAGGATATGCTGAAAAACATTTAAAGGCAAAACAATCAGGGTTGTGCAAAATATTTCAATTCATTTTTGTGCAGTGTTTTAGAACTATATAACTAAAATTGTGTGCATTTAGGGATGGTTGAAAAGTGGGTAACTAGCCCGCCTTGAAAAAATGACGTTAAGTAATTGGTGTGGTTTGCTTTTAAAAAGGCCACCTGTTTTGTGCAATGCATGACCCACTTTTAAATTTTCATTTCAAGTATTTCGGT
>JBBIVA010000113.1:0-3087 GCA_037439945.1 Marinilabiliaceae bacterium
CCAATCAGGTTACAAATTTTAATTGAAACATTATCAAAGTATTTAAATAAATAAACAAATAGAAAGCGGATTATATCCGCTTTTTTTATTTATTTATCTTCAGTTTATTGCTAAAGATTTTACCTCCTGTTCCTGCCTTTATAATATAAATACCCGGCCTTAAATTATGTGGTAATTTTAGCAACCCGTTACTATCCGAAATTATTTCATTATGTACTAAAACTCCTGATAAAGAGAAAATTTTAACATCTATTTGGTCAAAGGCAACCGGCATTATTACCTTAATATAATTACTGGCCGGATTTGGATAAAAATTAAGGTTACTATATTTTGATTCAAAAACTGAGTTATTAATTTCAGGTACAATAAAATTTAATGAGTTAATATTAAAAATTCCGGAGGGTAAAACAGATGATTTTTTATTTAAACTAAACCGGATATTTGAAACCCTGCAAATTAAAAAATCTCCGCCATCGCCCTTATTACCAAACACATATTTATACAGTGGCGGATTAATATCTTCATAAAACGTTTGAATGGAAAAAACATCGTTCCCGTTAGATTTACCATTTATATCAAATAATTCAATTTTTATATCAGATGGCCAGTTAATGTCCTTCGATAAATCAAGGTTTAACTGCGTAGTTTTAGTAATATCAACAGGCTTAGGAAATGAATAGCTGAAATATTCATTATTACTTATTTCTGATAAATTGGTAAAATTCACTTTTAAATTACCATTTGTATGTAAAAGGGAAATTTGGTTTGCATTTGCATTATGAACGCTCCATTGATTTGAAAATTCATTGCTTATTGGAACTGGCAGCCCTGAAACGGGGGCAACAGAGAAATTATTAAAAGAGTTGGCCGGCCCCATCATAACATCAGCAATTATTATTGACCCACTTCCCTTTTTACCTGTAACACCATAATTTAAATAAACCCTTACTTCGCTAATTTCTTCAAGTAACCAGGAATCTGACTGACTGTGTGTGAATGTATAATTGTAAATATTGTAATGTTTATTATTTACAGGGTCGGTTATTCGAAAGATATCTGTTGAATTAATGTTTCCATTTTTATCTACCAAATCAATGCGCATAAGATTTGGACCTGTTTGGGAAACTATTTTAATTTTTAAAGATATTTGGTTAAAAACACTAAAATCCAGATAATTTGGTAATATAATAGAAATAAACGGGTTTTTTGTGGGACTCGTAATGTTATAATCCAATTTTAGGGCTTCTGGTCCTGGACTGCTCAATTCCAATGAGTTTCCGGAGGTTGATGATGATTTCCATAACAATTCCCCTGTAGATGATTGTATAGGAATGCGATAAAATTCACCTTGCGGGTTTTCAATGGTTTTAACGGAAAATAAATTTGACGAAACTGATTCACATTCAGATGATAATGTACATTTGACAATACCGGAAGAATTTCCCCATTTTACCTTTACAATATTTGTGTTAAGGCCATCAACAATTTCTACCCCTAACGGAAATTCCCAGTTATATGATACATTTGATACCTGGTTTACCGAAAAAACAACTTCGCTATTATTTTTAACTGATGACGGCCCAAGGATTGCAGGTTTAGGAATTTGATTTGAATAAACCCTAACATAATCAATCTCCATTTTGGCCTCAGTCAGGTTTGGGTCAATGCCTTGTGCCCCTCCCCAATTACCTCCAATTGCTATATTAAGTATAAGAAAAAAATCTTGGTCAAAAGGCCATTCCTTATAGGATAGATTCAGATTATTAAAGGTATAGAATAAACTACCATCAACAAACCATTTTATCGATTGAGGAGTCCATTCAACAGAATAGGTATAGAATTTTGAGTCGACATTTGACAGGTTAATACTCCCGCTTTTTTGTGTTCCAATAATGTGGTTAAAAGATTCGCTGTGTATTGAACCGTGTACCACTCCCATATTATAACCTACATGCTCCATAATGTCGATTTCACCACTTTTAGGCCATCCTCCATAAACACTTTTTGCAGGCATCATCCATATTGCTGGCCATGTACCTCTCCCCGCAGGCAATTTGGCACGTATATCTAATCGTCCATATTTCCAACTGGCCTTACCTGCAGTAACCATCCGGGCAGAGGTCCATTGATTACCAAATTTTTTTGCATGTATTGTTAATACGCCATTCCCAACATATGAATTCTCCCTTGAACTTGTATAGTTTTGAAGTTCATTATTTCCCCAGCCACCCGCTCCTGTTTCAAAGCCCCATTTTTCTGAAACAGGGGCACCAACTCCATTGAATTCATCAGACCAAACCAGGTATTGGCAAACCTGACTTTTAGCTGATTGATGTAGAAAAGAAAGAATTATAAAAGAAATTGTAATAAGCGTTTTATTAACCATCCAAAATATATTTATTTTACATTTTCATAAACCCTGACATAATCAACAACCATTGTGGCAGGGAAAGACGAACCAGACACTCCATGTTTTCCACCCCAATTACCACCTACGGCAACATTTAGCAACAGATGGAACCTTTTATCAAATGGCCACTCTGCCGATCCTTTTCCACTGTTTTCAAAAGTGAATACCTTTTCATTGTCAATGAAAAAATCAATTTTATTCTCAAACCATTCAATGGCATAAAGGTGAAACTGATTTTCACATTGTGGCATATATTTACCTAAACCAACCTGGGTATTAATACTGTGGTTAAATGCGCCTGTATGCACTGTTACAAAAATAGTATCCGGATCAAAACCAACATGTTCCATAATATCAATCTCACCACTCTGGGGCCATCTTCCGTATTCCCAATCGGTGGGTAACATCCATATAGCAGGCCATATTCCCAAGCCCCCAGGCACTTTTGCAAAAATCTCAATGCGGCCGTATAACCAGTCTCCTTTACCCTTAGTTGTTAATCTGGCCGATGTGTAATTAAAATCTTTAAAGTTTTCTTTAATGGCATTAATATGTAAATATTTACCATCAACCCAAACATTTTTTTTATTGTTGGCAGTATAATATTGAAGTTCGTTGTTACCCCATCCATAATTATTTCCGGCAGTATCGTAGTTCCATTTTATTTGGTCGGGTAA
>JBBIVA010000113.1:3130-12770 GCA_037439945.1 Marinilabiliaceae bacterium
ATTGCTGTTGTTACTGCATCCGTAACTAATAAACAAAGTTGTTAAAATTAAGGACGGAAGCAGGTAAAATATAGTATTCTTCATAATTAATCGTTTTTTCCTTAATAATAAAAACAGGTTCGTTAAAAGATTAAATTTAGCCTGAAATGAAAATGAAGAGTGAACCTAATAAAGAAATACAACACCCAAATTATTGAAATCTTATGATAGTAACTCAAATCTGTTATTAAGCCCTGACTGTTTCTATTTGCAAAAATAAAAACAAACTACCATCTGGTTACAAGGCTTTTACAATGACAAATTTACTTTTCATTATCAAATCAGGCTGTTAGGTTTAAAGATTATTTAACGAAAAATTTGCCTTCAAGTCCCGAAGCGGCATCAGGGGCAATCCAAACATTAAATTCTCCAGGTTCAACTACATATGACCCATCGGGCAAATAAAATCCCAATTCATCGTTTGTTAAAGTAAAACTTACTTCTTTACTTTCACCCGGTTCAAGAGTAATCCGTGAAAATGATTTTAATTCTCTTACAGGCCGGGTATAAGAGGCTGCTATATCACGGATATAAAGCTGAACTATTTCGGTTCCTTTAAAATTTCCGGTATTTTTAATAAGTGCACTCACTTTTACGGGTTCACCCATTTTTACTTCGGTTGCTGACACCTTGAAACTTGAGTATTCGAAAGTTGTATATGACAATCCATACCCGAATGGATAAAACGGCACAAATCCATAATCGAGATAGTGTGAAGTGTTACCTAAAGAATGTTGAACTGCTTTAACCGGAATTTTATCAATATGGGTCCAAGTATTTAGCGTTGCAGGGCGTCCGGTATTTTTATGGGCATAATAAATTGGAATTTGCCCCTCTCCTTTTGGATAAGTAATAGGAAGTTTTCCGGAAGGGACAGCATTTCCAAAAATAATATCTGTTAAAGCGGGTCCACCCATTGTACCCGGATGCCATGCCATTAAAATAGACTGAACCAATGGTTCTTCCCTTACAAGACTAAATGGGCGCCCGGCCATTATAATCAAAATAACAGGCTTATTTTGCGATGCTGCCAATTTAAGCAATTCAGTTTGTTTACCCGGAAATTTTAATTCTGCAAGGCATTTTGCCTCTCCTGATAGGATTGATTCCTCCCCCAATACGGCTATTACAACATCTGACTTTTTGATTGCCATAACTGCTTCATCAAACTGCTTTTGATCATTATCGCGGCTATAAGCCAATCCCGGGACAAAATTCACATTTGCACCGCCATTATATTGTACAAGGGCTGGATAAACGGTTTTAGTATCTTTTTCTTTCCCATCAAAAACCCAGGTACCAAGCTGTTCATGGGGCTGATCGGCCATTGGGCCAATTAAGGCAATTTTTGTTCCTTTCTTCAATGGAAGAAGGTTATTTTCATTCTTAAGAAGAACTACACTTTCAATTGCCAGTTTCTTAGAAATTTCAAGATGATCAGGGTGCAAAAACATTTTTTCGCTTAATCCAACCTGGGTATAAGGATTTTCAAAAAGTCCAAGTTTGATCTTTAACCTCAATATCCTTCTAACTGCATCATCAACAAGTTTAATATCAACCTTTCCTTCCTCAATGAGTTCTGGAATATTCTGAACATATGTAGGGCTTGACATTTCCATGTCAACACCGGCTTTCAATCCAATCTCAGCAGCCTGTTTTCTGTCCGCGGCAAAGCCATGAGGGATCATTTCGGCAATTGAAGCCCAATCGCTTACAACCATTCCGTCAAAACCCCATTTTTCTTTTAAGGTGTGCCTTACATATTTTTCATTTCCAGTGGCAGGAACACCATTAATTTCATTAAAAGCAGTCATAACAGTTGCTACGCCATTCTTAACAGCTTCTTTAAAGGGGAGCAGGTAAATATTATGCATATCCAGATCAGAAATTACAGTTGTGTTATAGTCACGCCCACCTTCGGCTGCCCCGTACCCTACAAAATGCTTTGCACAGGCAGCTATGGTATGCGGATTGCTTAAATCCTCACCCTGAAATCCCTGCACCATTGCCCGTGCTACCATAACATTTAACAAGGGGTCCTCACCTGCACTCTCGGCAATCCTTCCCCACCGTCCATCTCTCGAAACATCAATCATGGGAGCAAAAGTCCAATGAATTCCATCAGAAGCAGCCTCTTTGGCAGCTACAACCATACTCTCGCGTATGAGGTCCTCGTTCCATGAAGCGGCCATGCCTAAAGGTATTGGCATAATGGTACGGTACCCATGTATAACATCCCTACCAATTACTAATGGAATTCCAAGACGACTCTCTTCAATTGCGATACGTTGAAGCTCATTAATATTTTCTGCCCCTACAGCATTTAAAATTGATCCAATTCGTCCTTCCCGAACAGCTTTTTTCAAATTCTCGCGCCCCCCAAAAGCGCCTGGATCAACCTGGTACATTTGCCCCAATTTTTCATTCAGGGTCATTTTAGCCATTAATGCATCGATTCGCTTTTCCAATTCAGAATCAGCCGAAGTTTTTACAGGTTGCTGTTCCCCACATCCCTGCAAGACTGGTAAAAAACACAGCCAAACTTTAAAAATCCCTTTACACGTCATTCGATTATTTTTATAAACCCAAGATTAAAATTTTTACAATTTTAATAGCAAACAGGTATTAATTAATACAATTTTGATTTACATCTATAATAATATGGTATAAGTTATTTGCAGTACCCTATTATCAAACTCAATTTAAACCACACTAACATATTGGGTTAAAAATTGATTTAAAAATTTCACTAAAACATATTTTAGCTAATCAATTGGTTATATGGAACATCCATACCCAAGTGCTGTATTATTATTTATTCATATTCTTTTGTGGTTGTTACAAATAAATTTATGTTATCAACCAGGGCTGTTTCATCCCTAAAAAGTAACTCATAAAGCTACTTCATAGCTAATAATGAACTGATTTACTGAAAAACTTTATAAATAGAGGTTGCCTTAAAGGAAGCTTGTTAAAATGTCTCTTATTCCAGAAAGATTAAATCATAAAATATGAAGCCTTATTATCATTTTTGACCTTTTTGTTATATACCATTCATATTTAATATTTATTACTCTTCCTAAAAGACAACCTCTAAAGGTGTGTTATTTAGCCTAACAGATCTTAAAAAAAAATTAGCTACCTGCAGGTTTAAATATCCATGTCCAACCTGTTCCCCAACCAGCATTTGGTACAAAAAGCACCAATTTATTAGCCGTTAGCTCTTTAATTTCGAACACTTTATTATTTCCGCCACCACCCATCGAACCTAAAATATTAGCACTACCAACAATGGTTAATCTGGTATAGTCGCCATTAAAAACAAACCTACTACCAGTAACCGGAGTTGCAGAAGGACTGGAAAAGTAGGTGTAATTGGCCCCACCATCCAGGTCGAAAACCATTTTACCACTGGCATCTGCAGGAGGGCAACAGTCGCCAGCAGAATTCCACCACACACTCATGAAATTATCCGGAGCCGACATGAACCACCAAAGACGTCCATCAGAACCAGGACCTCCATCAAACACCCAGGTTTTACCCTCAAGGTTTTGACCTACCAATGCATAATAAGCATCAGGTAACCTTTCGTCTAATTGGTTTATGGTAACATTAACTGTTTTACTAACATATTCCTTAATGTTTGGTTTACCATCAGGCATGTATGGAGTAGTAACATAATAGGTGAATGTATGGGTACCCGTGAAAGGGAAAGCTACTTCAACACGGTCGGTATATTTTTTATCAAGAATATAATCCCAATATCCGGTTACACCAGGAGTATTCATTTGAATTGACAGTTTATTACCTCCAGAGGTAGCTTGTACAACTTTAAGGTCTATTTTATCAGGATCAAAACTATTTGATAAAACATCTCTGTCCTCTATTGGGTCACAGGATGCTATTAACAGCATCAGTACTCCAAAATAAAGATGAATATTTTTGAATTTTTTCATTGCTATTCGATTTAAATAATTAACCATTTGAACTTATTTATTCCCAGCCAGGATTTTGAACATATACTCCATTTGACAAACGGACTTCGGATTCAGGTATTGGCACTAAACCTTTAGTCTGGGCTGGATAAGTTACTCTGTAAGTTGTATTTACGCCTGAATTGTTAACATTAGCTTCAACACCAAAAAAGTTATTTGTGGTTTCAACATCTCCCCAGCGTACTAAATCAAACCAACGAATCCCTTCAAAAGCGAGTTCATACAAGCGCTCTTTCTTCAAATTTAGTAAAGTGTAAGCAAGCGGGGCAAGCCCTGCCCTTTGGCGTACGGCATTCATACCAGTGGCAGTACCGGTTAATTCGGAATGCATCAATAAAACATCTGCAAAGCGCAAATAGAAGAAATCCTGGGCAGCCCAAAGTTGAAATGGGTCCCCGTGCTTCATATTATATATATAATAAAACAGTCCTTTAGTACCGTCAGGGCCACCGTGTTGAATAGTTGTGTACTTTTTATTCATTAACCCTGTGTTGTGGTCACCTTTACCAATGCTCCACCCTTGCAGGCCATGGTCAACAGCTTTTGAATTCAAATTCAAAACAGAACCTTCTTTCCGTATATCATCATTAGGCCATTGATCATATAATGCAGGATGCACCGTTCCCCATCCCCAACCTTGGCCAAAAGGTACCAACGAATGGTCGCGAATGCCAAAGAACAAAGGAATCCGGTTATTGAATTTTTGTCCATACGACCAATCGGCAAGTCCATATCTCATTGCAAACATAACCTCCCTGTTGCCTGTGCCAACAGTTGCATTTGGCCCGTCCTGTCCAACCCATTCAAGCCCATTGGTTTCTGCCCATGGTAAAACTGGATGTGTACCGGTAGGATTATATTTCCTAGCATTTTTATTAACATGTGCATAAGGCCACAGGTTTCGGAAATCACTAACCAATGCATAACCGCTATTGGCAATTACATCTTCCAATTCAGTAATAACTTGGGCTTTGGTTAAACTTCCTCCATTAGGTAGAGGTAAAACATCAGTAGCCTGCTTTTCAATATTGGTCATGTAACCAGTGTAATGAAGATAGGCACGGGCTATATAACTTTTGGCCACCCAAACATTTGCATGTCCATACTCACTTAATGGAAAATTTTGGGCTTTTATCTTAGGCAAAGTTTCTGCAGCCATTTTAAAATCGCCAGCAATAAAGGCCCACGTATCGGAAAAAGAGGCACGGGCAACTTCCCTACTTGATTTTGTAGTAGGAATAAGCGGCATACCTCCAAAAAAGCGGGCTGCCCGGAACATGAGGAAACCACGCATAAAATAAGCTTCTCCCAATGTATTATTTTTGAACACTTCTGCTTCGGCTGCAGTATTAAAATACTTTGAAAAATCACCATTGGTAACTGCTTCAATAATAGCATTGGCCCGGTAAACACCATTGTATGTTTCCACCCAAAGTGAACGGTAAGTATCATCAGCAGGATCAACAAACCCGTCAACGTTTTTTGCCGACATATCATCCGGACCGCCTCCGCCAAACATATAATCGCTTAAAAGGTTGGCAGCTAAATGCTCTTCACTATGTGGATTATCTACAAATAGTGTATTGTAAACACCATTCATAGCCTCTTTAATATCGGTAGGAGTACGGTAAAAAGTTTCCAGGTTCTTCTCATACAGGTTCACTGTATCAAGATGATCGTCGCAACTGCTCATTATAAGCAATGCTCCTATTCCAATCGAATATATTATTTTTTTCATGAGTTTATAGTTTGTTAATTTTGGCCACATGGTACTCGCTTAATAGTTGATTTATTGTAATACAAGGTTTGAAAGTGGCTTGTTTCATATTTTATTTAGTTTTAGTTAGAACAATTCATGTTTAAGAATTTACTCAAATATGTTTCATGTTAAAATGTAACATTCACACCAAACATAACAGTTCTTGGCAGCGGATATAACCCGAGGTCAACGCCTGATGCCCATCCTTGGGGAGCATATCCAACTTCAGGGTCCATACCATCATACTTAGTAAATGTATAGAGATTGTTTACTGAAACATAAAGAGCGGCTGAACGCATCCAATTAACATTTCTCAACCAACGATCAAATTTATATCCAAATGTAAGATTGTTAATCCTCAGGTAATCTGCATCATGCATAAAGATATCTGATATTAACTGGGTGTTGGCAGTAGTTGCATAGCTTAAGCGGGGAATTCGGTTGGAAGTTCCAGCTCCGTGCCAACGACCAAAAATCTGGGTTGTATAATTTTGAGTTAACTGGTCGGCGAAGGAGCGGTATGATTGCATCACCTGTAAGCCAAATTTCCCCGACATGGTTGTGTTTACATAAAAACCTTTATACTCCGCATTTAACTGTATACCCATTTCAAAATCGGGTGATGGTTTTCCTAACATCACTTTGTCATCGTCATTAATAACGCCATCACCATTTTGGTCAACAAACCGAACATCACCCGGACGACGAGGAATAGTTGATTCTGACTCTATAATTATAGGTACACCTTCTTTAGTTACATAATTATCAACATCGGTCTGGTTCTGGAATAAGCCATTAGCCTTATAACCATAAAAATAACCTATAGGTTTACCTACTTCAACACGATAAATAGCGGCTGTTCCCTGAGAAAGAACATGAGCATCGCCGGTGATAATACCTTCAGAGTTGGCCAAACGTGTTACCTTGTTTTTATTATAGGCACCGCTCACTGTGGCCCCATATCTGAAATCACCAATATTATCGTTCCAGTTTAATGAAATTTCAAAACCTTTGTTTTCAACGTCTCCGCCATTAATGAAAGGGGCACCAGCGCCATAGGTCCCTAAAATTGGGGCTAAAACTAACCAGTCCTTGGTTGTTTTCTGATACCAATCGAAGGTTAAACCAAGTCGTGAATTTATCAAACGGGCATCTATACCAATATTAATTTGTTCAGAAGTTTCCCAGGTTACATCCGGATTAGGTACGTTTGCAGGCAGGGCTGCAATGTCGGGAGTTTCTTTGTTTGGACCAAAGAAATACCCTTGGGCCCGATAAGCAATATTTGAGCTGTAAACAAAGTTATTGATAGACTGGTTACCATTTTGTCCCCAGCTGGCACGTAATTTCCCGTATGACAACCATGAAAGAGAACTCATAAACTTTTCTTCAGAAAAATTCCAACCTGCTGAGATAGAAGGAAAGTAACCCCAACGATTATCAGGAGCAAAATTAGAAGAACCGTCAGCCCTGAAAGTAACATCGGCCATGTACTTTTCACTAAAGTTATATGATACCCTACCGATGTACGACATAAGGCCTCCACCCTGAGCGGCCCAATCTCTTCCCCAGGTTCCAATGTCACTGGTGGTTTTAGGGTTAGCGGTATTATCAACGTAAGCATATTTGGGATCGCCAAACAGAGTGTTGTTTTTTCTTCCACCAACATTAAAATTTAATATATTTTCCAACATCTCCGTTCCGGCCAATACTGAAAATTTATGAGCATCAAACCCGAAATCGTAAGTGGCAGTATTGGTCCAGGTATAATTAACGCCTTGATACATGTCCTGCTGAGCACCGTCTATTACATTTTGATACTGAGTGGCCAATTTATAGGTTGGAGACCATGATCTGCTATGGCCAAACCATGAGTCAACACCAAAGGCCGATCTGATTTTTAAATCTTTAATGGGTTCTATAATTGCATACACATTCCCTACAATGGTATTACCTTTACTCCAGCCATAATTGTGCCGGTAAAACATTCTTGCAATGGGGTTATGCTGTCCCATGGAAACACCCTCAAGTGTTGGCCCAAATCCACCTGTCCAGTGATTAATATCCTCCTGGTACCAATTTAATGGCATTAAAGGGTTGGTTACCAAAGCATCGTGCAAGTCGTTCCAATATATATTACCGGTAGCAACAGCCCTGTTTTTAGTATTCGTATAGGTAAAATTTTCCCCTACTGTTAAAATACTACGGTTTGAATTTTTGATTAATACCATTTCAGTGTTTAACCTTGCAGTCAAACGCTTATAACCGGCATTGGTTACATCTCCACCTAATAAACCTGTTTGGTCGTAATAAGAAAAACCTGCCGAATATGTAACACCGTCGCCCGAACCGGCAATATTAATGGAATGGCTTTGCACAGGTGCATTTTCTTTAGTCATCTCTTCAACCCAATTGGTTCCTTTCCAACCATTCTGTAATTTATTCCAAACATATTGGCCATATTGTGTACCAAGGTTACCCGTAAATGTATTATTCAAATAGGTATTGCCATTAACCACAAGGTTTTCCCAGTTAAAAGGTGCAGAACCATCGTTAGATCTGGCTTCATCCATAATAAACATGTATTCCTGGGCATTAAGCACAGGCAATGTTTTGTAAATGTTCTGAACGCCATAATAACCATCATAAGAAATCTGAGGCGCAGCTCCTTTTGACCCTTTTTTAGTGGTTACGAGTACAACACCATTGGCAGCCCTTGATCCATAAATAGCAGCCGAAGCAGCATCCTTCAATACATCAATAGACTCAATATCGGATGGGTTCAAAAAGTTAATATTACCCACTGCAACCCCATCAACAATATATAAAGGAGAAGCATTGCCAATGGTACCGGCACCACGAATGGTTACTTTTGTACCGGCGCCAGGTGCACCATTATCGCGCGTAATATTAACACCGGGGGCTAATCCCTGGAGTGCCTGCATGGCATTCGAAGTATTAAGTTCGGCCAATTTATCGCCCTTAATATTAATATTTGCCCCGGTAACCAACGCTTTCTTCTGAACCCCGTAACCTACAACGATTACTTCATCCAAATCGGTGAATTGGTCTTCCATTTCAACATTAATTGTTGACGAACTTACAACTACTTCAAGTGTTTTTAAGCCAATAAAAGAAAAAACCAAGGTACTTCCTTGTTCAGTTAGCAAGGAATAATTTCCGTTAACATCGGTTACAACCCCTCTTGTGGTACCCTTTTCAACAATGCTGACACCCGGTATCGGGAATCCGTCAGATTTTCCAGTCACACGTCCGGTGACAGTTACTTCCTGAGCTACAATCCAAGTGGATAGTATCAGTAAAATGAAAAGTCCTAGTGTTTTTTTCATAGATAATTAAGATTTGTTTGTTAAAGCCTTCATGACATGTAAAATGATAATTTCAGTTCATGAACTTTTTAGTTAGAATTGATCTGTCAATTAATGTTTGTTACTTTTTTGGTTAATATTTGTTGGGATTTTCTCACAAAAGTATGCTCAAATGTTAATGTTTACTAATTTTTGTATTCACAAAAAACTCACAAGAACACATTATACGCTTCACTATTAACTCATCATTATTTTTTTTATATTCTGTATTTCAATGTTTTATAATTACTCAAAATTAAATTAACATACTCATTTAACAACTCACTTTGTGATTATATGCAAAACTAAACCCTTTAACTATTTTTAACTTTTACGGTCTTTGTTTGAGGGTAAACCAAAATAATAGAACAAATAAGTCTTTTGATGTGCAATCGAAAATGTTAATAATCTTGCCAGAACGGGGATTTAACCCAAATTTGTCTTTAGCCATTTTTTCTAATGACCGTCATTAGAAATTA
>JBBIVA010000114.1:0-12734 GCA_037439945.1 Marinilabiliaceae bacterium
TTAATTTCTAATGACGGTCATTAGAAAAAATGGCTAAAGACAAATTTGGGTTAAATTCCAAATCAAACATAAACATTTCCAATTTTTATCAATTTGGGGATGTTAATAAGTTTTATTTTACGGCCGCTTAATTCAATAAGCTTATCCGATTTAAATTCCGACAATAACCGTATTACTGACTCAGTAGCAGTGCCCACCATATTTGCCAGCTCTTCACGTGTAAGAGAAATCTGAAGATTATGGTCATCGTCCAGATCGAAAGTATCCATAAGCAGTAACAGCACTTCAGCCAGTCGTTCCCTAACAGTTTTCTGGGCAATGTCAGTTAAATATTTATTTGCTTCGCCAAGTTCCCGGCAGGTTAGTTTCATAAGAGCCATCGCAAATTCCGGACTCCCCTTTATATACGCAGTCAGGGTTTCGCCGGGTATATAGCATAAAACAGCGTCATGGATAACTCGTGCAGTTGTACATGCTAATTCATCACTGATAACTGATCGGAAGGCAATTAAATCACCTTCTCTGGCAAAACGAATTATTTGCTCCTTACCATCAAAGCCGGTTTTGTAAATTTTAAGTACTCCGCTACAAACAATATAACTGCCATTTATGCGGTTACCTTCATTATAAATTATTGAACCTCTTCGGTAGTTGGTGCAAACCAGGTTTTGGTTTAGTTTTTCTACTTCCGAATCTGTAAGGCCTTTAAAAATGTCATATTTCCTAACATCCAGGTTTTCAGGCCATGAATCAATCTGACCATTTTTCATCATAATAAAATTAATTTTTGAAGGTATGATGGCTTCTCCCGCAATTGCGGGAGAACTTGCATTTTAATAATTTTATTATTTTGGTGTTTGCGTTTTTTTAAAAATGCTCGTTTCATCCGAAAATAATTTTTAAATAAGGCAGGATAGAATTTGCATGATGAATTCTCACCCGTATTTCCCGAAAAGTTGGGACAAGTTGTTTTCAACTAATCATGCCCGTTTTATATTCAATATTTGGAATAATGTCCATTAACAATTAACAACAAAGATATGAAGAAACCAAACATAACATAAACTTTGGTAAAATATCTGTTAAAACTTTTTAAATTGGTAGCGGTAAACCTATAATAAGAACAAAATTGCGTAGTAACGGTTTTATTTATTTGTCGAAAAAATAATAATTAATTTTTTAAATGATGAATAATGTAAGTATTAAATGGTTGGGCGACATGGCTTTTGAAGGTAATGTAGGAGGTCATAAAATTATAATGGATGCTGCACCTGAAAGCGGTGGTGACAATAAAGGTGCCAGGCCAAAACCTCTAATGTTATTGGCTTTGGCAGGATGTACAGGCATGGATGTTGTTTCGATATTAAAAAAGATGAGAGTTGAACCTGATGATTTTCAGATATTTGTTGAAGGGGAATTAACCGACGAACATCCAAAATATTATCAGAATATGAAAGTTATTTATCAGTTTAAGGGGAAGGGTTTACCTATGGATAAACTTGAAAAAGCAGTTGCATTATCAGAAGAAAAATATTGTGGTGTTTCTGCTTTGTACAAAAAAGTAATTCCTGTAAGTTTTGAGATAAGGGTGGTGGACTGATTTGTTAAAAAGAGCAGCGCTTTTTTTGTTGCGTTGCTCTTTTTATTTTCTTTTCCAGTAATTGCTTTTAGGTTGTTTAAAGCCTTTTGATTCTTATTATAAAGCTGATTTAAACTGCTCAAGGAAACGAACATCATTTTCGAAAAACAAACGGATGTCGTTAATCTGGTATTTCAGAAGGGTAATTCGTTCAATACCCATACCAAAAGCAAATCCGGTATATTTTTCGCTGTCAATTTTGCAGTTGTTAAGTACATTTGGGTCAACCATTCCACAACCAAGAATTTCAACCCAACCTGTATGTTTGCACATGTTGCAACCTTTACCACCACAAAGGGTACATGAAATATCCATTTCGGCTGATGGCTCAGTAAAAGGGAAATAGGAAGGTCTTAATCTTATTTGAGTGTTTTGCCCGAACATTTCCTTGGCAAAATATAATAAAGTTTGTCTCAAATCGGCAAAGGAAACATCAGTATCAATATAAAGACCCTCAACCTGGTGAAAAATACAGTGTGCCCTTGCCGAAATTGCTTCGTTTCTGAATACCCTGCCGGGGAATATTGCCCTTATGGGAGGTTGCTGTTTTTCCATATACCTTACCTGTACCGATGATGTGTGCGTTCGTAACAGGATATCAGGGTTTTTATGAATGAAAAAGGTGTCCTGCATGTCTCGGGCCGGATGTTCAGGTGGAAAATTCAGAGCTGAAAATACATGCCAGTCGTCCTCAATTTCAGGGCCCTCTGCTACATTAAATCCCAAACGGCCAAAAATATCAACTATTTGATTCCGCACAACTGACAATGGATGACGACCTCCAATGGGGGCGTAGGTCCCGGGCAAAGTAAGGTCTGAATTCCCTGTTGAAGTTTCTGTTTTTTCAAAATTATCCTTCATGTTTTGAATGGCTTCCTGGGCTTTATTTTTTAATTGATTGAGGGCCATTCCAACTTCCTTCTTTTCTAGTGCATCAACATTTTTAAATTCATCAAACAAAACAGGAATCAAACCTTTTTTACTAAGGTATTTAATTCTTAAATTCTCAACATCAGAAGCTGAACCAGCCTTCAAACTGTCTATTTCGCTTATCAAATTGTTAATTTTATCAAGCATGGGTCAAAATTTATTAGTATCATTCTGGATCACAAAAGTAATAATTTGAATCTATATTGGATTTATTTCCTTATAATATCAATACTTATGATTCTTATATCAGTTTCAGGACGATCAACGTTGTAAACTTTAACACCTGATATTTTATCCACAACATCCATCCCTGATATAACCTCTCCAAATACAGTATAGTCATTATCCAGGTAAGGGGCCCCGCCAATAGTTGTGTAAACTTTTCTTTGTTCGGCTGAAAATTTCATCTTTTTCTGTTTTTCCAGTTCGTCAAGCTCGGTGTTGTCAAATAACCTGCCGCATACCACATAAAATTGGGCCCCATCTGAGTAGTTTCTGGGATTTCGTTCACCAGGAAGTTTTGATGCCGCAATGGCCCCTCGTCTATGAAATATTCCCTTAACAATATTCATTGGGAGTGAATACCCGGGGCCTTGCCAACCAACAACATCATCACGTTTGGCATTACGGGTATCAGCGGCACCTGTTTGTATTAAGAAGTTTTTTATAACCCTATGGATCAGCAGGCTATCATAATAATTATCACTTACAAGTTTAATAAAATTATCACGGTATTCAGGAGTCTCATTATGAAGCCTGATTGTGAATGATCCCATTGTGGTGTTAACCCTGAACCCTTGTACCTTGTAATGCGAAATGTAAACCTTATTGCTTTTTGTACTAAGGCCTATGATACTTTTTGGTGGGTGTTGCGTACTTAATAATTCTGCTATATATTTTGACCCAATTACCCCAAAACAGGAAGAACCGGTGTCAAAATTCATTTTTTGTATTATCCCGGCCAGGGCATGGTCACTGAAAAAGGCGGGTTTTCCTGGTTCCAGTTCACTTTTTAGTAAATAAAACTCAATTGAATCAGAAGTGAAATTGTTTATAATGGCGCTTTTACTTACATAAAGGTCTCTTTGCGGGCGTAGTAATGTATAAAGTGAATCAGGGTTTATTATTGGTTCAACTATCGGTATAAAGTTCTCATTCTTCCTTTCAACCTTTAATAATACCAGATTTTGGTTTAGGTTGTAATTGGTATAACCCTTAACTTCATAATATTGAGTAGTTCCGGGGGCTGATATTTTAGCCCTGTAAGCCACTTTAATTATATCTAAATTTGTAATAACAATTTCTTTATCAACAAAAAATCCAAAACCATTGCCAACAGGCCTTGTATAAGCATCCGAAGTTTTAATTTCTACAATTCCCAAAATGTTTGATTGGTATGAACCCCTTATTAATTGTGGTTGTTGATTTTCTTTTTTATTGGTTTTGGTACCGCACCCTATTAAAAGCAGGAATATAAATTTTAAAGTAAAAGTTTGAATTAGCTTAAACCGTAACATAACCCCAAAACTTATTAATGGCATTCTTCAATTGTAATTATAACATCTTTAACCGGACGATCATTTTTGTCGGTTGGCAGCTCTGCAATACGGTTAATTACATCAAACCCTTCAACCACCTCCCCAAAAACAGTGTAATCTCCATCCAAATCAGGGCAGCCCCCTATTGTGGTATAGGCCTTACGCTGCTCAGATGTAAATATTAACCTGTCTGACAAAGTAAATTCAAAATCAATTTTCGATTTAATTTCTGATAACTTTCTGTTAAATTCACGTGGATTTTCTTTTTTGAGCTTATCAAGCTCATCTTTTTGGGGCAGGTAATATTTTCTTTTCAGCTCAGCCAGTATTGGATTATTAACCTTCTTTTCAAGCAAATTTAGCTCTTCGGTAGAATAAACCCTGCCATGTACAATGTAAAACTGTGAAATATCCGACATCCTGAAATGATTAATATTTTCGGGTTGCCGGGGAGCACATATAGCCCCCTTTTTATGAAATAATTCTTTTGAAAATTCAGAGCTGATAGTATTACTAACACTTCCATAACCAATATGCTTTCCCGGAGGTGCATTACGCGAATCGTCAGAACCTCCCTGTATTACAAAATTTTTTATTACCCTGTAAAACAGTGTGCCGTTAAAATGATTTTTGGTAATTAATTTAAGAAACTCATTACGGTGATTTGGAGTTTCATTGTAAAGCCTGATACGCATTGTTCCCTGGTTGGTTTTTATGCAAACGTAATATACCGGCTCCTGGGCTGTTACTTTATTTTGAATAAAAAAAATGAATAAAAGGAACAGTAAAACAAATGCCGGATGCCTTTTAATATTAATCATTACTCTTTAATAACTTTTATTTTCATGATAACATCTTTAAGAGGCCTTGCTATTTCATTTGTTTCAACTGCAGCTATGGAATCAATAACTTCCAACCCTGATTCCACTTCGCCGAAAACGGTATAAGCATTATCAAGGTGTGGAGTACCGCCGAGAGTAGTATAAACCTTTCTGTGCTCGGGCAATATTTTTACCGGCTCAAGGGCATTCATTTCAGGTGCTGCCTCAGCAGTAACCTTTTGAATTAATTGCTGAATGCCTTCATTGTCACCGCTTTGTTGTAATTGCATATAAGTATCGCGATGATTGTTCATATATTTCATCATTACAGACTGACGTTTTCTGTCGGTTGCTACCTTTTCAAACTGATCTATTTCTTCGTTAGTATAAACCTGTCCCTGAACTATATAAAATTGAGAGCCGGATGATTTTTTTTGCGGATTGACCTGATCACCTGTACGAGCGGCAGCTAAAGCCCCTTTTTTGTGAAAGTAAAGTGGATAATTAATTTCTGCATCAATAGTGTAATCCGGACCACCATTTCCCAATTGTATACCGGGCATGGCATTACGTGAATTGGGGTCGCCCCCCTGTATCATAAACTCACTTATAACCCTGTGAAACAATAACCCGTCATAATATCCCTCACGTATTAGCTTTAAAAAGTTATCTCTATGCAATGGCGTTTCATTATAAAGCCTGATTTTAATATTTCCATATGTTGTTTCAATAACAACTTTTTCTTGTTTTTGGGCGCATCCAACAAATGGAGTCAAAATGGCCAGTACAATTAAAATTTTAATAATTTTCATATGTTAATAATTTTTATTTAGAACCATTTAGCCAGTCCCGATTATTCGGGGGAACTTGCCCCTCACAATCGGGGCCTGTTTCATATAGATTTAGGTTTCAGTTTAATACTTGTGAAAAATATTGATGCATAGCTTTTTTTAATAATTGCTTTTGCATTCCGGGTGTAATTGTACTAACATTTTTAATAACGTCAAATTTTGGCCAGCCTTCATCATCATTTCCCGACCTTTTTATATAACCCAATAACTCAAACAAATTGCATTTACCTAAATTGATAAGGTCATTTTTCTCATTCCGGGGATATGGCCTGAAACCGGTACCCCTTTCCTGTATCCCAATAATAAACAGCATAAAATCAAAGTCGGCAGTAACTTTAAAGTGTTTGCTGACTTTCAGAACCAACTCATCCCACTGTTCTTCGGATATTAAATTTAGATTTTCCATTTTTTCAGCTTGTTTTTTTGATTTGAAAATTAGAACAATTATTACTTTAATGATTACCATCCATATTAATGATTACAATTTAATAAGGTATCACTTGGTTTCCATTTGTTCAAATTCAAAATGAAGGGTGTTTTTTTAAGCAAAAATGCCTGAAAACAAACAACTGAGTTCAATAACAGGTTCAAATGTATCATTTTAGTTTTTAAAAGCAAAAACAGAATTATTCAGGTTTTTGGGTAAACCAGAGTTTTTATGGTAAGTAAAATTTTTATTCTAAAATGAAGTTAAATTTGTTGATATTGAAAAATGGTTTGATGATCCACCTAAATGATATCTTCCCGAACCATAAGAAAAATGGAATTTATAAAGCCTTAAACCAAAACCCCATGTAAAACCTACTGTTGAGCTTTTTGATTCGATTTTTAGCTCGTGCCTTCGTCGTGCATTATAACCAACTGCCAGATAAAAGTTTTTGGACGGTAAAAATTCAGTTCCTAAAACCAAATGTCGCATAATTTTTTCACCATAGGATGATCCTGTATTATCTGTAATACGTAAAGAACCATTATCTGGAATTGTATAATCAAGTGAACCTGAAAGTAAATCCTGAAAAGTTAACGAAAACCTGAAAGGGGCATGCGCAAGCTTTTTTGATACACCAATTTGCAGGTCAGGGGGCAGACTTTCTGTTGGAGCATCGCTATATGAGCTAATCTGACTTCCAAAATTCCTTAAAACCAAACCTGCCGAAAGCAAACCATCGGGGTGTCGGTAAAATAAACCTGCATCAAATGCCAGTCCCCATGAATTATAATTCTCGATTCGGCTAAAAACAGGTTTTATCGATAATCCTGCAGAATATCGCTTGTTTAATGGTCGGCTATAGGTTAAACTAATTACAGTTTCGCCTACCGAAAATGAACCATTAATTGTACCAGTTTCATCAGAAGCAATGAAATCTCCATATCCAATGTTCTGAAATGCAAGGGCAAAGTTTCCAACCTGGTTAAAATTCATTGCAATACCACCATAGCCATAATTTATTCCTGCCATATAGGGCACATAACTAACCGATACCTGTTTCGAAAATGAAGAATCAAGCATTGCCGGATTGTGTATAAGCATTGCCAGGTCATGGCCTGTAATTCCAACCTGATTACCACCCAGAGATGCTATTTTGGCCGATTGGGTAAGGTGCAACAACCCAAATATTGATTCACCCCCTCGCTGAGCCATTACTGGAATATTAATACCGATAAATGATATCAGAATAACTCTTTTAAGTATTTGCAAAATCATTTTTACCATAACAACGCTAAAATAATGAAATCATTTTCAACCCCATTACTATTTTATATATTTTAGTTTTAAACCTTCCACCACTTCATAAACAGCCGGACATATTAAAGTGTTGTGCCATGTTAGTTTTAATATCTGGTGAAACCGCTTTCTGTTTGTATGGGGATATTCCCTGCATGCCCGTGGCCGGTTTTCATAAATCTGGCAAAAATTGTCAGATGTTAAAAACGGACACGGACTTTGTGTGAAAACATAATCTCCATCGTTATCAATTTTAAGGTATTGTTCAATTAATTTTGAGGGTTTAATCTTTAGCTGTTTTGAAATCCGGTCAATATCCCTGTCAATAACTATTGGACTTGTTGTTTTACAACAATTGGCACAGTTAAGACAATTAATTCGTTCAAATACAAAAACATGCAGGTTTTCAACAGTTGAATCAAGGTCGTTTGGAGGCTTTTTACGCAACTTTTCTAAAAAGGCTTTGTTTTCCTTCGATTTTTTTTTTGAGTCGTTTAAAAAAATATCTGACATGCCGGCAACTTGCTTGTTTTTAGTCATTTGTAATTCAAGGTGTAAGCCTGCTAAAGATTAATAAGTTCTATAATTGTTTTGTCAATTGCTTTCGAATGTTGGTTTTCAACATCTATAAGCAGAACTCGTTCTGTTTCAATAAGTGCCGGAACTCCCGGATTGTAATAATATTCAAACCTGTTATTATCACGGGTGTCCAACTTAAAAGTGCTTAATGCATTATTAAGTTCATCTCCTTTCAACCCCATATCATTAAATAGTTTAATTACTGCCGCCCTGGTGTCTTCGGGGTTAAGGTTTGACTGGTGTATTAATACACAGTAAAAATTTTCAAAATCAACACTTTCAAAAAATATTTTTGAATCCCCTTTTATTGTTTTACCCAAAATATTCGGAATTTCATCTTCATATTCCAATACTTCATTACTGTTGAAAACAATGCCAAATGGGAAATGAAAATAGTTTAGTTCTTTAAAAACAAATTGTTCAAGACCTGTTTTAGTAGTAAACATTGGCAAAAACGGAGCCATGGCTGCTTCAAATTTTTCTTTATTCTTAATATCATTTTTGCTAAATGATGTTATTAATGATTTAAAAACGTCTGTCATTAACTCACTTATTTCCTGCCAGTTTTCAATTTCAATAAATTCACCTAGTTCCGATGTTTTATATATAAGTTCAGTTAATGGTTTTTTGTTAAGTTGTTGTTTAATTTCATCTGGTAAATTAAAACTGCTACCCAGATCCATTACGAATTTCCATTTAATCCGGTAATAATCGTCTGAAGCTTCAATTACTTCAAATTTTGCAATATATTGTGACGAATCGTTTTTAACTAAAACATCGTTTTTCCACTGTTTTTTTATTTTGGTGATTTTAAAATCATAAACGTCACCCTGTTCCCAATAGGCAACAAATGAAACCGATAATGAATCGTTCTGGCTATAAATATTAATGCTTATTAAAAATGCAAGTGTAAGAATAAAATAGTATTTCATACATGGGTAGGGTTAGGTGATTTTAATATTAAATATTTCAAATGCAAACT
Source organism: Marinilabiliaceae bacterium (assembly GCA_037439945.1). GTDB lineage: Bacteria > Bacteroidota > Bacteroidia > Bacteroidales > Marinilabiliaceae > CALEUX01. The sequence goes on from JBBIVA010000114.1 coordinate 9,067, forward strand.
CTTTATAAATAACTATCTCTTTAATCCAGATGCCCTATGGTAAGAACAAAAATATTTGCAAAGTTCTATATGCCGGCAAATTTAACAGAATTAATGATTTATTTTTCAGTAATATAGTATTAAAAATCAGGTAGCATTACCAATCAGCTTTACAGTAAAGATTTTTTTTTTAAAATCCTGCAGTCCCAATTTTTCATTGCCAGATGATTATTGATGATTAAATTTTTAATTTAATCATTTTACATCTGCTATAAACGGTGCTTGTAGAAAATTATTAAAAGTTGCTGTAAATAAATAATAAGATGATAAAAATTATGGCCTTAAAAATTTAAAATCAATTAAATTTCTTGTGTAAAACTATTGTCAGCACAAAAAAAATATCTACTTTTGCAGTCCGATTCAATTTCGAGGGGTAAAAAGAGACAAACAAAGGGATGTTTTGTCCACCTCCGGGAAGAAACAATTAATTGATTAGTAATGTACGCAATTGTAACTATTGCAGGTCAGCAGTTTAAAGTTGAAAAAGACCGTAAGGTGTTTGTCCATCGTTTGCAGTCTGAAGAAGGAAGCTCAGTTGAATTTGACCAGGTTTTATTGGTTGAAGATGAAGGAAATGTTAAAGTTGGAACCCCGGTAATAGAAGGTGCTAAGGTTACAGCAAAGGTATTAGCTCACTTAAAGGGAGATAAGGTAATTGTCTTCAAGAAGAAAAGACGTAAAGGTTATAAAAAGAAAAACGGACATCGTCAGTTTTTAAGCCAAATTCAAATTGAAGGAATCCAAATTTGATTAAAAAATTAATGCGATATGGCACATAAGAAAGGAGTAGGTAGTTCCCGAAATGGTCGTGAATCTGAAAGCAAGCGGCTCGGAGTTAAAATTTTCGGCGGACAGTTTGCCAAAGCAGGCAATATAATTGTTAGGCAGCGTGGAACACAGCACCATCCTGGTGATAATGTTGGAATCGGAAAAGATCATACATTATTTGCTTTAGTTGATGGAAATGTTGTATTCAGAAAAAGAAAAGATAACAGATCTTTTATTTCAGTTGAACCCGTTTCAGCCGAATAATTAACCATTAAAAAGTATTTAAGTCTCTTGTTTTTGTTACTTTCGTAATAAAAACAAGAGATTTTTTTTGCTTTAAATTGAATCATCTTTCAACCTAAAAAAGAAACGTTTATCTTGTTTAAGGGTTATTTTACATTATTCTTTTTGGTCTTACTTTTGATATAAATAATAAAGATACATGCTTACATTAAAACAGATTCAGGAAAACCGGCAGGAGGTAATCGAACGCCTTAAAGTAAAAGGTTTTGATGCTTCATTAATAATAGATCAGATAGTGGAACTTGATAGCCACCGCAGGATAACACAAGTTGATGTTGATGCCCTGCAGGCCGAAATGAACAGCATTTCAAAGTCTATTGGCCTGATGTTGAAGGATGGAAAAAAAAGTGAAGCAGGTGCAGCCAGAGAAAAAACCGTTACCATAAAGGAAAATATAAAAAAGTTAACAATTGTGCTTGAATCAGCAGAAAAGGAACTTCAGAATCTTGTAATTCAACTCCCAAATTTACCACATTCATCAGTTCCGGTTGGTTTTTCGGCCGCCGATAATGTAATTGTTCGTGAAGGTGGTGTAATTCCAAAGCTGGCGAATCCGTTACCTCACTGGGAGTTGGCCAAAAAATACGACCTGATTGATTTTGAACTTGGTGTAAAGCTCACAGGGGCAGGTTTTCCGGTTTATAAAGGAAAAGGTGCTAAATTGCAGCGAGCACTGATCAATTTTTTTCTTGAAGAAGCAGTAACTGCCGGTTACAGTGAGGTTATGCCTCCGCTAATGGTAAATGAGGACTCCGGGTTTGGAACAGGTCAGTTACCTGATAAGGAGGGACAAATGTATCATATTACGCAGGATAATTTATATATGATACCAACAGCTGAGGTACCGGTAACTAATATTTACCGCGATGTAATATTAAATGAATCCCGGTTACCCGTAAGAAATTGTGCCTATTCGGCATGTTTCAGGCGTGAGGCAGGATCATATGGAAAAGATGTAAGGGGATTGAACAGATTACATCAATTTGACAAGGTTGAAATTGTTCAAATTGCTAATCCTTCAAATTCATATGAGATATTGGAATCGATGGTTTTACATGTGCAATCATTAGTTGAAAAACTTGAGATGCCATGGCGGATACTTCGTTTATGCGGGGGCGATATGAGTTTTACTTCTGCCCTAACCTACGATTTTGAAGTTTTTTCAACTGCTCAGGAACGGTGGCTGGAGGTTAGTTCAGTAAGTAATTTTGAGAGTTTTCAGGCAAACCGTTTAAAATTAAGGTTTAAAAATGAAAACGAAAAAAAAGCACAATTGGCCCACACTTTAAACGGAAGCGCTTTGGCCTTGCCACGTATTGTAGCAGCTTTGCTTGAGAATAATCAGTTTGAAGGAGGTATAAGAATACCAAAAATATTGGTACCTTTTTGTGGGTTTGATGTTATTGAATAAATCTGCATAAACAAATTTATTCATGCAATTGACAAACTTTTGTACCGAATTAAGTTCAGCCTGAAAATGGAAGAATATATATTTAACACATCTTTTTATTTTGCTGATTATGACCACAAAGAATGGGAAGAGTGGTTGAAAAGCGAAATGTTTACGGCTGCTTATAAATTATTGCCTGATTTAAAGCCTGAAACTTTTCATATTATTTCTGCCAGTCAGGGCGGTAATAATATTTATTCGGTCCAATGGAGGTGTAAAGAAATTTTACAGGTTAATATTTTGGATGAATGCATGGCAAATTCTATAATCAGCCTTAAAAGATTAAAGGGAGAGAGGATTAATCATTTTAGTACTGTTTTGAAGAAGATGGAATGATTAAGAATATTGCAGAAAAGATAATATTGGGAATTGACCCGGGTACAACAGTAATGGGATATGGTGTTTTGCGTATTGTTGATAATAAGCCTAAAATGTTGGCAATGGGTGTTTTGGAACTACAAAAATATGATGATCATTTTGTAAAGCTTAAAAAAATTTTTGATAGGGTAGTTCAATTAATTGATACTTACCACCCTCATGAATTGGCCATTGAAGCGCCATTCTTTGGAAAAAATGTTCAATCGATGCTAAAGCTTGGAAGGTCACAGGGTGTTGCAATGGCTGCTGCCCTTTCACGGTCGGTTCCAATTTTTGAATATGCACCATTACGTATTAAACAAGCAATAACAGGCAGGGGTAATGCATCAAAGGAGCAGGTGGCCTTATTTCTGAAACATTTGTTGAAAATTAATGACGAGCATAAATATCTTGATGCAACTGACGGTTTAGCTGCTGCCGTTTGCCATTTTTTTCAGTCCCGTAATCCGGTAAGCGGTACTGGCGTAAAAAGCTGGAAAGAATTTATTAATAAAAACCCAGGCAAGGTAAAAGGTCTTAATTAATTTTACTTAAAATACATAAGCTGGTTAACATACATTTTACTAAAGAAACTGTAACCTATTTTCTTTGCACTCCTAAAATTTTAATTGCAAAAAAATTTAACCTTAAAGTCTCCGGTACTGCGCTAAAAAAGAAAAAGCATAAAGAAGTTAATTTCTTGTTTTCCGCACTTTTCTGCAACACCCACCTAACTACCTGTAAATCAAGT
>JBBIVA010000115.1:0-12623 GCA_037439945.1 Marinilabiliaceae bacterium
AATTGAACTTTTGTCACGTTAGGGACAAAACAACTTTTTATCGGATAGTAGTGTTTTTTAATATTAAACCCAAATTTGTCTTTGGCCATTTTTCTAAAGTCTGTACCGACCATTCGGGAGGGTTAAATATACTTGAATTACTATTCCTTATTAAATAGTAAATTAATTCTTTTTGAAATTTGTGGGATTTGTTATTTAGGGTTTTGCTGATAACTTTTGTTAAAAACCCTAATAAACTAAAGATGGTTTTTATAAATAATACGTGGATAAATAAGGGTTAAAGCAATGCTACGTGATAACATAAAAAGTATCAAGGCCAACCAAATTGAATGATTACCCATTTTGTTGAATAATAAAAATATAGGGAAAAAGTAAAACAGCAAGGCAGAAAAAATTACCGAATTACGCATTGCCCGCGAGGCAGTAAGTCCTAATAAATACACCGTCCCATATAAAAGTTGCAAAACTTGAAAGTGGTAAAAGAATCATCCAAAATAAATATTTATCGCCTTGGTTTAATACCATTGGCTCGCTTGTAAAGAATTGCAGTAAATATTTTCCGGTAATTAAATAGGTTACTGAAAAAAGAATGGCAAAACCAAATCCCCATAACATTAAATTTCATGCTGTTTGTTTAAGGTTTATAACATTTCCCGAACAGTAAAGCTTCCCAACCAATGTTTCACCTGCATATGCAAAGGCAATGAAAAAAAATAAACAAATATTGGAGCAGGGCGCTGTTTATTGCAAGTGTTATATCATCAATGCCCGCCAATTTTGAAGTAAAATAGGTAAAAACTGCGATTATACATAAGGTCCGGATAAAAATGTCACCACTAATATTTAAAAAGCGTTTAAGTTCGGTAAGTAATAGTGCCAGTGAAGTTGTAAACAGCTTTGCGTTCCATTTATATTTTTTTTAAAAAACAATAAAACTGCAAGTAAAAGCCCGGTAAATTCTCCAATTAATGATCCCAGTGCCACACCTTCTGCTTTCACCCCAAAGAGGAACAGTAAGATTGGTTAAAATATTTGGCAGGGCAAGCCTGAAAATCTGGCGGTTCACTTTTTTTCGGTAATAGTAATATTTAACCCTGGTTAACCAATATTACAATAGCTTGGACAGTAACCGGACGCTATCAAGTAATCACGGTTTGGAAATTTTCCGGTGATATAAAACGCAATTTTATCCTTTAATAACAACTACAATGTTCCAGCCTTAATTAAATGCCCTAATAATATTTTTAAAAGTTAAGAATTTGAAAAAACGGGGAAATAAGTGCAATTCAGTAATTGCAAAATGTGCAAAAAAATGATATTCTTTGATTACAAAAAAGTGTTTTTTTTTTACTCTTTTATGGGTTTAAGCATATATCCCTAAAACAAGTGATACCATTAATGGCGATACAATGTTTTTTCTATATTATTGAACAGGGTATAAATGGCCTATAATCAGGGCATAAAGGAGAGATTTTGGGACTACCCTGTTTTATTTAGATTGAATTAAAAACACCAATAAAAGGGATTGCAGGACCAAGCCTGCACCATTTACTTTGCATTTGTAAACATAAACTCTAATTTATAATGCGCCATTTTATATTATCATCTTTTATTTTGATTGTTTATCAACTTTCTTTTTCTCAAAATTTTAAACCTGATTATGGTCATGTTACAGGTATTGTCCAAACTGCTGATAACCAACCGGCCGAATTTATCCAGGTTTATATACAAAACACCGGTTTTGGAACAATAACAGATGGTAAGGGTAGATTTGCCTTTGATGCTCCCGCAGGTAAATGTACCCTTGTGGTCCAGTCAATCTTCTGTCACCGCCGGGAGATAGAAATTATTATCCCAAATAATGGCACGCTGGAAGTTCCTTTAATTCAAATAATTGAAAATAAAAGACAATTGGGCGAGGTCGTTATTACAGGTCAGTTTGAAGCACAATCGGTAAGGAATTCAGTTTACAGGGTTCGCTCAATCAGCCCTGAAAAAATAAGTTCCAAAGGAGCAATGGACTTAAAGGCAATTCTTGAAACCGAGCCGGGAATAAGATTTTCCAATGACCTGGCAACTGGTGAAACCGATATACAATTAATGGGGATGTCGGGTCAGAATGTCAAAATTTTAGTTGATGGAACCCCAATGATTGACAGGGGCGCAACACGACAAAGCCTTAGCCAGATAGATATTAACAATATTGAGAGAATAGAAATTGTTGAAGGGCCAATGTCGGTGGTTTATGGAACAGATGCTTTGGCCGGTGTAATTAATATAATAACCAAAAAGAATAAGCCTGCCCAAGAAAGAAAACTCTCAGTAACAGCAAGGGTTCAGGAAGAAACTGTGGGCGATGAGTATGAGCCCTTTAAAGGCAAAGGGAAGCACAATAACCATATAGGTATTAATTATCAGGCCAGTTCAGGGTGGCATGTTGGAAGTAATTTTACGCGTAATGATTTTGGTGGATGGCAGGGTAGTTTTACGGGTAGGTCTAAACAATGGAAAGAGAAAAACCAGTTACTGGGGCAAACTGGTTTCGGGTTAAACAAGGAAAACTATAATTTCTGGTATAGGTTAAACTGGCTTGATGAAATTATCAAAGGCGAAGGCAATGTAAATCCGTTTACTAACATTGCCACCGATAAGGATTTTAACACCATCAGGTTTACACATCAGTTGCAGGGGAATATTAATTATGGTAATAAGTGGAGTTTTAACATGGTATTTTCATATCAGGACTATGAAAGGGCCACCCAAACTACCACATACAATGTTGTAACTAAAGACCGGAGGTTATCATTGGGTGCAGGGGAACAGGATGTGTCTGAATTTGATAATATATTTGGAAGGGGGACAACTTTATATAAGCTTAGCCGAAACCTGAATTTGCAATGGGGTTTAGAGTATAGAAATGATAAGGCAAATGGGGCAAGAATTAAAGGAACTCCAACAATAAGCGACTATTCAACTTTTTTATCGGCCGAATTAAAGATAGGCGAAAAAATTCAGCTTCGTCCGGGTATCAGATTAACAAAAAACTCAACTTATGATGCCCCACCAGTTATACCATCATTAAATACCAAATGGGCAATAAGCGATAAATTTGATTTAAGGTTATCTTATGCGCGTGGCTTCAGGGCCCCGGCCTTACGTGAACTTTATTTCTGGTTTTTTGATGCAAGCCATTCCATCAAGGGAAACCTTGATTTGAAAGCCGAATATTCTGACAGCTATACCGGTTCCTTTACTTTTAGGCCTGTGCATGCTGAAAACCTAAGGGTTACCACAACTTTATCGCCATTTTACAACAGATTTAATAACCTTATAACCACAGCAAGAGATGCTGTTGACCCAACCATTACAACTTATATAAATATTGATAAGTTCAAAACAACCGGGGCAATTTTTGATGTTGCCTGTAATACCGGCAACTGGCAAATCACCGCAGGTGTATCATACATAGCCAGGTATAATAAGCATAGCCAGTCTGATGCCCGTGATGGCGATAAATCAAATGAGTTTGAATGGTCCCCTGAAGCCTCTTTAGGTATTCTTTATACATATCCCAAATGGGGCACCGATATTAACATTGCTTATAAACATACAGGCAGGCGCCCATTTCATGAACTTGTTACAAATAATAGCGTAACTACGGTTCGTAAAGCGTATATAGGTGAATTTAACTGGGCTGATATTACTGTAAATCAAAAGCTTTATAAAAAATTAAAGTTGCAGGCCGGAGCCCGTAACCTGTTTAACATTACAGAAATATCAAATACATCTCAGTCATCGGGTGGGCATAACACATCAGGGCCACTTCCTTTAAGCTACGGAAGGTCATACCTGTTGGGTTTGATATTTGAATTGTAAACAAAATTTTAAACGGTAAAATATTTCATACAGTAACGGGCATGGTCCGTTTAACAATACTTCGGTTGAAAATCCATCATGCGGGTTCCTTCCGACCAAATTATTTAAATTATTAACGAATGAAAATCAGGATAATAGCAATTTCAATTCTGGCAGTTTTATTTATCAGTTCATGTAGCGAGGATAAACCTGCTTTGCCAGACAACCTTGTTAATTTCGAATCAGATGTAATCGGTTTTGAAGAAACAGAAGCATCAAAGATGGTTAATATTGTTTTATCGCGTAATGTTGATAAAGAGTGTGAAATAGTAGTATCACTAACTGAAACCAATTTGGTTTATGGGCAGGAATATTCAACACTTCCAGCTGCTGTTGATAAGAAAATTTCAGTAAATATAGGGGCCGGAACTAATAGTGGCTCAATCAAGATAGTTAAACCGGATGGAATTTTTTTATCAGGTAATGAAAGTTTAAAACTTTCAATTTTATCTATTGATGAATCATTAATAATAGGTTCTAAAAATGAAGTTACTGTTTCATTTGCCTCTATCGTATCTGCCGGTAGCACCATGACAATTCAGGGTGGGGCAGGTGGTTCATCAGCTGTAAACTCAGTCTTTGTTGACTTAAGTAACAACGCCCAGGTTGGCATTATGAGAAAATCATGGGATCTGGGGTTCCTCTGTGAAGATAATTTCAGGGTGATTCTAAATAATACTACAGGAGCTGCAGCTATTAAACTTAACAAAACAGATTTGGCATCAGTTACAGCAGCCGATACTATAGGGCTTGATTTGTCTGTTTCAACATCAAATCCCAATGCCATGAACATTATAGATGATGTTGATGGTGATCTTGAAAAAACAGTTATTGGAAATATTTCAGCAACCCCTGCAGATAACAACGTGTTTATTGTAAACCCAGGAACATCAGGCGGTGTGGCCGCCCGCAGGTGGAAAAAAATCAGGGTCCTGCGTAATTCTGAAGGATATACATTGCAGCATGCCAATATTACTGATGCAACCTTTCAAACTGTGCAAATAACAAAGGACAAGGCGTTTAATTTCAAATTTTTCAGTTTTGAATCAGGAATTGTAAATGTGGAACCCCCAAAATCAAAATGGGACTTTCAATGGTCTGGCGCAATTTATGCAACAGCTACAGGCGGAACTAAAGTTCCTTACTATTTCGCCGACCTTATTATGATTAATAATTTGGCAGGGGTAACAGTGGCCGAAGTTTTAACTTCTTCGGTAACCTATGCCGCCTATGCCGGTGCAAACATTGCCACCACAACATTTAGCCCAGAGCGAAGTTTTATTGGTTCAAAATGGCGTGTTACCCAAGGAGGAGTTGTTGGGGTTAAAACCGATCGCTTTTATGTTATAAAAGATTCAGCAGGGAATGTTTATAAACTCAGGTTTTTAAATTTCCATGCAAGTGATGGTGGGGTACGCGGATACCCAAATATTGAATATGCATTGGTAAAGAAAGCTAATTAAAAAACGTAAACCGGAGGGCAAAGCCACTATCTGGTTGCATAATAAAATTAATCCCTGACCCATGATGTGGATTAAGCCTGTTCGCCGGGAATATAATTTCCGGCGGACATTTTTCGGTTAAATACCCTATTTTTTTAAGGATAAAAGGTTTTCAGGTAATAAGAAATTAAAGACTAATAAGAGACAGGCGATGAGCAGAAGAGGCACTTTTATAAAACTATCACTGGCAATAGTTGCTATAATTTCAGTGGCAGTTTGGTATTACTATGTTAATATCTCGGATACCAGGGTAGCCCTGGTGAATTTTCCAGATTTTCAGGCTGTAAGTATTGCCCGGTCGGTCCAGGGTGAACATATTAATGTTGATGTGGTAGGGCTTGATGGTTTACATAAGGTAAATAACTATGATGCTGTTTTGGTATTTGCAATGGGGATAAAATATACAGGGGAGCAGCGTCAAATATTGTCAGATATGGCAATAAAGGGATTACCGGTTTATAGTACTTCTGTTACCAATCCCGATAATGATATAGTAAGTTTGGACAGCACGCAAATAAAGGTTGTTAGCGATTATCTTGGTAATGGAGGTAAGGCTAACTACCGAAGTCTTTTAAGATATATAAGGACCAAAATAGATAAAAAAAAGTGGTTTGTAAATCAACCTGATGAGGTTGTTACAATGCCGAAAGACGCGTATTACCATCTTAATGATGAGTTAAGTTTTTCAACCCTTGATGAGTTTCAGAAATTCAGAAAAAAAGAGGGTTGGCAAAAGGATGGGGCCCCAATTATTGCTATAGTCGGATCAATAGGCGATCCATTTGCCGGAAACCGGATGCATCTCGACAGCCTCATTGCCTCTCTTGAAAAGTCAGGATTAAATGTTTATCCCATGGCATCGGTTCAAAAACGCCTTGAAATGCTAAAGGAACTGAAACCTGATGCTGTAATATACTTACCACACGGCCGCTTGTCAATGGGTACAGGGAATGTTGCAACAGAATGGTTAAAAGAGAATAATATTCCATTGTTTTGCCCTGTTACGGTTCTCGAAACTGAAGAAAAATGGATGAACGACCCCATGGGGATGATGGGTGGGTTTTTATCGCAAAGCGTGGTTATACCCGAGCTTGATGGTGGCATTTATCCATATGTTTTAAATGCCCAGTATAAAGATGATGATGGATTTTATGTTTTTAGGGCAATTCCCGACAGGTTAAATAGTTTTGTCCGGATTGTAAATAATTTTATTAAGTTAAAAAAGTCCCGAAACAGCGATAAAAAAATAGCCGTATATTATTTTAAAGGGGCAGGACAGTCAGCTTTGGTGGCATCGGGCATGGAGGTAATACCTTCATTGTATAATTTTTTGCAAAGGCTAAAATCTGAAGGTTATAACTTAGGTGACCTGCCTTCAACTGAAGGTGAGTTTGAAAAACTGGTGAAGGAACAGGGGGTTGTTTTGGGTGAATACGCCCGGGGGGCTTTTAATGATTACATAAAAGGTGGAAATCCGGCACTGGTTGAAAAATTTCAGTATGAATCATGGGTAAGTCAGGCGATGAGCCAAAGTATTTACAGCCAGGTTGTTGAGAATTACGGCCCTGCTCCCGGAGATTATTTGAGCTTTGAAAAGGATGGGAAAAAATTTCTTGCAGTGGCACGGCTTCAGTTTGGAAATGTGGCTGTTTTGCCCCAGCCGCTTCCGGCTGTTGGCAATAACCAGTTCCAACTGGTGCATGGAGCAAAAATTTCACCACCACACACATACATTGGGTCTTATCTGTGGAGCCGTTTCGAATTCAAAGCAGATGCAATCATACATTTCGGGACTCACGGGAGCCTTGAGTTCACCCCCCAAAAACAGGTTGCATTGTCAAGTAATGATTGGCCCGACAGGCTAATTGGTACAATGCCCCATTTTTATCTCTACACAATAGCCAATGTTGGCGAAGGGATTATAGCCAAAAGGCGGGGATATGCAACACTTATTTCACACCTTAACCCGCCGTTCATGGAAAGCGACATGCGTGGGGAATTCAAAAGTTTGAATGAGAAAATAAGGATTTACCACGATAAAGCAGATAATCAGAAAAATGAAGCATCCCTGAGGGTTAAAAAAATAGCAGTAAAACTGGGATTACATCGCGATTTGGGTCTGGATAGTATTTTGACAAAACCCTACAATATTGACGAAATAGGAAAAATTGAGAATTTTGCAGAAGAGCTGGCCAATGAAAAAATGATGGGACAACCATATACATTAGGTAAACCATATGAAAAGGATAAGGTAGAAAGCTCCGTAATTGCAATGAGTGCCGACCCTATAGCTTACAGTATTGCTGCCCTTGACCGTGAAAATGGTACTGTAACATCTGAACAATTGCAAAACAAACAATATTTTACACGGAGGTATTTAAACCCTTCTAAAAGTTTTGTTAATAAGGTTTTATCAGGATCGGTGTTACCAAATGATGCTGAGATATCAAAACTTGCAGGATTAAAGCCGGAAGATTTGGAAAAAGCGCGTGAATTTGCAGAATCGTTAAAGCCTAAATCAATGGCCCAGGTTAGGGCACAAAGGGCAGCTAACCATAAGGCGAATAAACCAAACCACCCTGAACATAAAACCGGAGCTAAATATAAGCCCGACGCACATTCGGGTGCAACACCAAAGGATAGCTTAAAAGTACCGCCTGTCACCTATAAAAACAGGATGATGGCAATACTTGAAATAGACCGTACAGTAAAAAATATATTGCTGTGCAGAAGTCATCTTTATTCTAGCCCACAGGGAGAGATAAATGCATTGTTGAATGCACTGAATGGAGGGTATATATCACCATCACCGGGCGGCGATGCAGTTGCAAATCCAAATACATTGCCTACAGGGCGTAACCTATTTAGTGTCAATGCTGAGGCAACACCATCAGAAAGCGCATGGGAAAAGGGGGTGAACCTTGCTAAATCAACTCTCGATACTTATATGAAACGTAATGGCCGGTGGCCAAAAAAAGTAAGCTACACTTTTTGGAGTGGAGAATTTATTGAAACCGAAGGGGCTACAATTGCCCAGGTGCTTTACATGCTTGGAGTTGAGCCTGTACGTGATGCTTTTGGCCGCGTTAGTGACCTAAGACTTATTCCGGCTAAGGAATTGGGGCGTCCAAGGATTGATGTAGTGGTTCAAACCTCGGGTCAGTTCCGTGATTTGGGGGCTTCAAGATTAATGTTAATAAGCAGGGCAGTAGAAATGGCTGCTTCAGCCCCCGGCGATGATTTTGATAATTATGTGAAATCAGGTACCGTTGAAACACAACGTTTATTAATTGAAAAGGGTGCAACACCACAAAATGCCAAACAAATGTCGCTGTTAAGGATTTTTGGTGGCGTAAATGGAAATTACGGGGCCGGAATTACAGGTATGGTTGAAAGTGGCGATAAATGGGAAAATGAAGTTCAACTTGCCAAAACCTATCTTCATAATATGGGGGCATCATATGATAATGACAAGGACTGGGGCGAGCTTAATTCAAATTTACTGGAGGCAGTTTTGCATAATACGGATATAGTTGTCCAACCTCGCCAAAATAACACCTGGGGGCCAATAAGCCTTGATCATGTTTATGAATTCATGGGTGGTATGAATTTAGCCGTTAGAAATGTTACAGGTAAAGACCCCGATGCTTATTTCAGTGATTACCGGAACCGTAATAATGTTAGAATACAGGAAGTTAAAGAGGCAATAGGTGTTGAATCGCGCACCACCATTTTTAATCCGGCATATATTAGGGAACAATTGAAAGGTGGTGCTTCAAGCGCAGAAAATTTTTCTGTGACCGTTCGTAATATATATGGATGGAACGTGATGAAACCCAAAGCTATCGATAATGAAATGTGGGATAAAATATACCAGGTTTATGTTAAGGACGAATACAATCTGAATGTTAAGCAGTTTTTTGAAAAATCTAATCCGGCTGCTCTTCAGGAGATAACAGCAGTTATGCTCGAAACAGCCCGGAAAGGTTATTGGAAAGCCACTCAGCAACAATTAGAGGATATTGCCCGGTTGCACACACAGTTAATTGAAGATTATAACCCGGGTTGCACCGGGTTTATATGTGATAATAGTAAACTGAAAGATTTTATCGCCAATAATATTGATCCGCAAATGGCAAAAAATTATCAGTCGAAAATTGCGAATATAAGGGAAACAAACCGATCTAATGATAATGGAACCGTTATGAAAAGGGAAGAATTATCAACGGCTAATGAATTTGAACGGCAAACGATTAACGGGTTGGTTATAACCGTTTTGGCAATTTTAATTTTCATAGGTCTGGGTTTATGGTTAAAAAGGAAAAGAAAAAACGAACCAGGGGACAAGTAAAAAGATTAAACCCAAATTAATCAATAGGAAGCGAAGTATGGGCCGAACTATTTGATTTAATTGGGATAATCCCGATTTAGTGATTGTTTCAATTCCAAATCTTTGGAATTGATTACAAGCACTTTATCGATTACGCTTTTTCAAATGCATAATTTGGGTTAAAGTTAAGTGTTTAAAAGAAGATGGTTTTAGGTGCAAAGTTATCTATTTATATTGCCGTATTTGGGCTAAAGTAACAGGTGGATTTTATAAATCAGTTGTGTTTTACTTACTATTAATTTAAAAGTGTTGAAATGTCTCAATTAATTCAAATGCTAATGGTGGTTATTGCCCTGGGATTTGTTGTAAAACAAAGTCTGGGTAATAAATGGCAATGGTTGGCAGGTGCATTGTTAAACGGAAGTTTAATTTGGATTTTAAAGCCATTTGCACTTCAACAATCTAAAACTGCAATGGAGTCATTATTGTCAAATCCTGAAATAATGACAAATCTGTCGCTTTTTGTGATAGTTGATTGCTCAATTCTGATGACATACTGCTTTAAAAATGCCGGAGAAATTTTGAATAATATTAAAGCAGGGGACTGGAATAAAAATATTTGGCGTAATTTTTTAAAAATATATCCCGGTTTTTTGGTTGTTCCAATGCTCTATTTTGCATTATCACATGCATTCTTTTTAACTCCGGGGGTTTCATTTACAACAGTAACATGGGTTGTTACAGTTGTTGTTGTATTGTTGTCGGGATTTGCTCCATACCTTACAAAAATTGTTTTGCCCAACAATGACATACGAAGGGAACTTTTAGTTATAATTTGTATTATAATTGCCTGTATTGGCATTGTTGGTACTGTAAATGGTACTACAGTTTATAAAAATATGAATAAAATTGATTGGGGTTCGTTACTGTGGGTTTCCATTTCAGGTATTGTAGTTGCCGGTATGGGGGCAATAGGATGGGTTCGTAAAGTCGAAGTTTTGGTGGTAAAATGGTTTTCAAGGAAACTATTTTGAGAAGGTTCAGGAGCATAATTCTAAGATTAATCATTTAACACATTCTTAAGCCCCGTTTATTAAAAGTAATGCCAGATGCGTAGGAATTTGTATAACATGATGTATTTCTGTTTTTGAATTAGGGTAAAATGGTTATCAATTGTGGTAATAACACTAACCTTCATAAAGTTCAAATATTTAGGTAACAAAAAAATAATTTTAAAATGAACTCGATTACCAATGTTTTATACTGGATTTCAACCGGTTTAATGGTGCCGGTGGTAGCCATTCTGATTTTTCTTTTTTTTAAAGCCCTTATCATGGTTGGGAATTTTTATACCCAGTTTGTTTCAAAACGAAGAAACAATAACCTGATAAATTTGAAGTTTGAGCAAATGGATTCTGAAAACGCTTCGCAAATAATAGGATCATTGCCAGACAATAACCAGGTTTTGGTATTGAATTACCTGCGCCGCATGCTTAATTTGAAAGATAATGAAGCTCATTTGCATCGCCTCTTGGCAAATTTTGAAATTGATGCAGATAAGGATTTGGCCAAATCAAAAACACTTTCCAAACTCGGTCCCATTTTAGGCTTAATGGGAACCTTAATCCCAATGGGGCCTGCTCTGGTTGGGCTTTCAACCGGCGATATTGGGTCAATGGCTTCAAATATGCAGGTGGCCTTCGCAACTACTGTTATTGGATTGGTTATTGGCGCAATTGGGTTTTTAACTCAACAAATAAAACAAAGGTGGTATTTACAGGATTATACCAATCTTGAATTTGTTGTTAAGCTTTTTATTGAGAAAAAACATAAACAATGAGAAAGCAACTGTTAAAACAAACCGATGACCAGGACCCAATTTCTGTGGTAGCCAATTTATTTGATGTGGCAATGGTTTTTGCTGTGGCTTTAATGGTTGCATTGGTTACACGGTACAACATGACAGAGATGTTTACTGATCAGGATTTTACAATTGTTAAAAATCCCGGAAAGGAGAACATGGAAATAATCACCCGCGAGGGAGAAAAAATAAACCGTTATACCCCAAGTGATGACCAGGATGTTTCCGGAAACAAAGGCCGCAGGGTAGGTGTTGCCTATGAACTTGAGAACGGAGAGATTATTTATATTCCTGAGTAAATTTATTGAATTTGGCTGTTATGCTGTAACCCCAAAGCTAGTTTGGCAATGGTTGTTCCAACCAGGTTGGTGAGTGGGTGCGTTGGCCCCGGCAAAACAGCGGGCCAGCCTTGGGGTGAATGCCTATCGAGTAGTTTTTCCGCATAAGGGCTTGCCTGCTTTTCGTGAAAAACAAGCAAACGGGCGAGGTGGATTGAAGCAATGTTTAGCCTATACTTTCTTTGATTACGTTCTTGTGTAGTTACAAGAAAGTTATTTAGGTTTGGGGCCACAACACATATACGTTTCTTGCATATAGGGCAAACAACTAATCCAAATAATTTAATATCACGGTCAAGGATATTAATTTTTAAAACCATGAATGTTCGATTTTAATCAGGTTGTTATTTCATACATATGGGTTGCAGATTTTCATAAACCGAAATTTTCAATTCTTAACTTGTCCCTATGTAAATTGGGTTGGCTGTAAGCACCTGTAAATCAATACTTGTATATAAAAACACTAATTTTACCGCCCTAAGTCATATTTAGTATGAAAATCTGAAAGCCCAATGCACATTCAGGCACATTTGGCTGCCCCACACAACGGCTAACCCTTCGCAGCCAAAAGAGCCTGAATCTTTCAACACACGGACTAAAATGATTACCTTTGAACTTATATGAAAATTGAACAAAACATATTAATAACCTATTTTATCATCGCAATTTGCCTGATA